>CAZKQV010000019.1:2114-54678 GCA_964555015.1 uncultured Eubacterium sp. | reverse complement strand
GATTATTCAATTCCTAAATATAGAAATCATTTTGATGAATAGTAAAGGATTAATTCATTATAGTTTCGGTGAAAGGAATTTGTCAATATAGGATTTCAACAGGCAATTATGGAAAGCTGGTTAAAGTTGCGTTTTTTTGATATGTAAAATAATAGAAGAAATAGAAAATAAATATAAAAATGCTTTTTTCTTGAAATTTAAATAGAGGCGTGCTAGAATGATTAAATAAAGATTAAATAATAGGTTGTTGCAAGAAAGAAGGGAGTGTTTTATGCAGAAAAAATTACCTGTGGGTATTGAGAATTTTGAAGAATTTTCTAAAGAAAATTTTTATTATGTAGATAAAACAATGTTGATTTCCGATCTTCTGCACAACTGGGGCAAGGTAAATCTTTTTACCCGTCCGAGGCGTTTTGGGAAGTCTCTTAATATGAGTATGCTAAAGGCTTTTTTTGAGATTGGGAATGATCCGGGGATTTTTGCCGGATTAAAGATTACAGAGGAAAAAGACTTATGTAAAAAGTATATGGGTAAGTTTCCGGTTATTTCTTTGTCTTTAAAGGGAGTAGATGGATTAAATTGTGAGATGGCCAGCAAAGCGTTGCGCAGTGCAATAGGAATGGAGGCGCTTCGGTTTCAATTTCTGTTAGAAAGCGCTCTGCTCTCGGAAAAGGAAAAGCAAATATACAGAAAACTTATTGAAATAGATAGTGAAAGTAATTCTATGTTTGCGATGTCGGACACAGGGCTTGCGGATAGTCTTTTGAGCCTTTCTAAACTTCTTTTTAAGCATTATGGCAGTAAAGTAATCCTTTTGATTGATGAATATGATGTACCGTTGGATAAAGCATTCCAGGCGGGATATTATAACGAGATGGTAGCGCTGCTTCGTAATTTGTTTGGCAATGTATTAAAGAGTAATGATTCTTTATATTTTGCAGTGCTGACAGGATGTCTCCGAATCTCTAAGGAGAGTATTTTTACTGGTTTAAATAATCTGAAAACTTATACGATTACCGATAAAATTTATCAGGAATATTTTGGTTTTACTGATGAAGAAGTCCGTGCAATGCTGGCATTTTATGGATTGGAAGACCATGTGTTTACAGTAAAAGAATGGTACGATGGTTATCAGTTTGGGAATGTGGCAGTTTATTGTCCTTGGGATGTGATTAATTATTGTTTTGATTTATTGGGAGATCCGGAAGCTGAGCCGGAGAATTATTGGGCAAATACTAGTGGTAATGCTATGGTGAAGCGTTTTATAGGAAGATCGGATCAGCAGACCAGAAATGAGATTGAGCGTCTTATTTCAGGAGAGAGCATTGTTAAAAAAATTAATCAGGAACTAACTTACAATGAACTTGATCGAACGATAGACAATCTTTGGAGTGTGTTGTTTACCACAGGGTATTTGACACAGGAAGGAAGAAAAACTGGGAGAGAGTACAGATTGGTGATTCCAAATCGGGAAATTCGGGAGATTTTTGTAGATCAAATTCAAGAATGGTTTAAGGAAGAGACTCGTGCAGAGACAGAGACATTGGAGAGATTTTGCAGGGCATTTCCAGAAGGGAATACTCCTCTGGCGGAGGAATTATTAAATAGTTATCTCTGGAAGTCTATTAGTATTCGTGACACTGCGGTTAGATATAGAAGAAAAGAAAACTTTTTTCATGGATTATTGTTAGGGCTTCTCCAATACGAAGGAACTTGGGCGACTATATCTAATGCGGAATCGGGAGAGGGATATAGTGACATTTTGATTGAGACGCCGCAGAGAATCGGCATAGTGATAGAAACGAAGTATGCGGAAGATGGCGATTTAGCAAAGGGGTGTGCAGAAGCCATCCGGCAGATTTCAGAGAAGAAATACGACGATGCTTTAAAAAGAGATGGTATGGACAAGATTATGAAATATGGGATCGCATTCTACAAAAAGAGATGCAAGGTTGTATTAGAATAGCGATTGATACTAAGTTTATTAGAGTGGCGATATAGGAGACGCTTTATTATGGAACAGACAAAGTATGAAAAACAAAAAGAATTGCTGAAAGAGAGCGCAAACCAGACGATAAGGGAATTATTTGAGAGAAAATCTGTGAGAGTGTTTAAAGAAGAACCAATTTCCAGTAAAGCAAAGCAAATGATTCTTTATGCGGCGTCGGAAGCGCCTACTGCCGGATGCCAGCAGTTGTATACGATTTTAGATATTACCGATCAGAACATCAAAGAACGGCTTGCGGTCACTTGCGACAATCAGCCTTTTATAGCAAAAGCGCCGCTGGTCCTTGTGTTTTGTACTGATTGTCGGAAATGGTATGAGGCTTTTCAAGAAGCGGGCTGTGAACCAAGGCAGCCGGGAGCGGGAGATTTGATGCTTGCGGTTACGGATACGGCCATTGCGGCACAAAATGCCGTCACTGCCGCATGGAGTCTTGGAATTGGTTCTTGCTATATTGGAGATATTTTGGAGCAGAACGAAGAACAGAGAAGAATTTTAAATCTCCCGGATTATGTAGTTCCTTCTGTGATGATGGTGTTTGGATATCCCACAAAACAGCAGATGGAGCGCAAGAAGCCTGTAAGAATTGAGCTGGATAATTTGGTCGCAGAAAATAAGTATCCTGATAGAAACGGTGAGGATTACCGTAGTATGTTTCGGGGGAGGATGGCTGGACAAAACTTTGACGAATGGATGGATAAATTTTGTAAAAGGAAGTACAATTCTGATTTTTCCAGAGAGATGACAAGATCGGTGGAGAAGTATTTAGAACAGTTTTACGATTGCTCTCATAAAATAATACAATAAACGAAAAAGGAATCTTTTCATGTTAATTTATGTTGTCAAAGAAGGCGATACGGTAGATTCCATTGCGTTTTCTTACGGGGTGACTCCGGAGTCTGTCATATATGATAACCAGCTTTTGCCTCCTTATCCTCTTGCAGTGGGGCAGGCGCTTTTACTGGCAAATGGAATAGAAAATCAAGATGCTGTTTCAGGGATTCCCGTGAGGCGGCAGATCCATGTCGGAGGTTATGCCTATCCTTTTATCAGCAATTGGGTTTTGGAACAAACCCTTCCCTATCTGTCGGAGTTACACATTTTTTCTTATGGATTTACAGTAAATGGCGATTTGATTCCGCCGCTTCTTGCAGACTCCTGGATGATTTCCCTGGCAAAAGATTACGGAGTAGCTCCCGTACTAACATTGACTCCTTTTGGAGCCGACGGAAAGTTTAATAATGCGTTGATCTCGGCTGTGGTAAATAACTTAGGAGCCAGAGAAAATCTGAAAAATCAAATTGTAGATCAGATTGTTCAAAGAGGATTTGAAGGAGTGGATATTGATTTTGAATATATCCTGGCTGCGGACCGGGAAGCCTTTGTGGATTTTGTGGCTTATATGCAGGAGGCGGTTGGAGCCTTCGGATATCCGGTGTCTGTGGCGCTGGCGCCAAAAACTTCAAGAGATCAGGTAGGGCTTCTTTATGAAGGGAAAGATTATGCAGCCTTGGGGGCTGTGGCGGATTACGTTTTGCTTATGACTTATGAGTGGGGTTATACTTATGGTCCGCCTATGGCGGTGGCACCGATTAATAAAGTTCGTGAAGTGGTGGACTATGCGATTACAGAGATACCGCCGGAAAAAATCCATCTGGGTGTTCCGAATTATGGCTACGACTGGCCGCTGCCTTTCATTCAGGGAACTACGAAGGCCCAGACCATCGGCAATATTGAGGCGGTACAAAGGGCGATTGAAAATAGAGTTTCCATTCAGTTTGATGATACGGCCCAATCACCGTTTTATCGGTATATGAAAGAAAACGTGGAGCATGAAGTGTGGTTTGAGGATGTCCGCAGCATGAATGCGACATTTGACTTAATAGAAGAGTATCAGCTTCGAGGGGCGGGATACTGGACGATCATGCAGTTGTTTCGGGCAAACTGGCTGCTGCTTAATGACAGATTTTTAAGGTTTAGACGTTAGAGGAAATTTTTGGAAATGGATTTTTGACAAAATAAAAAGGGGAAGAGCCAGAAACCGAAAATACCCTTCCCCATCATACGGTTGTTGTATGATAAGATAATAATATCTGATAATGAAAAATTTTGCAAGAGTAAAATTTGTTTTTTTAATAACTTTTTAAAAAATCATCAATTTATTTGGATTCTTACTAACAAAATAAATATTGGCGTAAAAGAGAAACACTGATGTAGTGAAAGAGCCACACTGCTACGGTAAAAGAGAAATACTGATGTGGTGAAAGAGAAACACTGCTATGAAAAAGACAAAAACGAAAGAAATCGGAAAAGATTGGGAGAAAAAAATTTTGTTGCAGTTAGGATAATGGAGCTGATATTTTTTACTGACTTTACAAAAATAAAATTTATTAGTAAAAAAATTAATTTTTGTTCTTGATAATTATTACATTTTAGGTTATTATGATTATGTCATACAACCTTATTTGCAAAAGAATAAGAAGTATGGAAGGGAGGAGTGTTTTCGGTTTCTGGCTCCTCCCTTTTTTGTGGCTTCGTGTAATGATGCGTACGGGTCGGGATGAATTTTATTGCTTCGCAATACGCACCTGGTACAGCAAAAAAGCAGATTATTTTCGGCTGTGGAAGTCTTTGTCGATTGCCTTTTTCCATGAAGCAGATAATGAATGGTCGCAGCGGACTTCATGGATCGCAGCGCTGACAGCCTCATAGTTTAGCTGCGTGCCTTTAGAGTCATTGTGGTAATTTACAGCTCGGTCACTGTGGATTCCAAAGTTCTTTGCTGTTTCCACTGCATCAATATTAGCTCCAAGGAATAAAAATTCCCAGTTGTGTTTTTCTTTTTGCTGCTCAATCATTTCTTTTACCTGATCGCTGGAAAAATGCCGGCTTGCATTTTCCATCCCGTCCGTGATGATCACAAACATGGTATGCTCCGGGATATCTTCTTTCCGGGCATATTTATGGATGTTTTTAATGTGCTTGATGGATTGTCCGATGGCATCAAGGAGTGCGGTGCAGCCTCGTACGGTATAATCGTCGGCGGTTAAGAGAGAGATTTCGCTCAGATCAACCCGGTCATGGATTACTTCACTATCATTGGCAAACAATACGGTGGAGATTAACGCCTGGCCGTCTATCTTCTTTTGCTTCTGGATCATAGAATTAAAGCCGCCGATGGTATCGGCTTCCAATCCGTACATGGATCCGCTTCGGTCAAGGATAAATACGATTTCGGTTAGGTTCTTTTTCATGTCTGATTCCTCCTTATACGATTAAGCTGTGATTGATAATCTGTTATTTGATGATCTTATTATAAGGAAAATCAGCGTTAAATTGGTCGCCCGGCAGGCGACAAAATATATAAGGGGTAAATGATCGCTCTTACGTTCCCAGCAGGGTTTGATCAAAGGCGAAAAGAGCCTCGTTGATTTCAAAAATATTATAGTTCCCCTGGATCAAAAAGTATTCGATGATAATATCAAACTTATAAGAGTGGGACAGAGCGAATCCGGCTTTCATAAGCAGATCCCGGGTCTCATCCAATGACAGCTCCAAAGCGATGGCAAAGGCGATGACCGTAGGTTTACTTGGCTTATAGGCCGCGTTGTTTCGGATTTTGGAAAAGAGCTTTCGGTCAATGTTGGCTTTTTTATAGCATTGAGCGTCGCTCATGCCGGATTCATCGATTTTTCGAAGAAGCATTTCTGAAAAGCTTTCATCAATCTGATTTATGGCGTCATTCAAAGAATGAGAAAACGTCGGCGCTGCGCTTGCGTTATAGCAGGAAGCTTCTTCGCAAATATATTTGTCTGAGACACGCATTGAGAGAGAATCCGACTTTGCATCCGAGTTTCGGATATATTGTTCATAAATATATTCTTCCGGGATATGTCTTATGGACTGATCTGTGTGGATTTTTACATACCGGTCGTCGATATATTGTTTTATGTCGGTAAAAAGCTTGCTGCTGATGAGGTAATCGTTCTTACCAAAAACAACAAGGTATACTGTCATTTCATTTTCCAGAAGAAATTCCTGGATGGTGGTAACGGCAACGTGGAGAGCCTGGTCCTTTGGATATCCGTAAATGCCAGAGGAGATAAGGGGGAATGCGACAGATTCGCAGCCAGCCTGTTGGGCAAGGGCGAGTGAAGTGCGGTAACAGCGGGTGAGGAGTTCCTTTTCACCGCAGTGTCCTCCTTTCCAGCGGGGACCAACCGTATGGATGACGTACCGGCAGGGCAGATTGTATGCCCCGGTTATTTTGGCGCTGCCCGTAGGACAGCCGCCAAGGGTTTTGCATTCTTCCAGAAGAAGAGGGCCTGCGGCGCGGTGGATACAGCCATCCACGCCGCCGCCTCCCAGGAGAGAGTTGTTTGCGGCATTAACGATGGCGTCCACATTCATTTTTGTTATATCATTTCTTACAATTTTTAATGGCATAGTCGTTCCTTTTGTTTTCGGCGCCAAGAAGGCATTTTACCGGAAATGTAAATTTAATTACTTAATTATGGTATAAATTATTATTCTGGTATTTTGGTTCACAGGTCATGTTAATTCGGAGACGTCGGAAAATGGCGGCGTCAACGGAAGAGAGAATGACGGAGCAGTGGGCGGAACAGTCGTTTAGCAGCGGCAGGCAGTCCATTGCTTTTCTGGCGTTTTCATCGTTGGCGGCGCTGACAGATAGGGCTACCAGCACTTCATCCGTATGCAGCCGTGGATTTTGGTTGCCCAGGTACTGAGTTTTTAAATCCTGAACCGGTTTGATGACTTCCGAGGATAGTAAGTCAATCTCGTCCGGAATCTGGGCGAGAGTTTTTAAGGCATTTAGCAGCATAGCGGAGGCGGCGCCGAGAAGGGCTTTGTTCTTACCGATGATGATCTGGCCGTCCTTTAATTCGATGGCGGCGGCAGGTTCGCCGGTTTCTTTTTCTGTCTTTCTTGCGGCGGCGGCCACGGTGTACTGTTCCGGAGAAAGTCCGCTCTGGTTAAGCAGCATTTCTAATTTCTCAATTTCCTGTGTTTTATCGCTTCCCTTTTTGTTCTCACATAATGCCGTGTAGTATCGGCGAAGGATTTCTTCGTGGGAAGCCTGGGAAACGACGTCGTGGTCAATGATACAGTTTCCCGCCATATTTACCCCCATATCGGTCGGAGACTGATATGGACAGGAACCGTAGATTTCCTTGAAAATGGCCTGAAGGACTGGATATATTTCGATATCCCGGTTGTAATTGATGGCGACTTTGCCGTAAGCTTCCAGATGGAAAGGATCGATCATGTTAACGTCGGCAAGATCTGCAGTAGCAGCTTCATAGGCCAGGTTCACCGGGTGTTTTAACGGAATATTCCAGATCGGGAAGGTCTCGAACTTGGCATAACCGGCCTGGATGCCTCGTTTATGCTCATGATATAACTGGGAGAGGCAGGTCGCCATTTTTCCGCTTCCCGGGCCCGGCGCGGTAACTACGACCAGGGAGCGCTCTGTAGGAATATAGTCATTTTTTCCGTAACCTTCCTCGCTGACGATCAGAGGAATATTCGAAGGATAGCCCGGGATCATGTAGTGTTTATAGGCGTTGATTCCAAGCGTATTGAGCCGTTTGATAAAGGTATCGGCGGAAGGCTGTCCCTGGTACTGAGTGATCACAACGCTGCCCACGTACAGATCAACGCTTCGGAATTTATCGATCAGTCGTAATACTTCCTGATCGTAAGTGATGCCGATATCGCCCCGGCGTTTGTGCTGCGCAATGGCAGAAGCGCTGACGGCAATCACAATTTCCGCCTGGTCTTTTAATTTTAGGAGCATCCGAAGTTTACTGTCCGGTAAAAATCCAGGGAGAACTCTGGATGCGTGATAATCATCAAATAGTTTGCCGCCAAATTCCATGTAGAGTTTGCCGCCGAACTGGGCGATTCTCTCTCTGATGTGTTCTGACTGCATGGTAAGATACTTATTATTGTCAAATCCTGTTTTTTTCATTTCATTTCAACCCTCTTGTATTTTAAAATTCACTCTTTTTAGTATACAGCAAGAATATTATAAATTCAAATTATACATTGAATGTTAGAAAAAAATTTCATATAATAGGGACGAGGTATGTTGAAGATTTTAACCTAAAGGAGGACTATGATCTAATGACAATTTTAGTAACGGGAGGAGCGGGCTATATTGGAAGCCATACCTGTGTGGAGCTCCTGGAAAATGGATTTGATGTGGTAGTAGCGGATAATCTTTGCAATGCCAGCGAGGAAGCGGTTAAGCGAGTGCGGGAGATTACTGGGAAGGATTTAGATTTCTATGAGGTGGATATTCGTGACGAAGAGGGCCTTGACAAGATATTCAAGGATCATTCCATCGATGCGGTGATTCATTTTGCCGGCTTAAAGGCAGTGGGAGAGTCCGTGGCAAAACCAATGGAATATTATGACAACAACTTGTCCGGAACCTTAACATTGACGAAAGTTATGAGAGCCAATGGATGTAAGAATATTATTTTTAGTTCCTCCGCTACGGTGTACGGTGATCCGGCGTTTGTGCCGATCACAGAAGAGTGCCCGAAGGGAATTTGTACGAATCCTTACGGATGGACAAAATGGATGCTGGAGCAGGTTTTGACAGATCTCCATACGGCAGATCCGGAATGGAATGTGATACTGCTTCGTTATTTTAACCCGATTGGAGCTCATCCAAGCGGCATGATCGGCGAGGATCCTAAGGGGATTCCAAATAATCTCTTGCCATACGTGGCACAGGTTGCCATTGGAAAGCTGGAGTGCCTTGGAGTGTTTGGAGATGATTATGATACCCCGGATGGAACCGGAGTGCGTGATTATATCCATGTGGTAGATCTCGCCAAAGGTCATGTAAAGGCCATCGATAAGCTGGTGAAAAAGGAAGGCATCAGCGTTTATAATCTCGGTACCGGAAACGGATACAGTGTATTACAGGTAGTGAAAGCCTTTGAAAAAGCCTGCGGTCATAAGATTAATTATGCGATAAAGGACAGACGGCCTGGAGATATCGCCACTTGTTACTGCGATCCGGGCAAGGCAAAAGACGAGCTCGGCTGGACGGCAGAGTACGGTATTGATGAGATGTGTGCCCATTCCTGGAAATGGCAGAGCATGAATCCGGAAGGCTATGGTGACAATTAATCGGTTTCTTCTATTATAATGTCCCGCAGATCAGAAAAATAAATTGATATATCTTCTATGGTGAGTATTTGACGATGAGAATCAATGCGGTTTAAGATGCCGCTGATTTTCAAATACTCACCTTTTTTGTGGGAATCCAGATGATAATAGGTGGCAGTGATCCGCTGTCCGGGGCGAAGCTGTTTAAGCTGCCGGTTGATGTGTTCAGCGGTTTCCTCAGATAAAATGGCTTTTGGAATATGATGTTTTTCTTTTTCATGCAGTGCTTCGGAGAGACCCTTTAACGCAGAAAAAGGAGCGAAAATTTTTGCCCGGTCTGATAGGGGCATGGGAGTCGGTGGCTTTTTGGAAGCGCTCATTTAACAATTCCTCCGTGGGATAAGTTTTTTAAGAAGGCAGCCCGCTTTTGTGACCGCCAATTTGCAGATTCCGTTCCATTCCGGTGGCGCTTTTTTCCAGATTCATTCCTTTTAAAATGGCGTTCTTTCCATAGCGACGCCGGATATCCAAAACAGCGGACTGAATACGGTGATTTTTCTCCTGCTTTTTCAGATGAGCCTGATAGTCCTCGCACAAACTCCCGTTTTCTTCCAAAAAAGAATATTGAAAATTAGAAGAGGCATTTTCCTCCGGTGATATGCGGTTGCAGGTGATCGTGGCCCGGCGGATCGGGACGTTTTTTCGGACGATCCGATCATAAAGGCGTTGTATTTTGGGGAGCCATACTACGTCCGTGTTAGAGAAAGATTCGTGGGAAATCGTACCGTGGGCAGAGGGAAGGCGGTTCCCGTCCGGTCCGGGATAGCTGCGGCTATAGCCGACGTGGAGAGTGACAGAATCCGTGGTTACCTTCTTTTCGTTCATTTCCAAACAGAGCTGATCCATCATTTCTTTGACAATGAGCTTTCCCTCGTCAAATTGATAATCCCTCATTAAAACCTGGCCGGAGCTTAAGGCGTGGCTTTTGCTTTTATAATCTTTGATGTTTTTCATAGTTACCGGTTCCCGTCCAAAAGCATGATCGATGAGGATCTCGGCGTCGATACCGAAAATGCGATAAAGCAGCTCGTCATTTGCCGCAGCCGTCCGGGCCAGTTCTCCCATGGTAAAAATACCGTATTGGGAAAGACGTTTTGCCGTGCCGGGACCGATCCGCCAGAAGTCAGTGAGAGGTCTGTGATTCCACAAAGTGGCGCGGTAGGTTTCTTCGGTTAAAATGCCGATATAATCCGGACTGTGCTTGGCGGTGATGTCCAGAGCGATCTTTGCAAGATAGAGATTCGTACCGATACCGCAGGTGGCGCGGATGCCGGTTTTATCCAAAATGGCGGACATGATCTCCGTGGCAAGTTCCTTGGCGCTCATGTGATAAAGCGGCAAATAGCGGGTGACGTCAAGGAACGCCTCGTCGATACTGTAGACATGAATGTCCTCGCTGGATACATATTGCAGATATACTTCGTAAATTTCTGCCGAACAATCAATGTAGTGCTGCATCTGAGGAGGAGCGATAATATAGTCAATGTTCTTGGGAATCTCAAAGATCCGGCAGCGGTTTCGTACCCCCAGCGACTTCATGGCGGGAGTGACGGCAAGACATATAGTGCCGGCAGAGCGTTCCGGGTCGGCTACAACAAGATTGGTTGTAAGGGGATCCAGCCCTCTTTCCACACATTCCACGGAAGCGTAAAAAGATTTAAGATCAATGCACAAATAAGAGTGGGCGTCGGCGGGAAAATAGCGGCTTGGATCGGAGTAGATATTCTGATTATGAGTGTAAACGGCTCGGCCCATGAAATCACCTTCTTGTTGTTGGTATAGTTTGCGTTAATTCAGCACCCGTCCTATGATCTCAAAGCCAAGCTCCAGATTTACGCAGATGGGCGAATAATTTTGATTAAAAGAGAACAGGGTAATCTTTGGATGGAGAATACCTTGATACAGATAGTTGTCCTGTTCTTCCGGTGTCGGCATAACTTCCCGGTACTGCTTGATATATCCCTGTCCGTCATAAAAGAAAATACCGACTTCCCCGGGATTGAGTTCATGGCAGCGTTCCACCCATACGATCTGATCATCGGAATAATAAGGCGTCATGCTGTCTCCGACGATCCGCAGTCCAAATTCCGCTCCTTTGGGAATCTGAGATACTGGAAACTGCATTACTTCAAATTGGTCGTCATCAAGAAAGTTCCCGGTACCTGCGGAAGCGCGGTTGGTACTGACGCGCATTTCTCTCATCTCAATCAGCTCCGCCATGGCGGTGGTGCGCCGTGGAATCTTTGGCGCATACTTTCCGGAAGAGATGAGCAGCTCCTTAAAGGTGCGAAGCATCGATAGTCCCTGGGAGTTAAGCGCTGGAGAGTAATCTGCCGCCTCCGGAACACTTCCGGTAAAATAGTTAAGAGGATCTGTGATCTCTAAAATATAGCAAAGGGCAAAAAGCTGAACCGCATTGGGAAGGGCGTCTCCCTTCTCCCACTTGCTGACAGCGCCCGAAGAAATCCGAATATCGTATAGCGCCAGTCGTGCGGCCAGTTCCTTTTGGCTTAACTTTTTATTTTTTCTTGCCTGCATCAGTTTATTTCCTAATATAGTATGATCCTTCCAGATTGTTGTATGTATCATAAATTTTTCCTCTAAAATAAATGTGAAACGGTTAAATTGATGATTTCGCGCGGACGTCCGTCCGGCGGAGCTTTCATATACATTATAATTAGAAAAATAAGAGAAGTCAATAATAAAAATAGAATATAATTCGATTTTGGGATAATAAAAAAGAGTTTGCCGTAAAATGATGAAAAAGAAGATTTTTATAGAAAAATGAAAAGGGAAGAGCTTGCCATGGAAGAATAAAAAAAACTTACTGTAAGATGATAAAAAAAGAATAGCTATAAAAAGAAAAAGTGCTGATAAAAAGCTACAGAGAAAAAGGGAAAATGATTGAAAAAAATCAAAATTAACCACAATATATGATTGATTTCCAATATTATCGCCATATATTGACTTAAAACGATTAAAAATATATACTGTTGACAACAAATAAAAGGTACTTGTTGATGAGTGAAGATCATTGTAATGATGGAAAGCATATGGTAATGGATGGGAGGAGTTATAATTATGGACAAACAAAAGCTTCAGATTACAGCAAATGAAGTGAGAAAGAGCATCGTAACATCAGTACACGCCGCAAAAGCAGGGCATCCGGGAGGATCTCTTTCCGCAGCGGATGTGTATACTTATTTGTATTTTGAGGAGATGAATATCGATCCGAAAAATCCACAGGATCCGGACAGAGATCGCTTTGTGTTGTCTAAAGGTCACACAGCGCCGGGGTATTATTCGGTATTGGCGGAGAGAGGATATTTTCCAAAGGAGGATCTCGTGACCCTTCGTCATATCGGTTCCCATTTGCAGGGACATCCGTGTATGCAGCACACGCCGGGCGTAGATATGTCCTCGGGATCTTTGGGACAGGGAATTTCTGCGGCAGTGGGAATGGCTCTTTCCGGAAAGTTTAGAAAGAAAGATTACCGGGTTTATACATTGCTGGGAGACGGAGAGATTCAGGAAGGGCAGGTATGGGAAGCGTCCATGTTTGCCGGAGCAAAGCATTTGGATAATCTGGTTGTGATCGTAGATAACAATGGACTGCAGATTGACGGACGGATTGAGGAAGTAAATTCGCCATATCCGATCGACGATAAGTTTAAAGCCTTTAATTTCCATGTGATTAATGTGGCGGACGGAAATGATTTTGAGCAGTTGGACGCAGCGTTTAAGGAGGCGAAGGAAGTAAAGGGGCAGCCGACGGCTATCATTTTAAAGACTGTGAAGGGCAAAGGGGTGTCCTATATGGAAAATCAGGCCGGATGGCACGGAAAAGCGCCGAATGATGAGCAGCATGCAGTGGCTATGGAAGAATTGGAGAAAGCGGGGGAAGCGTTATGTCAGAAGTAAAGAAAATCGCAACAAGGGAAAGCTATGGAAAGGCGTTGTTCTCCGGGAAGGAAAAGACGTGACGATCGTGGCGACGGGACTGTGCGTAAGTTCCGCATTGGAAGCGGCAGAGCTTCTTGCGGCCCAGGGAATAGAAGCAAAGGTGATTAATATCCATACCATCAAACCTTTGGACGAAGCTTTGGTGAGAAGCGCAGCCAGGGAGACCGGGAAAATAGTGACGGTAGAGGAGCATTCTGTGATCGGAGGACTGGGAGGAGCAGTTTTGGAAGCTCTTGGTGAAAATCCGGTTCCGGTAAAACGTATCGGTATCCGCTAAGATTGGCTGTAAGGTTCGTTCCATCGAATTGAATCTTTTGCAGCGTTGCGCATCCCATTTCTTAAGCTGTACGGATATTTTAGAATCAGAATTACTGGGACAAAATGCGGTTGCCCTTGCTCTGGAAGGGAAAACAGGGCTGATGTCTTCTCTTAAGAGAGTAGAGGGAGAAGAGTACGATGTGGAATACTTAGGCGTTGACATTGATCAGGTTGCGAACTTTGAGAAAAAGGTGCCGGATGAATGGATCAACGAAGAAGGCAATGGTGTGAACCAGGCATTGATTGACTATATGGCGCCATTGCTGAAAGGCGAAATGACAGCATTCATGAAAGATGGTGTGCCAAGTTATTTTATATTTTAATAAAACCTCTTTCCAGGAAAGGGCCGACGCCGGAAGGATTTTCATAAAAGGAATCCCGGGGCGTCGGCCCTTTCTTCTGTTTCATAATAGACATTTGGCGAAAAATGTTTGCAATTTTTTAATGATTTTCTGCGGCAAGCAAGGCTCTGCCCAATTCTTCATCTGCAAAAAGATAATCGACAAAACCGCCCTGGATGGCTCCGTGGAGGACGGAAGCCTTCTCCTTTCCCGAAGCGACGCAGAACTTTTCCGGAATCTGCCGTATTTTTTCCAGAGGGAGACTGATTCTCCTCTTTGCCAGTTCCTGATCTACAATATTGCCCTGATGGTCGAAATAACCGGACGCAATATCTCCCACAGCTCCCCTTTCAATAAGCTGTTCATACATTCCGTGATCCAGAAAACCGGATTTACTCATAATGGAGTCCCTGCTCATGATGCCGGCGCTGAAAATGGCCAGATTGCATTGCTCTGCCAGTTCCAGCACCTTTTTTACGCCGGAGTCGTTGCGCAGCATTTGGGCGGTTTGGACGTCGTCCACCACAACGGGGGTTGGAATCGTGTACCCTTCACCTCCGGTGGCCTGGATGAGCGCGTTTACCATAGAATCTGCGCCTTTTGCGGCGGCGACCTCAGCGGAACGGCCGTTGAGCTGGAGGATACGGATATTTTCCACATCCATGTTTCCGATACAGGAGGCGAGACATTTCATGGTTCTGCCCCAGGCGGTTCCGATGATCATTCCGGAGGTGATCCGTTCTTGAATCCCGGCTGCGGCCGCCCTGCAAGTGTCCATCATCACCGCATCCGGGTCGGGGATGATAACGGGAGTGATGGTCACCTTTTTCAGACCATATCTTTTTTGTAATTCGGAAGCAAGCTCATCTTCCGAGAGAAAGGAATAGTCAATAGAAATATTGACGTATCCGGACTCCATGGCGCGGTTGATCATTCTGCTCACGGTGGGTATGGATACTCCTTCCTCAGCGGCAATATCGCGCTGGCTCATATGCTGCCTGTAGTATTTTCCTGTGATGCGCAGCATCTGTACTAATTTTTCTTTATTCATGGCCTTATTGTACAGTAGTTGGAAGATCGCGTCAATCCATACTTTGTGAAAGTGAAAATATTTTCATAACAACAGACATCAATATCCCAAAAGCTTCAAAAATTTGGAGCGTTTCTAGCCGGGATGGTGATCCCGAACATTGGAGCATTTATTGGCTTTGGCCTGATCACCGCATTTTTCCTGGCCACTGGATGGACGCCGGATGAGAGACTGGCGACATTAATTACCCCGATTTTGAACAATCTGCTTCCGGTGCTGATCGCACATACAGGAGGTAAGATGGTCGGAGGAGACCGAGGAGGCGTCCTCGGTGCATTTGTAACAGTTGGAGCGATCATAGCAGTAGAAGGAACCCCGATGTTCATGGCTGCGATGATTCTCGGACCTTTCTCAGGATGGGTGATCCGGAAGTTTGACCACGCCATCGACGGAAAGGTTCCAGGCGGCTTTGAGATGATCGTAAACAACTTCTCCCTTGGTATCATCGGAGCAATTCTTTGCTGTTTTGCTTACCTGATCTTTGGACCGATTATGGATGCGGTGACAACCGTACTTACCAACGGCGTAGAGTGGATCATCGCACACAATGCCCTTCCATTTTCCGCAATTTTCGTAGAGCCTGCCAAGGTCCTGTTCCTGAACAATGCTCTTGACCATGGAATTTTCGGACCGATCGGATACGAGCAAGTGAAAGTTTTTGGACATTCCGCATTGTTTATGTTAGTGCCGAATCCTGGACCAGGACTTGGATTGCTGCTTGCTTATTGGTTCTTTGGAAAGGGAGAGATGAAGGATGCGGCTCCGGGTATGATCCTGATCCACTTCTTCGGAGGGATTCATGAAGTGTATTTCCCATATGTTCTTTCCAATCCGATCACCATTATCGGTATGATCGCGGCTGGTATCGTGGGAACAGGAACCCTTACTATCTTAGACGTCGGTACAGTAGCGACGCCTTCACCGGGAAGTATCTTTTCCGTAATTGCGTTATCCCCTCCGGAGGGAATGATTGGAGTGTTATTATCCGTAGCGTTATCCTGTATCGTATCCTTCCTGCTTAACGCAATCTTTGTGAAGATGCAGTACCGTAAAAATAGCGACAAGGCAGTACAGACTGCAGCAGTTCAGGGAATCCCTGGAATCCAGGAAAATTCTTCTGAGGCATCCGAAGCTTCCAGCGCATCCGGCGCCCTCACTGTAGAAGAATTGGATCTTAGCAACATTAATTTTATTGTGGTAGCCTGCGATGCCGGAATGGGATCTTCGGCCATGAGCGCAGCCGCCTTAAAGAAAAAAGTAAAAGCAGCGGGACTTCCGATAGAGGTCAAAAATTATGCGATCTCTAAGATTCCGCAGGAAGCAGATATTGTCATCACCCATGAAAAATTGACGGGAACAGCCATTGCGGCGCAGCCAACGAAACAGCATCTTTCCATTGATAATTATTTGAAGGCTCCGGAATATGACGAGCTTGTGGAAAGACTGCTGGATGAACAGGATAGCTGATTGACAGATCAGGAATAAGGAAAGAAAGGAAGAACGCTATGATTACTACAGTTATTGTTATACTCACAGTCATCGTTGTAGGCGGCATTATTATCCTGGATCATTTTGCGATAGCAGAAGAAAAAAGACAGGAAGCGGCTATGGCGAAGGCCAGAGAAGAGAGAAGAGCTGCAAAGGCGAAGGAAAAAGAGCTTGCCACAGTAAAGGTAAAGGAACCGAAAAAAGAGGCTGCCACCACCAATGCGAGAAAAGAAACGGCGGATGGACGTACTGTCGATCTGCGTACACTGAACAACATTGTATTTGCCTGTGATGCCGGAATGGGATCCTCGGCAATGGGGGCGATCGTCCTTCAGAAAAAGTTAGAGGCAGATGGATTAAGTAATGTTACCGTTTCCCACTGTGCTATGACGCAAATCCCGGGAGAGAGCCGTTACATCGTTTGCCCGAAAGAGATTGCGATCCAGATCGCAGACCAGCATCCGAGCGCCCGCATTATTCCGATTGATAATTTCCTGGATGCGCCGGAATACGAAAGAATCGTGGAAGAATTTGTAAATGCCCGTGTCAACACAAACAAAGATGGGGACAGCGAAGATTATCACGGCGGTATGCTGCTAAAGAAAAATATCAGATTGAACCTTCCGTCAAAGGCAAAAGAGGAAGTCATTCGCGATCTTGGAAATGCGTTAGTAGAATGCGGATATGTCACACCAAAGTATGTAGATGGAATGGTTGCAAAAGAAGACGTATTTAATACTTGCCTTGGCAATCTCCTGGCGCTTCCTCACGGAATTGAGAGCGTGATCGGCGAGATCAAAAATTCCGGTTTAGCGATTTTCTCCTATCCGGATGGAGTAGACTGGGGAGAAGGGCAGATCGTCAAGCTGGTGATCGCTGTGGCGTCTGCCGGAGATGAACATATTGAAACCCTTGGAAAGATTGCAGGAAACTGCGGATCCGAAGAGGAAGTAGAAGAAATTATGAAGATGAGCGTAGATCAGATTTACGATCTCTTTGCTTAAAAAGTTACATAAAGGAACCAGTATCCGGCTGCCATGGACTTGCAGTGTGGATGCATATCATATATCATATTTTAAAGAAAACGGATCAGCGATCCCGAATTAAATGGAGGAAAATAAAATGAGTGTTATTACTTTTGTATGTGCAGGACAGATGAATTCAGCAATTACCTTCCCGGCTTTTGAAAACGGCCACGAAGTACGTCTGGTGGGATCTCCGCTGGACAGAGACATTATTGACGGTCTTAGAAAAGACAACTTCCATATTACATTAAAAAGAACTCTTCATGACGGAATTAAATATTATCAGATCGAAGAATTACAGGAAGCTTTGGAAGGCGCAGATTTGATTCTCGGCGGTGTGAGCAGCTTTGGTCTTGATTGGTTCTGCGATGAGATCCTGCCGGTATTGCCGGAAGAAGTTCCGTTATTAACAGTAACCAAGGGAATGGTTGATTTAGAGGATGGAACTCTGGTTCCTTACCCAACGATTTTTGCAGAGAGACAGCCGGAAGGAAAACATATTAATTTCAATGCCATCGGCGGACCTTGCACCAGCTATGAATTGGCAGATCACGATGACAGCCATGTAGCTTTCTGCGGAAAAGATATGGAAACCTTAAAGTTTATCAAGTCTCTCCTGGCTACAGACTACTATCATATTAGTTTATCCACAGACGTTGTAGGCGTGGAATGTGCCGTAGCTATGAAAAATGCATATGCTCTGGGCGTATCTTTGGCAGTGGGACTTGCAGAAAAGAGAGACGGTAAGATCGGAGCTGTTCATTATAATTCACAGGCAGCATTGTTTGGACAGGGCGTTAAAGAGATGATCCAGTTGCTGGAATTGATCGGAGGCGGCGCTGAAAATATCATCCATGGCGCAGGAGATCTGTATGTTACAGTATTCGGCGGAAGAACAAGAAAGATCGGAACTTTACTGGGACGCGGACTTACCTTCGACCAGGCTATGGATGAGTTAAAGGGCGTGACCCTGGAATCCATCGTCATTGCAACCAGAACAGCAAGAGCTGTAAAGAAACTTGCAGCCAGAGGAGTCGTATCTTTAGAAGATTATCCATTGTTAATGCACGTAGACGACATCATCAACAATGGCGCAGAAGTTGCTATTCCATGGGATAATTTTACAACAGTAATTGAAAGATAATTTGGCAGGACAATTCCAGACATCAACTTTTAACTAGATTACACTGCATAAATGCAGTACGGGGGTGATGCGGCAAAGCATAGAGGAGTTACTGTGCTTTGCCGTATTTTGTAATCTAATGTAATCAAATAAGAAAATACATATTTATGAAACAATTATGTGGTATATTTAAAATTACGGCAGAGCAGGGGAGAGATTTTCGGCTTTGCCGTAAATTTTGCTGCGATAAAAAGAATAAGGATGTAACAAGAGCTTATTTTGATTGAAAATAGAGCAGGTAAGTGCTATTATTGACTAGAAAAATATTAAAAAGAAACAGGAAAGATCATTATGGTTTTTTATTTACTTACAGTGTTGGCTCTGACTTTATTTCAGGCACAGGTATATCCAAAGGGAGAGCTTTCAAAAAATTATATGTCGATTAAAAACACGACGGCCGTAAAAGGAGCGTTTATGCTGTTGGTATTTTCCAGGCATTTTAAAAGCTATACAGGCTTATACAGTGTTTATGATCAGCCCTTTAAAAATTTTGACGCAATGATTGGGCAGCTCATTGTGGTAATGTTTTTCTTTTATTCGGGATATGGTGTTTATGTATCTTTTTTAAAGAAGGGGATACAGTATATTAAGGATTTTCCGAGAAAAAGAATCTTACTCACTTTTGTGAATTTTGCGTTGGCGGTCATCTTATTCATCATTATAGATTGCCGTCTTGGTATATGGTATGAACCATATGTCTATATATTGGCGTTTACGGGTTATACCAGTGTGGGAAATAGCTGCTGGTATATTTTTGCGGCGCTGTGCCTCTACGGGATTACCTGGCTTGGATTTATCCGTTTGAGCAAGCATCCGAAATGGGCGATTTTACTGACCACATTGCTGACCGTGGGATACATTGTTGTCATGATGTGGTTAAAGCAAAACGAGGACTGGTGGTATAATACGGTCATCGCCTATCCTTTTGGTATGTGGTACGCTTATTTTAAGGATGATATCGAGAAAGTGTTTTATTCCCGATATGATTTTTATAAAATATTCCTTGTATTGAGTATCGTGGGAACCGGCGTATTGATGACTATCAACGATATTTTTATTTTTTATGAATGCCTGGTTATTTTCTTCGCATCTATGATCGTTTTGATCACGATGAAGATTGACATCTACAATGTTGTGATTTACCGCATCGGATCCAATCTTTTCATCATGTATATTATGCAGAGAATCCCAATGATAATTTTATCTTATTTTAATATTACTTATTTTTCATACGCCTCACTGATTGCGGCTATTGTAATCACATATGTGATCGCCTGCATATTTAAAATAATCTATAAGAGAGTAGACAATATAGTTTTAGGAAAAACGAAACCGAAAAGAAGGTCTGAAAGAAAATCAGTTCAGGCTGCTGCGGCAGCTCCGGAAGAAAAATCCGGGCAGCCAGCGAGCCGCGCGAAGATGGCGAGGCCGGCGGCTCAAGCAGAACTGGCGAAGCCGGCAGAAACAGCGCAAGGAGCTGAGACGGCGAGTTATACCGAGCCGGGAAGTTCGGCGGAGCAAGCAGAATCAGGCGGAGCAGGAGAGGCAGAGCAAGGGAAGCGATGAAAGGAGTTAGGAAATAGATACGAAGAATCAGGAAGGAAGCGATGAATAGTGAAAGAATATATTGATTTGTTTTTTACATTTTCCCGTGTCGGCGTTATGACTTTTGGCGGAGGATATGCGATGATTCCGATCCTACAAAGGGAGGTATGCGATACGAAGCACTGGGCGACGGAAGAAGAACTGATGGACTATTATGCCATCGGCCAGTGTACGCCGGGAATTATTGCTGTAAATACGGCAACTTTCGTTGGAAAAAAGCAAAAAGGAATACCAGGCGGAGTGGTTGCGACTCTCGGCCTGATTTTTCCGTCTCTTATCATTATTACGTTGATTGCAGCGGTGATTAACAATTTTATGGAATATACCTGGGTACAGGATGCCTTTGCGGGAATCCGGGTCTGCGTGTGTATTTTTATCTTTAATGCGGTAATAAAACTGTGGAAAGCAGCCGTTGTCGATAAAGTTACGCGGATCATTTTTGCTCTGGTATTTGTCGGATCTGTTTTTTTAGATATTTCGCCCATTGTCTATGTGATTGTGGCGGCAGCCGCAGGAATTATCTTTAGCAAATTGGGGGTGCGTAAGAAATGATTTTTTTAAGATTATTTTGGGAATTTTTTAAAACAGGGCTTTTTAGTATAGGAGGAGGACTTGCCACGGTTCCTTTCCTCCAGAATATGGCGGTTAAGACCGGATGGTTTACCAACGGCCAGTTGGCAGATATGATTGCGGTGGCAGAAAGTACGCCCGGCCCTCTCGGGGTAAATATGGCCACTTATGTGGGATATACGGTGGGGAATCTCCACGACGCCGGTTGGGGCGGAATCCTTGGGGCAGTGATTGCAACCCTTGGATTGGTAACCCCTTCTATTATCATTATTATTATCATTGCCTATTTTTTAAAAAAATTCCGAAGCAATCCTTATGTGGACGGAGCTTTTTACGGCCTGCGCCCTGCGTCGGTGGCGCTGATCGCGGCAGCGGGAGTGGGAATTGTTTTGCTAAGTATTTTTAAAGTAAATTCCATCTATCGGTTTGCGGAAGAGGCATCCGTAAATATCGGACACCTTCTCCTTGCCCTCGGAATTTTAATTGGAACTCGCTGGATTCCTAAAATAAAGGATCTTCATCCTCTGTTTTTTATTCTTGCGTCTGCGGCCATTGGAATTTTGTTCCATTTATCGGCTGACAATAGTACCGCCGCCTATTACAGTATCATCGCTGTATAAAACAACAGCCTGCCCCTTCGTGATGGCGCGCTGAGGTTCATCAAAAATAATTTCGACTTGTCCGTGCGGAAGAAGGGAAGCGCGGGCATTTTTTTCGGCCTGATGGTAGCGGATTCTGGCCTTCATCGGTACTTTGTCCGGGCCTTCCGGTTCAATCCAGTTAAAATCATCGGCAATTAGCCGGGAACCAAAAAGATCCTCGTTGCTGCCAAGGATGACTTTATTTTCTCCCGGAATAATATCTGTGACATAGTAAGGAGCCGGTGCGGAAATCCCAAGGCCCCTGCGCTGGCCGATGGTATAACAGTAATATCCTTTGTGAGTGCCCACTACTTCACCCTGCTGATTTACAAAATCCCCCGGTACGCTTTTTTGTCCTGTGGCCTGTTCAATAAAGTTACGGTAGTTTCCGTCGGGAATAAAACAGATATCCTGGCTATCGTGTTTTTTTGCGTTGAAAAATCCCTGTTCACTGGCGATCTTACGAATCTCATCCTTGGAGTAGTCGCCGAGAGGAAAACAAGTGTGAGCAAGCTGATCTTGTGTGAGGGAATAAAGCACGTAGCTTTGATCCTTTGCCGGGTCTTTTCCCTTTAAAAGATGATAGCCTTTTTCATCGTGGGTGATGCGGGCGTAATGTCCTGTGACGATCACGTCGCAAAAAAGTTCCTGTGCTTTGTGGTAAAGCAGAGAGAATTTCAGATGACGGTTACACTCAATACAAGGATTGGGAGTCATGCCGCACTGATAACTTCTCACAAATGGATCCATTACCTTTTCTTTAAAATTCTCCTTAAAATTCAAAACATAATAAGGAATGTTTAACTTGATAGCCACATTTCTGGCATCGTCAATATCATTAAGGGAACAGCAGGTTTTTTCCCGGTCAATCCCAACATCATCGTTGTCATATAATTTCATGGTGATGCCGATACAATCGTAACCGGCTTTTTTCATAAGATAAGCTGCGACGGAGGAATCTACGCCGCCGCTCATGGCGATTAGTGCTTTTTTTCCCATAAACTTTATGCCTCCGCTTTATAAAAAATCGTTTACTGCCTCGTAATCAAAGAGAGAAGCCCGAACAATACAGGTTGATGAACCAGGTAAAGAATCAATGAGTGGCGCCCCATAAAAGAGAGGAAAGGAAGGGGATGGCCTTCTATGTACCGGTTCCAATGATTTCGCTCCATAATACCATAGAAATAATATCCTGCCAAGAATAAAAATATCCATGGGATCAGAGAAAAATAATCAGTGGAGAAAAATCCCGGTTGGGGAAACCCGAAAAAGGCGCTGAAAAGATTCTCATACCATTGTTTTGGAAGAGAACAAAGGTTCCAGGATTCAAAACCTAAGAACCCTTGATTCACATTTCTGGTCAATATAAAGCACAGCGCTGCGGCAATCATTCCGGCCAAAGGCGTGATGTGCCGTAATAAAGGATGAAGCAGGGAAGTAAGGCAAACGGCAGAGCCGAGAAAAGTCAGGATTCCAAAAAGAACAATACTGTCCGGCATAAAGATGGCAGTAATCAAGGTGACAGCCAGTCCGCCAAGAAAAATAAGAAGTCCCCGCTTCCATGGACGGCGTCCCATATTCCAGCAAAATCCGGACAGGAAAATGAAAGTCCAACAGATGCTCTGCTGCCAAACATAGGCAGGAGTTTGTTTATACCAATAAATGGGAACATCAAATAAATAAACCAGATCCCAGGCAGCATGATATAATATCATGCTGATTAAAGTTATGGCACGGAGATGATCCAAACGGTGATAACGAGTATGTAATGGAAGATTTGGTTTCAAGGTTTCCTCCTGTGTAAAAATAAATGAGCGCCAGCCAGGATCTTTTGAATCCTGGCTGGCGCTAAAATTAGAATCTTAACATTAGTAAGAAACAACGGTTGTATTCTTTGGCATATTCTGGTAGATATACTTAGCATCTGAATCGTAAAGACGTATACATCCGTTGGAAGCAGGTTTTCCGATGGTAGCATCAGAGTAACCGCCGCTATATCTGTGGATCCTTGTATGGAAGGAATTTCTCAGATAGAAATGAGTGATGTACTCTTCATAAGTGCTTGAGTAATACCAGCCCGGTTCCTTTTTCGTGATCTTGAACTGGCCTCTCGCAGAACGGGTAGTGTGCTTTCCGGTTGCGCAGATGAAAGATTTCACCAGTTTCCAATTTCCTTTGGAACCTTTAAAGATGCTTACCTGCTGTGTATACTGGCTAATCCAGATTAAATACTTCGTAGAACTGCTGTAATTCTTTACAAAACTTTCTTTTACTGCGGTGGAATAATATTTCTTTGTTGTGTAGTTGGATGCATAGGATTTAATATAATCACGGTTACAGTAGTAAGTTCTGTTGTTGTATAAAACCTTACAACGATTGTATTTAGTATTTACTGCATCAAGCTGTTCTACCTTAGCGCCGGTGCTTAATGTCTTAGCCACGGTTTTGGAAGTATAGGTGTTATAGAGATTGGTTTTTCTTGTAGTTTTGCTGAGATATCCTATGGTGCGGACCGTAGCCATCTCAGTGAGAAGCTTATAAGGGTTGCCTGTTACGATTGCGTTCTGTGCAGACTGATCAATCTTGCTTCCGTTGATCAGTGTATATGGTTTTACCAGGAAGGTACAGCTTGCATTGAGCTTAACCTTTGCTGTCTTATATGTTGTGCTTGTTGTGCTGCCCAATGTAGTGTAGCTGGAAGCAGACGTCTTTTTATAGTAGACTTTATAGCCATCAGCTCCGGAAACACTGTTCCAGGTGATGTAGAGATAACCGTTATAACCATACATTTGAAGTCCGCTGACCTTGCCGCTTACCGTTTTCGGAATCGTAGCGCTAACGGCAGTGGAGCGCGCGGAAGTGGATTTTCCAAGCTTAGAATAAACACAGAACTTATAAGTCTTCTTTTCGGTAAGACCGCTGATCGTAACCTGAGTCTTTGTATTGGCAACGGTTACTTTAGCTCCAGTGGTCAGATTCTTTACGACATAAGAAGCGGCTCCGGTTACTTTGGACCACTTTACAACAGCGCTCTTATAACCGGCAGTTACTTTTACGCTGGTAGGCGCTTTGATCACGGAGATGCTTGTTGCATAAGAACCGCCAAAATAAGCAATGTTATCAGCGCCCTTTGTGAAAGGCGTGATCGTCACATAGTAGGTTTTTCCGCTGTAGTTAGCCGAAAGAGTAAAGTTTTGCGCATTACCCTTGGAATACTTTTGATATACGTATCCGGAAGGATTGGAAACATCGCTTGCAGAATTATAAAATCTGATACGATATTGAGTTGCGTTTGCATTATTGGTGTCAGTCCAGTTCAGCAAATAAGTTGCGTTGGCGTAAACCGCACTTGTAATATTTCCATAAGTGTGGAAATCCTTGGTGATCTTTGTAGTGGAATCCGGAGCTGTGATCGTAACACGATAATATCCCGCAGGTAAAGAAGCGGTGCTGAAAGTTAAATGCTTCAGGTCGCTGCCTTCTACCTTAGTGGCAGCAGTTTCCGGAATCACAGGGGTAGTCGGATTTGACTTAGAAATTACCGTATAATTATATCCGACATTTGAAAAACTATTGAAATCTACAGTTACAGTTTTCTTCTGATTGTCAACGCGTATCTGATCCGTAGCTGTTGCGGCAGAAACATCCTTGACCGGCATAAGAAGGCCGAAGCCAAACAGTACTGCACAGACCATGAACCATGTTTTCAGTTTCCTAAACATTGTAATCCTCCTTTACTTTTTTTCTTATTATAATGTGGACGAAAGAAAACGTCAATCGCAATATTTTGTGGTTTTTCCCTGATCGGGACGCAACTTTTCGTTTTGCAGTTCCTAAAGATGATGATTTTCACAACTCGGGCTCATCATATCATAGAAATCAGGCAGAATTGTGTCAGAAATCATTAGATTTCCCTGGCCGGTAAATAAAGATATATGGGGCTTGTTGGCGCCGTGATAATCAGAACCTCCGGTCTTGACCAAACCATATTGCACCGAAAGCCCTTCCACGTAAGCCTGCTCTTCCGGCGTATAGGAACTATAGTAGGTTTCAATGCCGTCAAGGCCATGTTCTTTTAAGTGAAAGACCAAGGCTTCTTTTTCGGCGGTGGAAAGTTTTTTGTAATACATAAGATGGGCAAGCACCGCCGCACCACCGCTCTTCTTGATCCACTGCACCGCCTCTTTTGGAGAAGGCATAACAAGATCCACAAAACAGCATCTTCCTTCTGCCAGATAACGGTCAAATGCCTCTTTTACGGAAGCGACATATCCCTTTTGCAGCAGCGCTCTGGCAATATGAGGACGGGCGATGGTATCGCCGGGATGTTCGGGAATCAGATCTTTGAGGGAAATATCAAAGCCCTGTTCCTGTAATTTCTGGATGATCAAAGCATTGCGGTTATCCCGGCTGTCCCGGATTTCCTTAAGCTTTTGATTTAAGAAAGGATCCTCCGGATCGATCCCGTAACCAAGAATATGTATGCAGACGCCGTGATAATCTGTGGAAATCTCCACACCCGGTATTGCCCGAAGCCGATCACCGTATTTTTTGGCTGCTTCCATAAAAGAAGGAACGCCGGCGAGAGTGTCATGATCGGTCAGAGCGAGAACCATGGGCGCCTGCTTGGAATCGGTCAAAGCCGCCGCTGCCGCCGGGATCTCTTCCGGAGACAGAGTGCCGTCGGATGCCGTAGAGTGTATATGGAGATCAATAAAACTTTTTTTACTCAAAAGATTGCTCCTTTCCTTATTGCATTCGATTATATTCGGATTGTATTCTGTCATTATGACAGAAGAAAAACAAAAAAGCAATGAATTTTCCCCGGAATTATTCAAAATGCTACGAATAAAGGGAAGAATATGATGATATTCTTAGTTATCGCAGCCTGCGCCCTTCGACCTACGGGTTCAGAGGGCATTGCTTCAAAAATGTTATATTTGTAATAATGCAGTAAAAGTGATAAAATAAAAATAATGTGTATTCGTATAAAAGCCTGTAAGAAAGGATTAAGATAAGGCGAAGCGTAGAGTAGAAAATACTAGTGTAAAAAGGTTAGTGTAGAAAAGATTAGATCGTATGGATTCAGGAGGGAGGTCTTTGCATGGAAGATATAATTAATGCGTTATTGGATGTGGTGAGAGCACAGCATACAGCGACACAGGGAACCGATGAGGCGCCATTTAATATGGATGATATTGTGGATATGGCTATGAATATCATCGGCCGTCCGGATGAGCCGGAGAGCGAGGCTGAGATGATTGAAACCATAGAGAATATGGTGGAGGAACTTGCGCCAGATATTTTTCCTCCAAAAACCTTTGAACAGCTCAATGATTCGGAGAGAGCAATTTCGGCAGCGAATATGATACAGGAAAGCCTTTTTGGGGACGCCAGAGGAAAGCGCCGGGAAGAAGAGGCTGCCACCCGGCAGCAGGAGGAGATTTCTTCTTCCGCCTACTCTTATGAGGAAGAGGAGGAGGAGCCGGCCGCAGAGCAGGATCCGGCAAAACTAAATGATCTGATTTACCAAAATCTTATGGATATGATGGGACTTAAGGATCCGCAGATCGAATATCCTTTTGACCGCTCTCAGATACGGTACGGTAAGGAAAAAAGTTTTACGGAACAGTTGGAGGAAAATGAGGCCAACGATCAGGAGGAAGAGAGAAATCGAAAGTTATCTGCCTGGGAATTGGCACAGAATGTGATCGATAAGGATGAGAAGATCCGGCAGAAAGAGCCATATATACCGCAGGTAGCGGAGGAGCCAAAGACAAAATCAGCTTCCCAGTTAGCGGCGGAAGCCATTGCAAAGTCACAGGAAGAAAGCAAAATGCAGATGGAAATAGAACGGCGCGCCGAGGCATTGATGGCGGAGGCTAAAAAAAGAGGACAAGACCCTATGGCATTTGCCCTTCACCAGCAAGAGATCCTGCGCTACATGGAAAAAAACAGCGACGAGCTTGTCTCCTTTGAAGATTATGAAGATTTATCTCCGGAAGAAAAATTGGAGATTGAAAGACAAATCCAAAGAGAGAAAGAGCTGGAAGCGGGAGTTTCCCCGGAAGATCTGACCAATGAAGTGCCGGAAGAATACGTTCCGGAGGAATTAAAAGAAAAGGCGGCGTTAGAAGAAGCGCCGAAAGCTTCGGAAACACTGGATTCCTCCGCTAAGCAGCAAACGCAAAACACACCTCCGGTATTTACGGAAGAAATGTTAAGAAAACTGAGCCAGGAAGTGATAAAGGAAAATTCCGATATGATACTGGCGGAAGATTCGGAAGAAGATATGGAAGGGCTCAACGAAGCCATCATGGCAAATATTATGCAGATGATGAGCGGAAGCGGTGTGAAACCGCAGCAGGAAGACGTGGACGAGCTGCTCGACCAGGCGGCGAAGAATACTTTACAGCCGCAGCCTTCTTCACAGTCTGAGGAAAAACAGCCGCAGAGGAAAGAAATGAAATCTGCCGTAGAATTGGCGAAAGAGGCCCAGGCGAGAGAATCGGCAAAGAAAATGCCGGAACCGGTTTTGGAAGAGGATTTGTCTGAGCTGGCGGATTCCTTTGAGGAGGATCTCTCGGAACTTGATGATTTGGACGATTTGGAGAACTTGGAAGATGGCGAAGAAACGGCAGATCATTCCGAGATCGCTAAAGAAGATGCTGCAGAGGAAGAGAAGGGAGAGCCGACCGCAGGGAAAAAAGAAAAGGAAGAGCAAGCGCCGGTCGGAGAGCCGGATAAGGAATCCGGAGATGAAAAGGAAGCGGATGCAGAAGCAGGTGGAGCGGAGAAATCCGCAGACGAAAAGGAAGCGGATGCAGAAGCAGGCGGAGCAGAGAAATCCGGAGATGAGACAGAATCAGATGAAGAAATCGAAGGAGAGAAAGAGCCGGAAGCGGAAGACGAAGAATATGAGTACGTGGATCCTGATGAACTGGTATTAGGAGAACACACCCAGGCAGAAATTGACGAGGCCATGGAAAATCTCGCCACCCTCGGTTTGGAAGGGGAAGTATACGAGAGAGCAAAAAGAATGCTGCTCCTTGAGCTTGCCGGTTCAGAGGCCGAGCTTGACGCATGGCTTGCCGAACAGGAGAATGGAAAAAAGAAAAAAGCGAATACCACATCTTTAGAAGAAGAGGATGACGCCTTAGATTTTGATGAAGACGAATTGGAACAGGAATTGGAATCGGCGTTGGACGAAGAATTTCTTTTGGATGAAGAGGAAGACGAAACCGAAGAAGAAGACGGTGACGGCGCTTTGGATGATGCGGAGGATCAAGCCGAGGACGAAGCCGAGCATGAAGTCGAGGATGAAGCCGAGCCGGGAGCGGATGTTTCGGCAGAGGAAGAAGAAACCGAGAACAAAGCCGAAACCGAACTGGGGGCCGAAACGGAGCCGAGGGTATATGTGGAATCGGAGCATATTGCCGCAGAAACGGTGAGGAGAGAAGCTTTTTATAATTCTAAAAATATCCGCACAAAACGTAATGTGGTTAAAAAGAAAGAAAAAGCATCGGAGCAAAAAGCCGAAAGAACCGCAGAGACCGTGGAAAATCGGGCGGCGCAGTCGAAAGAGTATCAGGTGTCGGTACGCAATCCGTTTACACTGAAAAATTCGGCAAGTTATATGGATAAGTTTGAAGAGTATATTGTGGAGACTCAAGAAAACCGCAAGCTTTCCACCGGATTTAAACGGTTGGATGGTATGTTGCGTTATGGTCTGCATAAAGGCAGTTATTTTATTGACGCAGTGCCTCAATATCTAAAAAACAGTTTTATGCAGCAAATGGCAGATCGGGCGGCAGAGAGCGGCGTGGATGTTTTATATATTTCCACAGAATTATCCCGGTATGAGCTGATGACCGACACTATATCCCGTTTGAGCTATGAGATGAATGGCAAAAACAGCAGCAAGGCAGTTTCTGTGATGTCCATTATGACGGGGGAAGACGGAGCCAGTCTGGACTCTCTGAAAGATGAGATGAACTGGTATCGGGGAAGAATCAGCGAGCATCTGTTTATTCTGGATCAGGAAGCGGTGGACGAAGTGATTGATTCCATGGGAGAGGCGTCCGGAGGAGAAGTTCTCTCAGAGATCATCCGCTCCATTGTAAGAGACGGCGCTCATAAACCGGTGGTTTTCATTGATAATATCGAAAATATTCTTTCGGTGGAAGATTCCGTGGATATGGAACCGCTGATGCGGGGAATTAGGGTTTTGGCAAAGGAACTGAGTATTCCGATCGTGATGTCTTACGGATATGCCCAGGCAGAGAGCCAGGAAGAAAGATCCCTGGCAGAAGACGAGTTTAATCACTCCTTAGGAAATATGTGCGATGTTTATATGGAATTGCAGTATGCCCCTATGGTTACAGAAGATGGTATGGAACTTACTCCGGAAGACATTCATGAGATGGTGGAAGATGGCGATACCATTTTGGTGGATATTCTCCTTCATAGAAACCGAAGAAATATGAGAGCGTCTTGTCAGATCATGGCAACCCCGCAATTTAACTTTTTTGAAGAATAAAATTTAGACAAATGAAATAATATTTAGACATGAAAAAGCAGGAGCTGTCCAAGGAACTTTATATCTGTCGTTCCTTGAATCGCTCCTGTTTGTTTCTAATATCCAAAATCTTCTGTCAGCCATTGGATTTTTTGACTGATCAAAGATAATTCTTCGCTAACCTGATAGTCCTTGGTGCCAAAAAGATATTCATGGGCCATAACGGCATTGGACTGTGCGGTGAGAGGGAAACCGTAATAAATCCCGTTGTATTTAAGATCAACAGAGTTGCCTTCGAAAGGATAGGCTTGAGAGTCGACGATCTCATACTGCATCAAAGCAAGACATAGGCTTGTCATGTCGCCGGAGGACAGGCTTGTTTTGCATTGTGGAAGAACCGTGTTGACCAAAGCTCTGATTTTCCATGGATGGGATTTTAATTTGCTGGCAATGCCGCTTAGGACGATACGCTGATGATTTGCTCTGGCATGGTCTCCGCCTTCCATGTAGCGGATCCGGCTGTAAGCCACGGCCTGGTTTCCGTCAAAAGTAGCGGTAAACGGGAAGCTGGATGCTTCAAACGTGGAGGAATATCCTCCGTTGATCTTGTTCATATTTTGAATATAGTCATTTAAGTTATTCAGTTCAGTTTCAGATTCTACGGTAAGAGGAATGCCTCCGAGGACGTCGACGGCGTCGGCAAGGGCTTTAAAATTCACCGTGAGAAAATCAGAGATATTAAGGTCGATATTTCGGTTAATGGTACTGATGGCAAGTTCCGGCCCTCCGTAAGAATAGGCGGCGTTAATCTTATCGTACTCTCCGTCAATACTTACGTAAGTATCACGGTAAATGGACATTAACTTAATTTCCTTGGTCTTTTTGTTGATGCAGGTGACAATAATGGAGTCAGAGCGGGAACCGTAATCTTTGATGGTGTTGTCCTGATCGTCCACTCCAAACAATGCGATGGTCTGGTAATCATCCATGTTGGCGTCTTCTTCCACTAAAACCATTTCAGCGCTGTTGAGTTCGTAATTTTCGATTTTGGCAAAAGAAGAGCGAAGTAAAAATGTCAAACCAAGGAAGATTCCGATCACTGCGAGGACCAATATGATAATAGGAAACAGACAGCCGGCTTTTTTTCGTTTCTTTTTTACTTTTTTCTTGTAAGGTACGGCGATCTCTTCCGGTTCTTCCATGGAACGATAGCTTAGGCTGCTTCGTTTTCTTGGGCGTCTGGCCGCCGTTTTTTCGGTATGTCTTTCCGTATTTCTTTCAACATTTCTTCCGGTTGTTTTTCCGGCATTTTTTCCAGAGCGTTTTTCCGTATTGCGTTCGGGGTAATAATCAGTGTTTCTTTCCATTTTTCTTTTTGTCATTGGGATTCCTCCTTATACCTTGATTCCTGCGCTTGCAGAAGTTTTGGGAGCTAATAAGCATTTTTGTTAACAAATCCTTTAAATGCGGTAAGAAAGAGTATTTTTAAATCAAAACCAAAGGTCCAGTTCTCGATATAGAAGATATCATGTTCGATACGTCCGGAAATGGAGGTATCGCCCCGGAAACCGCAGACCTGCGCCCATCCGGTCATTCCCGGACGTACCTGGTGCTTGATCATATACCTTGGGATTTCCTCCTTAAACTTTTCCACGAACAGCGGACGTTCCGGTCTTGGACCCACCAGGCTCATATCTCCTTTTAGGACATTAAAAAGCTGGGGAAGCTCGTCAATGCTGGTTTTTCGAATGATTCGTCCTACTGGCGTTACGCGGGGATCATTATGTACGGTCCACGCTTTTTGCTCCTTGGCGGCAGGCTGTACGCCCATGGAACGGAACTTGTACATTTTAAAAGGTTTATTATGAAGGCCGACTCGTTCCTGGCAGAAAATGATCGGACCGGGCGAACTTCTTTTCACCAGAATGGCCACCACCGCCATAATCGGAGAGAATATAATGATACAGATAATAGATCCGATGATATCAAACAGCCTCTTTAAAATCTTGCTAAATGTGTTCGTCAAAGGAACATTACGAATATTAATAACCGGAAGACCGTTCAAATCTTCGGTTACAGGGTTGGTAGGAATAAATTTATAGTAATCCGGAATGAACTTGGTATGAACTCCGGACTTTTCGCATATTTTTACGATAGATTCCAGTTTGTGGTATTCTTTTAAGCTTAGGGTGATCACTACCTCATCCAGATCATGCGTCGTGATGTATTTTTCCAGTTCACTGGTGTAACCGATACAGTCAATTCCCCGATAAGAAAAATCTTTACGGTGTCCGTCGTCAAACATACCGTGGATCATATATCCCCACTGAGGGTTGGCAAAAATATGATCGATATAAGCCTCCGCCGCTGTACTGTACCCTATAATAATTACGTGTTTTAAGTTGTGTCCATGTTTTCTCGTGTGCTGGAGGATCATTTTGATCGTCAAGCGGACCAAAATGGTCAAAAGTGTGGATACAACATAAAAGATCAGCAAAAGACTACGAGGAACGTGTTCGATTTTAAAGAAGAAGATTAAAATCAAAATCACCATCATACCACAGGTGTTTGCTTTAACAAGATTAAAAATTTCCGTGGAATGATCTTGATAGCGTTTTGGTTTATATAAGTTAAACTTTGCAAATAATAACAGGTAGATTAGGACCACAAAGGGCATCATGGGCTGATACATATCAAGCGGTCTGTAATAGTGAACCGGGGGAAATAAAGGAAATTCTTTTACAAAATCTACTTTGAACCTGAGCAAATAGCTAAGGCAAAAAGAACAATATATTACGATAGCGTCAATTAAAATATGGAATCGATTTAAAAGCCTTTGATTTTCTTTAATCATGATGAAACCTCTTAAAACTAATAATGATAATGATCCGCCCGGCTGCCTTTGTGATCTTAACATGAAGGAAAGCAGCCTGGGTTTTATAAAGCTTAGGTTTTATAATAACTAGAATTTTCAAATATTCTGTGAAATACACTGGCATAAATTTCTTATCTATAATACAATAGAAACACTTATTCCACAATCTTTTTTTGGAAAACAAGGAATCATCAAGATTCTTCCACAATTTTTTCACAGAATGTTGCTAGCATTACGACAATGAAAAATAACAAAGAAAGCGAGGATACAGTAATGGATGATTATAATAAGAAAATACTAGATCAGAATAATGAAAACAATCAAAATAATAATGAAGAAAACAATCCTATAAATAGCCAGGTAGAATCCCACTACGGATCATATCATTACGATAGCGGCGTTTCTCAGGGACAGCCAAGAGCAGAAAGATATTCCTATCGTAAAGAGCAAAACCGACCGCAAGGACAGGACATTTATCAGAATCAGGGAAGTTATCAGAATCAAGGCGCTTACCAAAACCAGGGAGGTTATCAGAATCAGAGCGCTTACCAAGATCAGGGAGGTTATCAAAATCAGAGCGCTTACCAGGATCAGGGAGGCTATCAAAATCAAGATACTTACCAGGATCAGGCAGGTTATCAAGACCAGGATGTTTACCAAAATCAGGGAAATTACCAGGGTCAAGACTCTTATGCATATCAGGGTGGAAGTTTTAGCAATAATAATATGAAGAAATCCGTTAAAAAGAAAAAATCAGGCAAAGGAAAGAAATTAGCAAAACTTGTTGGATGCGCATTGATTTTTGGTTTGGTGGCAGGACTTGTGATCAGAGGAGTGAATGTGGCGACAGATAAACTTGTCGGATCTTCTTCTGATGATAAGCGAATTGAGACAACGACCAGCTTCAAAAGTGACAGTACATCCTCCGGAGCTGCGACAACGACGGATATCAGCGGCGTAGTGGAAAGCGTAATGCCTTCGGTGGTTTCTATTACCAGCACCATACAAAGTACCAATTATTTCTATGGAACGCAGGAATCCGAAGGAGCCGGCTCCGGTTTTATTATTGCACAAGATGATGAGAAGCTGATGATCGCCACCAATAATCACGTGGTGGAAGGTTCCACAAAGCTGACGGTCGGTTTTGTGGATGGAGAAACAGCAAACGCAGAGATTGTCGGTACAGATTCTTACGGGGATCTGGCAGTGATTTCTGTGAAACTTGAGGATATCAAAGATGACACAGCTTCCAAGATTAAAGTTGCGGTACTTGGCGATTCCAGCGAATTAAAAGTAGGGCAGCCCGTCATTGCGATCGGAAATGCACTCGGCTACGGACAGTCCGTAACCACAGGCGTTATCAGCGCCAAAGACAGGGAAGTATCCTTTACGGACGGCACTTTAACTCTGTTACAGACAGATGCGGCGATCAATCCGGGAAACAGCGGCGGCGTCCTGATTAACTTAGAAGGAGAGGTAATCGGAATCAATAATGCAAAACTGGCAGATACCGACGTAGAAGGTATGGGGTATGCGATTCCAATCTCCACAGCAAACGATACACTGAATGATATCATGAACTCAGGAAGCGTCAAAGAAGAAGATATGGCATTCTTGGGAATTGTTGGAAAGACCATAGATTCCACATACTCACAGGCCCTCGGCATTCCAAGCGGCGCCTACGTGACCCAGGTGGTGGAAGATTCTCCGGCAGAAGAAGCAGGAATCAATGCAGGCGACGTCATTGTAAAAATGGACGATAGTGAAATCACTTCCATGGAAGGGCTTAAAGGAAAATTAAATCTGAAAAAAGCAAATACAAAGGTGAAGATCACAGTAAAACGTGCAAATCAAAACGGAGAATACCAGGAAAAAGAAATCGAAGTTACCCTTGGAAGAAGCGGCGACTATGAGGATGCAGACCAGGAAGAATCCACCGAACAGCAAAACCAGAATAATGACAGCGGACAGTATTATTACAATGGAAATGGCAACGGCGGATATGTAAATCCATATGAATATTTCTTTGGAAGCGGATGGAATTAAGATTGTTGTATGTTTGAAATCGAAAGGATTGCAACAAAAAAATAAAACTACAGGCCGCCGTATGGAAAAACTTTCCGTACGGCGGTTTTGCTTTGTTTACAGATCATCAGGAAAAAGACGTATTCAGACGTATTCTTTTGTCTTTATGATGCATACTAGGGCGAGGAGGTGATTTGAGAATGTCGATTTGGACGCAGGATGTCACGCTGCCTCGCTTTCAGCCGCTTAACCGGGATTTAAACGTGGACGTACTGATCATTGGAGGGGGAATGGCCGGGATACTTTGTGCGCATATGCTGGCAAAAACGGGGATTCGCTATGCCTTAGTGGAAGCGGACCGGATTGGAAGCGGTACGACGAAAAATACGACGGCGAAACTGACATTTTCCCACAGATTGCTTTATCAAAAATTGATAAAGAAGTACGGAAAGGAGAATGCGAAAAGGTATCTGGACGCCAACAAAATGGCGTTGGAAGAGTATCGCAGGCTTTGCGGGAAGATAGACTGTGATTATGTGAAAAAGGATTCTTATGTTTATTCGTTAAAGGATCGAAGAATCCTCGAAAAAGAGGTGGAGGCGCTGCAAACCCTGGGATGCGAAGCGGAATTAAAAGAAGAGGTCTCTCTTCCTTTTCCAGTGTGTGGAGCAGTGCGGGTAAAGGATCAGGCGGAATTTCATCCGTTGAAGTTTCTTTCTGCCATCGTTCCCAATTTAAATATTTATGAAAATACCTGTGTAAAAGAACTGGCGCCCCATGCGGCGATGACGCAAAAGGGAAGAATTACCGCAGATAAAATTATTGTCGCTACACATTTTCCCATGAATAATAAGCACGGAAGTTATTTTTTGAAATTATACCAGAATCGTTCCTATGTCATTGCTTTAAAAAATGCCGGGGATGTAAATGGGATGTATATTGATGAAAAGGAAACGGGAATGTCTTTTCGAAATTACAAAGACGTTTTGCTTATTGGCGGCGGAAGCCACCGGACTGGCAAAAAGGGAGGAAATTGTAATGAGCTGGACCAATTTGCAAAACAATATTATCCCGGCGCAAAAAAAGTGGGACAGTGGGCGGCGCAGGATTGTATCACCTTAGATGGAGTTCCTTATATCGGACCGTACTCGAAAAATACAACCGGGTTATTTGTGGCGACGGGATTTAACAAATGGGGAATGACAGGCGCAATGGCTGCGGCGCAGATTCTTACGGATATGGTGATGGAAGTAAAAAATGAATATGCCCCTGTGTTTTCACCGTCCCGCACGATGATTCATCCCGGGCTTTTTGTAAATGCCTGGGAGGCAATGGCCGGGCTCCTTACCATATCAAAAAAACGCTGTCCTCATATGGGATGCGCCTTAAAATGGAACAAACAGGAACATTCCTGGGACTGTCCCTGCCATGGCTCCCGGTTTACGAAAGAAGGAAAGCTGATCGACAATCCGGCGACAGGTGATTTAAAATAGTAAGCCATCGATGAAACAAAGCCTTGATTTGACGATTAAGACATAAGAATAAGACATAAGAAAAGGGAAGATTGTTCTTAATCTTCCCCTTTCTTATGTTTGAAGTGATACGATCTTATTTTAAATTTAAGCTTAAGTATAGTTTAAGCTTTTGCTATAATTAATTAATCTTCTCAAACTGCTGCTGTCCAAGATCACAGACCGGGCAGTGTGATAAAGTGGTGAAAGGTTTTCCTTCTTTTGCTTCGTCATAGATATAACCACACATTTTACAGCGGTAAATTCCGGTTAATGGATGGTCTTCCACGTTTTTGTTGCCGCCCTGTTCTGTAAGACGGTCCACTTCGTTTTGAATTTTCATTTTGTGTAATTGTTCCAGTATTGTTCCCATAGTACGTTCCCCCTGATTTTTTTTATAAACATTTATGAACTGCTGTCACAGCGCATATTTTTTACTAGGCTTTTTTGATAAATTCTCCCGTTTTGTCCAGTAAATTAATTTTTAATTTTCCTTCCTCATCGCCGTAAGTTACGTTTGGAAGGATTTCGTATTTGGTCTTTTCCAGACATTTTCCGGGATCGTCGATTTCATGGATGTTAATTGTCTCAGTGCCGGCTGTCAATTGTCTGCGGATCTGTTTTACCATAAGACGGTCATATCTTTCGCAGGCTTTTTCAGATTTTTTGATATTTTCCGGCTGTGAAAAGTAATCGGAAATCCATGCATCCAGGTTGTCAATTTGTATCATTATGCTCATTCCCTCTCTAAAAAAGATAGATTCGTCGTATGTTTCGCACGATATACATACTATACGATATTTTACAGAATTTTGGTTGGAAAATACTCATGGAATCATGGGAAAATGTGCGTATGTGATTTGACCGAAAAAGGGAAAGATTCTTCCTAAAAGATTTCATAAATACGGCGTTATAATAGACTGGACGAAAAAGATTATAATAAGGGGGAAGAAAGGATTATGAGTGCGAAAATATGTCAGAGCGCAGACAAACCGTTACAGAATTTTATAGAGAATGTTTCATTTGACACGTCTCATCATCGTATGGTGGTGCAGCAAAATAAGTGTGGATATGGACTTTCCGGCGTCTGTTGCCGTCTGTGTTCCAATGGACCGTGCAGATTGTCGCCGTCGAAACCGAAAGGAGTCTGCGGTGCGGATGCAGATACGATAGCCTGTCGTAACTTCCTTCGTTCGGTCGCAGCGGGATCCGGATGTTATACCCATGTGGTGGAAAATACGGCAAAAAGATTAAAAGAACTGGCGAAAAATTCTCTGGCAGAGAATAAAAAAATGAAAAACAAGGCAGCGATCTCTAAACTTGCGTCCATTTTAGAGGTGGAATGTAAGGGGGACTGCGCCAATTCTTCCGGCTGCTGCTGTGCAAAGACTGCGCTGGCGATTGCCGACAAAGTGTTAGAAGATGTGCGCAAACCTTACGAAGAACAGATGGAGCTGATCGAAAAGATCGCCCTGCCAAAGCGTTATGAATTATGGAAAAAACTTGGTATCTTACCGGGCGGTGCAAAGGATGAAGTGTTCCAGGCAGTGGTAAAAACTTCCACAAACCTAAACTCGGATCCTCTTGATATGCTGTTCCACTGTCTCCGGCTTGGGATTTCCACGGGAAATTACGGCCTGATTTTGACCAATTTAATGAACGATATTATTATGGGAATGCCGCAGATTTCCATGGATCCTGTGGGACTTAAGGTGGTGGATCCGGATTACATAAACATCATGATCACCGGACATCAGCAGGCAATGTTTGCAAATCTCCAGGAACAATTGGAACGCAAAGACATTCAGGATACCGCAAAACTGATGGGCGCAAAGGGCATTAAGATCGTGGGATGTACTTGTGTGGGACAGGATTACCAGGCAAGATCCGGATGCTACCGGAATGTTTTTGCCGGACACGCAGGAAACAACTATACCAGTGAAGCTGTGCTGCTTACGGGCTGTATTGACGTGGTGGTTTCTGAGTTTAACTGTACGATCCCTGGCATCGAGCCGATTTGTGAGAAACTGGAAATTCCGATGATCTGTCTTGACGATGTGGCGAAAAAAGTGGGCGCTAAGCTGTCTGTTTATACCGATGAGAAGAAAGAAGAGATCAGCGGTGAAATTATTGCCGCAGCTCTTTGCGGATATAAAAATAGGAAGGAAAAGCTCGGAAAGGGCGAGGCTGCCAAAGGGGAAAAGAGAACCAATCCGATGGCGGATCATGGTTTTGACGCTTCGATCACAGGCCTTTCCGAAGATACTTTGGTAGCGGCTCTCGGCGGAAGTTTGCAGCCGCTTATTGATGTGCTCGTTTCCGGCAAGATTAAAGGGATTTGCGCCATTGTCGGATGTTCTAATTTAAGAGCAAAAGGACATGACTTATTTACCGTAGAGCTGGCAAAAGAAATGATCAAGAGAGATATTTTGGTGCTGTCCGCAGGCTGTACTTGCGGTGGTCTGGAAAACTGCGGTTTGATGACTATGGATGCAGTCAATCTCTGCGGCAGCGGTTTAAAGGAAGTCTGCGAGGCGTTAAAGGTTCCTCCGGTACTGAACTTTGGTCCGTGTCTGGCGATCGGACGAATCGAGATGGCAGCCTGTGCGCTGGCAAAAGAGCTGAATGTGGATCTTCCGGACCTTCCGGTGGTGATCAGCGCGCCGCAGTGGCTTGAGGAGCAGGCATTGGCAGACGGCGCTTACGCCCTTGCCCTTGGATTCCCTCTCCATCTTGCATTATCTCCGTTTGTGACAGGAAGCCAGACGGCGGTATCCGTATTGACCGAGGGGCTAAAATCCATCACTGGCGGACAGTTGATTATTGATACGGAAGTGGAATCTGCCGCAGAAACGATCGAATCGGTGATTGAAGAAAAACGGAAAGCATTTGGGATTTAGGAAGGGGTGATACAGATGTTGATGAACCGTGTGGAACCTGTTTGCGTCCCTGTAGATCCGTTAAATCCTGCCATTATTAAGAACAAAGATTTATGCAGCAAATGCGGACATTGTTTTGATGTGTGCGAACATCAGATTGGCGTCGGTGCAAAGTATGGATTTGCTCCGAATGAGATTTACCAGTGCATCGGCTGCGGACAGTGCAGCGCAAACTGTCCGGAGGGTGCGATCACCGGAAGACCCCATTATCAGATCGTAAAAGAAATGATCAAAGATCCGGAAAAGATTGTAATCTTTTCCACTTCTCCATCTGTCCGGGTGGGATTTGCCGACGGTTTTGGCAAAGAACCGGGAACCTTTTCCAGGGATGAAATGGTGGGAGCGCTCCGCAAGCTTGGAGCAGATTACGTTTTTGACGTAACCTTTTCCGCAGACCTTACCATCATGGAAGAAGGAACCGAATTGTTAAAGAGAATACTCACGGGAAAGGGAGCGCTTCCGCAGTTTACGAGCTGCTGCCCTGCGTGGGTCCGTTATATGGAAACCTTCCATCCGGATAAATTGGCACATTTATCTTCGGCAAAGAGTCCCATCGGTATGCAGGGACCGCTGATCAAAACTTACTTCGCCTATAAGAAGAAACTGGATCCGGAAAAGATCGTCTCTGTTGCCGTGACTCCTTGTACCGCAAAGAAATTAGAGATCGGAAGGGAAGAACTGTGCGACGCAGGCAAGCTGCTTGGCCTTTCCAACATGAGAGATAACGATTATGTGATCACCACTCAGGAATTGGTACAGTGGTGTAAAGAAGAAGGCTGGGATTTATCCGATATCGAACCTTCCAAGTTTGACTGCGTCATGGGAGAGGGCACTGGCGCCGGAACGATTTTCGGCAATACCGGCGGCGTAATGGAAGCTGCCCTTCGTACCGCATATAAAGTAGTAGAAAAGAAAGATCCCCCAAAGGACTTCTTCTCCTTAAAAGCAGTGCGTGGCCTTGATAACTGCAAGGAAGCCGAGGTGGAGATCGGCGGGCATAAGATTAAAGCGCTGGTAATCTATGGAACGGCGAAGGCCGATGAGTTTTTGAACTCTGATATGAGCGGATATCATTTTGTGGAAGTGATGACCTGTCCGGGCGGCTGCATCAGCGGAGCGGGACAGCCGAACCTGGGAGAAACTCCGGTGCCTGACAGCGTGAGGGCAAAACGGATCCAGAGTCTCTATGACGCAGATGAGAGGGCGGTTTTGCGAAATTCCATTGATAATCCGGAGATTTCCATGGTATATGGAGAGTTCCTGAAGGAACCATTAAGCGAACTTTCCGAACTGCTCCTTCATACCACTTATTCGCCGAAAAAATAAGGATTGTACGGAAAATTCTAAAAAAGAGTTTTGAAATTTATTAACGATATGCAAAAGTGTCGTTTTTTCTAAAATGGTAATTTTTTAACTGGAATTTCTTGTGCCGGAAAACAAATTGTTTTTATAATTTGATGCAAATCGTTGTCATGACAATAAAATTTCATGACAACGATTTTTTTTGGCATTTTTTCACAAAAAGAAAGAGAAACCGAAAAAAATTTTGGGCTTTATTTTCACCCCTTTCAATTTGGATATTACTAACGGGTGAAAAGATATTGTCGATATAATAAAGGACAGATGAAACTCAGTAAATGGTTGATTTATAGGTTGGGAAACATAGTGGAGGCATCCACGCGCTCTGGGTCATCATCTCTCAGAACTATATTTGTTTTTTTGTTTAAAGAAGAGCAGTTTCGGGCCTTCTTTAAACGATCATATTCAAAAGGAGGAAAATATAATGATCGCAAAAGGGTTTACCGAACCAACCGCACGTATTAAAGCCTTAAAGGCAGAAGTAGTTAACGCTGTACCTGAAGTAGAACCATATAGAGCCGTATTGATCACGGAATCTTATAAAGAAACAGAAGGTATGCCGGCTGTTATGAGAAGAGCAAAAGCTAACGAAAAGATTTTCAACAATCTTCCTGTTGTAATCCGTGATAACGAGCTGATCGTTGGTGCTCTTTCTGTAAAACCTCGTTCCACAAACCTTTGTCCAGAATTCTCCTATGATTGGGTAGAAAAAGAATTTAAGACAATGGCAACACGTATGTGTGACCCGTTCGTAATTACAGAAGAAACAGCAGATATTCTTCATGAAGTATTCAAATACTGGAAGGGTAAAACAACTAGTGAACTTGCTACATCTTACATGAGCCAGGAAGCTCTTGACTGCCAGGCAGGCGGCGTTTTCACAGTTGGTAACTACTATTTCGGCGGTATTGGTCATGTTTGCGTAGACTACGGCAAAGTATTAGCAAAAGGCTTTAAGGGCGTTATTGCTGAAGTTGTAGAAGCTATGGGCAAATTAGACAGAAACGATCCTGAATACCTTCAGAAAAGAACCTTCTATGAAGCAGTAATCGTTACTTATACCGCAGCAATCAATTTTGCTAAGAGATACAGCAAAAAAGCAGCAGAAATGGCAGCTAGCTGCACAGATCCTGTAAGAAAAGCTGAATTACTTCAGATTTCCAAGAACTGTGACCGCGTTCCGGAAAACGGAGCTTCAAACTTCTATGAAGCTTGTCAGTCCTTCTGGTTTGTTCAGGCATTAGTTCAGATCGAAGCAAATGGACATTCCATCTCTCCAGGACGTTTTGATACATATATGTGGCCATATCTTGAAGCAGATAAAGAAATCTCCAAAGAATTTGCTCAGGAACTTATTGACTGTATCTTCGTATTATTAAACCACGTAAATAAAACTCGTGACGACGTATCTGATCAGGCATTCGCTGGATACGCTGTATTCCAGAACTTCGGTGTTGGCGGACAGACAGAAGACGGTCTTGACGCTACTAACCCAGTTTCCTATATGTGTATGGACGCTGCTGCTCACGTTAGACTGCCAGCTCCTTCCTTCTCAGTACGTATTCACAACCAGACACCGGATGAATTCCTTCTTCGTGCTTGTGAATTATCCAGACTTGGAATGGGTGTTCCTGCTTTCTATAATGACGAAGCAATCATCCCTGCTCTGTGTAACAGAGGTCTTACACTTGCAGACGCTCGTAACTACTGTATCATCGGTTGTGTAGAGCCACAGTGCCCACATAAGACAGAAGGATGGCATGACGCTGCATTCTTCAACGTAGCAAAAGTATTCGATATCGCTATCCATGGTGGAAAGAACCGTGACGGCAAACAGTTAGGACCTGTAACCAAACCTATGCCAGAATGGAAATCTATGGATGACCTTTACGAATCCTTCGCAACTCAGATTGAATACTTCGTTGAAAAACTTGTAGAATCTGATAACGCTGTTGATATCGCTCATAGAGAACGTGCTCCATTGCCATTCATGTCCGCATTGGTTGACGACTGTATCGCAAGAGGTAAAACAGTTATGGAAGGTGGAGCAATCTACAACTTCACCGGACCTCAGGCATTCGGTAATGTTGATACAGGTGATGCTATCTACTGTATCCAGAAACACGTATTTGAAGACAAAGACCTTACTATGGAACAGATTTACGAAGCTATGGAACACAACTTCGGTGCTGAACTTGGTGCAGGCTGCTACGATGGCCCTCACGTAAAATTAAGCGCTCCTGTTGAATCCGCAGCAGCTTCCGTAGAAATGAACTTAAATACAAGCTCTAACGAAAGCGAAATGGAAAGAATCATCAACGCAGTTGTTGCTAAGATCCTCAAAGAAAAAGGAACAAATGTCAGCATGAGTGATATTTCCACAAGCGCAGCAAGCTGCAGCACAATCAGTGATGCTAAGAGAGCAGAATACGACAGAATCAGAAATATCCTCGATGCAACTCCTTGCTTCGGTAACGATATTGACGAAGTTGATATGTGCGCTCGTAGAGCAACACAGATCTACTCCCATGAAGTAGAAAAATACAAAAACCCACGTGGCGGCCAGTACCAGGCTGGATGCTACCCTGTATCTGCTAACGTATTATTCGGTAAAGACGTACAGGCTCTTCCGGATGGACGTTACAGCAACGCTCCTCTTGCTGATGGTGTTTCCCCTCGTCAGGGTCATGACGTTAAGGGACCTACAGCAGCAGGTAACTCCGTAGCAAAACTTGACCAGTTGAACATCTCCAACGGTACTCTTTACAACCAGAAGTTCTTACCATCTGCTGTAGCAGGAGATCAGGGACTTATGAACTTCGCAGCAGTTGTTCGTAACTACTTCGATAAGAAGGGTATGCACGTACAGTTCAACGTAATTGATAAAGAAACATTGATCGATGCTCAGGCTCATCCAGAAAACTACAAAGACCTTGTAGTACGTGTTGCTGGTTACTCCGCACACTGGACCGTACTTGCTAAGGAAGTACAGGATGACATCATCGCTCGTACAGAACAGAGCTTCTAATCACTAACTTTTAAGTTAAGACATTTGGAGGAAGTGCTTATGGATATGGTTGAACCATATAGCGATGTTGAGAAAAAGGGGCTGGTGTTTAATATCCAGAGATTCTCTGTAAATGACGGCCCTGGAGTAAGGACCATCGTATTCTTGAATGGTTGTCCTTTGAGATGTAAATGGTGTTGCAATCCTGAGTCACAGCAGTTAAAACCAGTGGTGATGTTCAAAGAACAAAACTGCGTTGGCTGTGGCAACTGCGAAGTCGTTTGTCCGACAGGTGCTTCTAATTTAAATGTTCCTGGAAAAATTGATCATACCAAATGTATTACTTGCGGAAAATGCGTAGATGTATGCTACCATCGTGCTCTTGAAATGAGCGGAAAAGAAATGTCGGTAGAAGATTTAATGGTTGAGCTATACAAGGACCGCATTGTCTATAAAAGATCCGGAGGCGGTATCACCGTCTCCGGTGGTGAAGCATTTGTTCAGCATGAATTTTTATTGGAATTATTAAAAACGTGTAAATCTCTTGGATGGCATACTGCAATTGAGACTACGGGCTATACCACGACAGAAGTCCTTGATGAGGTCGTTCCTTATCTTGATCTTGTGATGATGGATATTAAGCACGTAGACCCTGAGGTACACAAAGAGTACACAGGAGTATCCAACGAGAGAATTTTGGAGAATGCCTTATATATTTCACATTTAGCAAAGGAGATGATCGTCCGTGTTCCAGTAATCCCGGGATTTAATTTGGACAAAAATGTGATCGCAGCAATTGCGAAATTTACGACCTATCTCCATAATGTGAAGGAATTGCATTTGCTTCCGTACCATGATCTTGGTTCAAACAAATATGCCATGATGGGCAAAGAATATGAACTGCAGGGTACAAAGACTCCGGAAAAAGATTACATGGAAGAATTAAAGGCAGTCGTAGAACAAGAAGGATTAATATGTAAGATAGGAGGTTAACATGAGTCATTTGATATATTTAACTTCCGAATCTGTAACAGAAGGACATCCGGACAAATTATGTGATATCGTATCAGACAGTATTCTGGATGCCTGTCTTTCCGAAGATAAGGACGCCCATGTCGCAGTGGAGACAATGGCCTCCAAAGATATGGTTTTTATCTCCGGAGAATTGACATCAAAGGCAAAAATTAATCCAGTAGAGCTTGCCAGAAAGGCAATTCTTGAAATCGGCTACGACGCAAAGGAAAAAGGCCTTGACGGCGCAAATTGTCTGATTGTTACCAATATTGGTATGCAGTCTCCGGATATCGCCATGGGTGTAAACCAGTTAAAAGGCGTAATTGGAGCCGGAGACCAGGGAATGATGTATGGCTATGCCTGTGATGAAACGCCGGAATATATGCCGTTATCCATTTCCCTTGCCCACAAATTAAGCAAAAGACTTTCCGGAGTGAGAAAAGCGGGAATCCTGCCGTATCTTTATCCGGATGGAAAGTCTCAGGTGACCGTTGCATATGATGATAAGGGAGAGGCGGTCGGTGTTTCCGATATCGTCATTTCCGCACAGCATAATGACCAGGTTGCCATGGAAAAGCTTCGGGCAGATATTAAAAAAGAGGTCATAGATGTGATCATTCCATATAGAATGAGAACACAAGACTGTAAAATATACATCAATCCAACGGGACGTTTCAATGTGGGCGGCCCGGAAGGAGATACCGGACTCACCGGAAGAAAAATCATTGTCGACACTTACGGCGGAATCGCCAGACACGGCGGCGGAGCTTTCTCAGGAAAGGACCCGACCAAGGTGGACAGAAGTGCGGCATATATGGCGCGATATGCAGCGAAGAATATCGTTGCGGCAGGTTTGTGCAGAAAATGCGAAATAAACCTTGCTTATGCAATCGGAACGCCAGATCCCGTATCAATAAAAATTGATACGTTTCACACAGAAGAAATCCCGGTTTGCATCATAGAAGAAGCAGCGAGAAAAGTCTTTGACTTCAGCGTTGCGGGCATTATAGAAAATCTGTCTCTCACCAGAGTTTCTTACAAGCCGCTTGCTTCCTATGGGCATTTTGGAAGAGATGAACTGGATCTTCCATGGGAAAAATTGGATAAAGTGGACAGTCTATTGGAGACAACCGTTTCACTTACCGCAGAAGAAATTATCAACCGGTCGAAATAATTTCTTTTGCATCTTACCTCGAAAACAGGATTAACAGGATTGTTATTTTTTTAATCGGTCTCAACACTCTCACAAAATGATTAATAATAACTATCTGATCCACAGGGGGAGGGAGAAGGGCAAGCTTTCTCCCTCCCCTTTTTACAGTGACGTAAAGTTACGCCGCATGATAAAAGTTTGCTTTGTGCGGCTGTCTTGTGTATAATAAAATAAATCCGCAGACTTTGATGAATGAAAGGAGGCCTATTATGGTAAGAAAAGCAGATATCAAAAGAGTGGAATCCCTTGCCGGAGGCAGAGGATGCGCAACGGTTCATCATGTTGTGCCGGCAGAAGAATTATATGGACATGGCAGAATGTATGCCAAGGTGGTTTTAGACCCGAAGGCCAGTGTGGGTTGGCATCGCCATGTGGGAGAAACGGAGCCATATTATATTTTGGAAGGCGAAGGAATCTTTGTGGATGATGACGGAAGCAGAACTAAGGTTTATCCGGGAGACGTCTGTACCATCAAACCGGGACAGTGCCATGCCATGGAGAATGCATCAGAGTATAAAGAGTTGGTATTTATGGCATTAATCCATAACGACTGATTAAAAAAATGGTAGAAATAACGACTGGTTTACGGCTTTTTGCCGGTACGGACAGACCGTTTTTACTGCGATGTGAAAAAATATGGTAAAAAATTGAATAAAAAAGTGAATTAATCAGCGAGAAAGGAATTATTTTGGCGTGGGAAAAACAATTAAAAACCAAAATAATTCTTTTTTTGTTCAAAAAATTACAAGTCCATAGGTAAAACCTGCCAAGAAATCATTCTTAAGAAATAAAATTATGTGATAAAATAATATTACCAAGATAAAATTGGTATTCTATGGAAGGATCGAAGGTTGAAATTGATAAAATGATAAAGGAAAACGCTACATTTACAAATAATAAAAAAGAAGTAAGCCTGTTTAGCTTATTTGGAAAGGAAAGGTTGTTCACCCTCCAGGAAAAACTTGCGGGCGCAACGGGACTGTCTTTTTTTGTTATTGATTATAAAGGGGAAGCGGTTACCAATCATGTGATCCAGAACGATTTTTGCAAAGGCAAAAAGAAAAATGAAACCTTTTGTTCAGAATGTTCCATGTTGTTTGCCATGGCGGCGGCAAAGGCGGCGATTCTTAATCAGCCATATATTTTTTCCTGTGAAAAAAATTTGTTAAGTATTGCCGTTCCCGTGATCGTGAACAATCAATACCTTGGGGCTTTAATTGGCGGACAGGTGCGATGTGATGATGTTTCGGATGTGCGTCTTGCTGCGGAAATGAAAAAAAATCATTTTGAAGCGGAAGAGAACTATGCCTATCAGGATATCGCCGTTATGCCTTACGCGCGGATTAAGGCGATCAGCGAGCTTGCCTATTTATTGATCAATGAGATGGCGGGCAAGGAAAATGGCAGGATACGTATTGCGGAATTGGAACATAAGGAAGTCCATTTAAGAGATCTGCGCAGAAAGAGCAGCGTGCAGGGCGATACGATCAAAAAGCTGGAGATTGAGAGCATGAGGATGGATCTGGCTCCATATTTTATGATCAATCTGTTTGTGACGGCGTCGAACCTTGCGGTGCTTGAAAATGCTTTGCAAACCGAAGAATTTATGACGGAAGCCATCTCGATCTTTCGCTACTATTTGAAATATGGAAAAAACGATATTTTTTTGAAGGAGGAATTGCAGTATATTGATAAATATTTACTGCTGGTGAAGAAGCAGTATACCAATCGGTTTAATTATCGGATTCAATGCGAAGAATCTCTGGAAAATCAAACGATACCGGCGATGTCGTTGTTTCCCTTTTTGGAATATATTGTTAATTTCGGTATTCTGTCAAGGAGCTTTAAAGGAAATCTGTTTATTGATGCGGAGCGCACAGAAGAGTCTTATGTGATCAGTATGCAGATGAAAAATGACTTAAATCCTGAGACGAAAATTAAAAATCATGTGAGTACGATTTTTGAAGAATCAGACTTGAAGGAACAGTTGAGAAATGCAAAACGGCGCTTGAATTATAAGTTTGAAGAGGAGTGCCGGTTTAGCGTGCAAAGTGACTATATTACAATAGAAATACCATGGTTGGATGCGGACGGGGAGGCAGCGAGATGACAAACGTATTATTAATAGAACAGGAATATATTTCCCAAAAAGCATTTTCTAAAATGTTTGACAGCATTCCAAATTGTGAGTTGGTGGGAATTGCAGAAAGCGGAAGCGAAGCGATGACGCTTTTAAACCGCCATCATCCCCAGGTGATTTTTGCCGACGCGGTGATGGGGGACGAGAGCGGGATCGATATTTGTAAGAAAGTGAAAAAATATTTTCCGAAAGTAGTGGTATATATTTTATCCAATTTTTATAACTTAAAGCTTTTGGAGGAATCCATGCTTTCCGGCGTGGAAGAATACATATTAAAACCACTTTCCCGCACAAAACTTTCTTCCCTTATGGAAAAGAATTACTCTGAAAATGTGATGGAAGAGGACTGCTCCCATAGATTATATGAGGTGATCGAGAAAAAAGATTACATGGAAGCGTCCAATGTTGCTTTTGAAGTGGTGAAACAGTATTTTGAGGAGAGCAGCCGTAGTCTTCGTCTGGAGCGGTTCCGGCAGCTTGGCGCAAATTTGTTTTATATGGTGCCGGGCATGGATAACACTCAAAAAGATTACTATCTTCAAAAGTTTCAGCTTGACATACGTACCGCCAGCGATCCGGTGTACTCTTCTTGCTGGCTCATGGAGATTATCACCGAGATATTCCGGCAGCTTTGCGTTATGAAGTATGCCCATATGGGAAAGGTATTCCAATATATTGAAAAAAATAAAAATAACGATATTATGCTTTCCGACCTTTCCGAACAGGCCGGAATCAGCAGCGGCTATCTAAGCCGAATTTTCAAAAAATATTATCATATCAGCGTGGTGGATTATATCCATCTTCGCAAATTACAGCAGGCAAAGTATTATATGGTGTCCAGTGAAATGAACATTTCCGACATTTCCTTCCTCCTTGGATACAGCGAGGCAGGATACTTCTGTAAGATCTTTAAAAAATACGAAAAAATGACGCCGACCGCTTTTCATAATAATTATTTAAAAATGAAAAAACAAGTGGTGTGCTAAGAAAGCTCTCAATTAAACTTTTTAATATATCTCAACAAGCAATACGAAAAAGAAAAGATTCCGCTCAGTGAAAAGCGGAATCTTTTCTTTTTTTGTGATTGGGTTATACTTATGAGAATTGATGAGAAACTTAAGATAAAAAATAAGTTTAACGGTTAAGCCATGGATTGGAGTTTCTAAGGGCCTCGTCTTCAATGCGCGACATAATGTGAGGAGCATGATCTAATAAGAAATCACTTCCGCATCCGGTCATTTCCCGCTCGGTGAAAACATTGATCAGGCGCTTGCAAAGATCCTCGATGACAAATACCGCATAGTTTGCTTTTTCCGCTACAGGAATCTGCACGAGTTTATTTAAGTCCCTGTGGGCAATCTGCCCGAGGACAGGGAGCTTCTTTAAACCTTCATGCTCCCATTTATAATACGGTTTATAAACTTTATTTAACAAATAAAGAATGGACGTATAGCTTTTTACAAATTCATCCAGGGCATGGTATGCGGCTACATACTGTTTGCGCTGAATGGACCGCGGGAAGTTGTATTGTCCGCTCTGTGCTGCCTGCGTACAGTAATATGCGATTTTCTTAAGGCACACATCCTTTGGATAATGATTTAATAATCCCTTTCGGATTTCGGTAAAACGTCCGAAATTATCCAAAAATACCTTGCCGTTTGTGGCGGTGGATAAGGAAATATCATCCATCTGCATCCAGATCTTATTGGACGTTGGCACTTCGTGGGTGGACAAATATTTCTCATAAAAGGCTTCTACAGAGAAAACCCCCACCCTGCCTTTGCCGTAAGTACATTCATTTCTTCCCTGGAATCCTGCGTATTCCTTTGGAAGATTGTTTACGGCGTCGCGCAGTTTGTATCCGTAAAGCTCCGCATCCTCCCTTGGAATAAAAAGCTGGAAAGATGGCCCAAAATCATGATCTCTGGAGATCATGTCATCATAGCCGTAACATTCGGAACCTTCTCCGATCAGCCCGGCAGCCATTCTCGGAAGATACTCTGCAAATTCCTTTTTCAGCATAGGGTAGCATACATCGTAAAAATAAGCTTCGGAAATCGCCAGTCCCTTACTGGTCGCCGAAAGAGAAGCCGCCCTTGCGACGTCTTCTGAATTTTCCATAGCAAAATGAACAAAGGATACAGAGGCGTTCATGGAAGCGGCCAAAGCTTTCCTGGCCATCTCGTAGTTTTGTTTGCTTCTTACATAACTCTGGCTCTGAACGCCCAATTTTTCTTCACAAATCTTCATGGCCGCCTGGAAAGCTTCCGCGGCCTTTGCGTATTCTTTATCTTCATAGTAGAAAGCTCCAAGATTATTTTGGGCGCCTGCGTAAAGAACAGAAGCGCTTTCGTGACTTTTAAAAATCTCAATGGCCCGGTTCAGATATTCAAGGGCCATAGCCCGGTTGCCGGTATGCTTATACGGCTCTACCAGATTGTTTAAGGTGACGCCATATAATAAAATATGCTCTTTATCATTTTCCAGAATGGACAGACTGATCTTATGGTAAGGAATGGCCTTTCCATAGCGGCCCATATCCTGGTAAAGAAGACCTAAGTTATTGCACAGTCCTGCAAAGGCAAAGGTCGTAGTCTGGGCATTATACTCAAAGATAGTTTTTGCCCGCAGAAAGAGCATCTCACTCTCAGAATGTTCTCCCATCATGCGCAGGAGATTGGCAAGATTAATGAGAGCTGCGGCATAGTCGGGATGGGTCGGCCCCTTGGTGGCGGCAGAGATAGACAGGGCCTTTTTTAGGTATTTCAGTCCTTCTTCATATCTGCCGAGATTCCGGAGAAGACCGCCGTACTCCGTATATAAAGCAAGGGTTTCGTCATGATTTTCTCCGTACACTTCCAGGGAAATGCGGATCGCTTCCTTATAGATCGGAACGAGATCAACCCACTGCTCATTTTTTTCATATTCTTCCAGCTTTTTATATAAAGCGGTTAATCTAGGATCTAACATATTCATTCTCCGGCTAAATTACTGTTCTTCCCGGGCTTTCAGGGCTTTATCAAGAATTTCTATGGTCTCCAGCCCTTTTTCGTGGGAGAGAAGTTTTACATTGTGATCTCTGCATTTTTTATAAATGGCAAGAACCAGATCGACGTTATCGGATATCTTCGATAAAGAAATCACGATGATCACATCAAGTTTACCATTTTCCACATCATCCATCATACGGATGAAGCTCGGACGGTTCAAATGTTCCGGGGGATAATCGCCAAGATCGGTGTAATTAAAAAACTCACAGTCCTTTCCAAAAATACCTTCAATGCGGCTCTTACACTTTACCGCGTCGCTGATCATTCCACGGACATAGATCTGAGAACAGCCAGGACATCCCCCTCTTAAATGTTGGTGATTATATATTCCAACTCGCATAGTATCCCTTCCTTCCAATACGACATTTTATAAGCAATTATAATTTAGTATATTGTAGCAAATAATCCGAACTGTCATAGGGAAGATGAAAACACATTTATGGTAATTATCGGTTGATTGGAAATATGTTTTTATGCCGTCGCTTCGGTCTTCGGCTCTCAGAGGGCGTTGCTTTATGTTTACTTTTTCGGATGCAAAATAACGCATTTGCCGAACAATGATTCCGGCAAATGCGTTATGTGTTGCAAAAAGTATTGTGCTTTGAAAAAGTGTTGTGTGATGCAAAAAGCTTTATTTTGCTACAACTTTAACAGTATAAGTAATCTTTTGGTTGGTTGCTGTGTTTGTGCAGGTGATGGTGGTAGTTCCCTTTTTCACCGCTCTAAATTCCATGTCGTCGCCATATCTGTCATCGTCGTCAAATTTTACGATGCTTGTATTTGCGATAGTCCATTTTAAATTTTTCTCTTTTACACCGGAGCCCTTTTTTACTTCCAGTTCAAAATCCTTCTGTAATTTTACGCTTTTTGTCTTATTGCCAACGAGATAGATTTTGTTTTTTGAAGTTGTGCTGCCGGTTACTTTGATAGTGTAAGTTACTTTTTTATTGTTTGCAGTGTTTGTGCAGGTAATTTTTGTGGTGCCGGCTTTTAGCGCTTTAAACTCCATGTCATCGCCATATCTGTCCTTGTCGTCGAATTTAACTATTTTTGTATTTGCGATGGTCCATTTTAATTTATTTTCGTTTACACCGGTCCCTTTTTTAACCTTTAATTCAAATTCTTTGCCGACACTGTAACTCTTTGTCGCAGCGCCTACCGCAGTGATGCTGCCAGTGCCTTTTTTAACGGTGATGGTTTTATAGTATTTTTTCGTGGTGCCTTTAATCGTGCAGCAAACTTTGGCGGTTCCAGCCTTCAAAGCTTTAAATTCCGCTTCGTCGCCGGTTCTGTCCTTATCATCAAATCGAATGACAGTGGACCCGCTTACAATGCTCCATTGAAGATAGTCGTCTTCTGCGTTTGCCGGCGTGATTTTTGCTTTTAATTCAAATTCATCGTAAACATAGATGGTCTTTTTCGGAGATAGGATGGTCGCCTTGGTTGGCTTTATTTTCCCGGCAGCGAGTACATTGATA
>CAZKQV010000019.1:0-2014 GCA_964555015.1 uncultured Eubacterium sp. | reverse complement strand
AGATAGGATGGTCGCCTTGGTTGGCTTTATTTTCCCGGCAGCGAGTACATTGATACTTCCGATACATAAAAGTGCAAAAATGAATGAGAAACTGAGAACGGCGAATTTTCTGATTTTTTTCATAAACGAATCCTCCTTTGCTTTTTCCTAAAAAATTTTTCAAATCTAATTAAGATGATGTAATAATAGCAGACAAAAATGAAAGGAAGATTAAAATCAACGCCGTATTTTCCTATAATACTTCAACGATAATACAAGTTCATCATCGGAGGAAATGGTACAATTTTTGATAAGATAGATGTATCAGGAGGGTTATTATGGAACGAAGTATGATAGAGGAACTGGTGGTAAATAATGAATGGAATATGTTCCAGCAAGTAAAAGGAATTGACGGGCGGGCGGACTGCCAGGATCAATACGAGACTTTCGTGATCATGAGGCTGAGCCAATTTCGAAGCTGGGATGTGGAAGTGGTGGAAAGCTATCTGCAAGACTTAGAGGACGCCAAAGCCTGCGGCCGTAATCTGGTCATGGAGAAATATGCCCACATGATGGCGCAGACCGATCCGGACTATTACGCACAGATTGCCCATCTCCTTCCGCCGGTGTCTGATGCGGTAAAGGAAATGGCTAAGACGATCACAATGCAGTATGTGCAGTGGGAAAAAGAATTGGAAATCCAATATCCGAACGTGCGCAGCCAGGGAAGACCGGTGGACGGCGTTGCCTTAGACGGCACGACAAGCATCACAAATTATCTTACCTGTGAATTATATACTTATTCAGAAAAAACTTTGATGCTCTTTTTGCAGAGTATTTTAAAAGAGCCGGAATTGAACCGATATAAATACAGCATGGAGATCATGGCAAAAGCATACGGTTACAATTCTTTGGACGAGGCGGAAAAAGCGCTGTCGTAATAAGCAGAACGAAGCAAGAGCAAGAGTAAAACTGTGAGAGTATGGATGGGATAGGAGGTAACGGTTAAACATGAAAAAGATTTTGTTATTGGCAGGAGACTATAGTGAAGACTATGAGACCATGGTTCCATTTCAGGCTATGGAGCTGGTGGGATATCAAGTGGATGTGGTTTGCCCGGATAAAAAGGCGGGAGAAAAGATTATCACGGCGGTTCATGATTTTGGAGAGGAGCAGACTTACTCCGAAAAGCCGGGACATTATTTTACATTAAACAAATCCTTTGACGATATTGTAATTTATGAATACGACGGACTTTTTATTTCCGGCGGAAGATCTTCGGAATACTTATCCATCGACGAGAGAGTGGTAAGCATTGTGAAGTGTTTTGTGAAGTCCGGAAAACCGGTGGCGTCCATCTGTCACGGCGCACAAATTTTGGCGGCGACAGACTGTCTTACAGGAAGAACTTTGACCTGCTATCCGGCGGTATCCCCGATGGTAAAACTGGCGGGAGGAAATTATGTGGAAGTGCCAGCAGATCAGGCAGTGGTAGACGGTAATCTTGTTACCGCTCCGGCATGGCCGGGCAACGTAGCCATCTTAAGAGAATTTATCCGTTTATTGGAAGCATAAAAAAAAGAATATCAAAAAAATGCGATGAAAAAAGGACTGCTCCCGCAATCTCAGATCAGACTGGGATTTTCGGGAAAAGTCCTTTTATTTTTTATCAGTAGTTGGTTTTGATCATAGGTTTTCATGAGTGCTGCCCTTATGTCAATACTTTTGCATACGCCTGCTGCTGATATTTTTCACCTTATTCAAACGTTCCAAGCCTGATATACAACTTCATATAATAAGAAAGAGCCAAGCTACAGTGCTTAACCACGCTGTAGTTTGGCTCTTTTTTTGTGCGTTTCTTGCGCTTATTATCTTTCTGACGGATTCGCAGCCCCGCGCTGCTTTTTGATACCTTACCCTCTTCAGACAAACTTTGTTATCAAATCGTTATCAATTCAGACGTTGACTTTATTCGAGTTTAGAGGGATAGATATAGTCTGGCAACGCCAAAAACCGCCGAAATAAGGGGAAATTT
>CAZKQV010000018.1:0-55247 GCA_964555015.1 uncultured Eubacterium sp. | reverse complement strand
AGGGCAAATTTCGGCGTAAGGGCGCAGAATGCCAACCCTCCCGGATTTCAGTTTTTGACGTCTTCCCGGAGGGTGTAAAAGTGCGCCTGTTTTTCATTTCGACATTCTTCATGATGTGTTCCTCCTCTTGATCGCGTTCCCCCGGAAGTAAAATAATATACCTAGACACATCAGCGCTGTCCAGGGTTTTTCCGATACAATAAAATCCGGCAGACACACTTTTGTATCTGCCGGATGATCTAATCCCTTTTTCTATATTCTACTTTCGTTTTTTCTTTACGAAATGATTCAAGATTCCGCCCAGAATAATAATTGCAAGCGCAATCACAAGGACCTTCTTCGCAGACTCCTGGGGAATCAGGTCCTTATTCCCGATGGTTTCTGAATAAAAATTCAGCGTGTATTCTATCTCCACGGGATCGCCCATGGCAGTCGTATCCGCAATGATCGGCATTGCTTCGTCCATTGCGGTAATTGGAATCTCAAAGGTGGAGCTTCCGCCGGTCATATTGACCTCTATGGAGTACTCCCCGTCCGGACGGGAAATATCGACAGCTTCCGGCGGATTTTGATTCTGATTATCCGTTTCCTGCTCGCCTGTATCCTCGTCACTTTCCCCTGTCTGATAATCCAGAATTGCTTTTTCAATCAATTCATAATCCGGCAGTTCAATCAAAAGCGCCTCTTTCGGGAGACAGGACGTGTCAAATACCAGCTTCCTGTCATACCATTTCTGTTTTTTCTTGCTGAATGCAGCGCAGTCGATCTCTTTATCCAAAGCCTCGACCGGAATGGTAAAAATGCCCTTCCCATCGGATTCCTCATAGCCGATCCAGTTATCCTTTACTGCCTTTTCTGCCTCTTTGACGGTTCCGGGATATACATACTCGTAGCTCAGATTGGATATTGTAATTCTTGCTGACATCTCATCTCCATCCACCAGCAGTTCGGCCTTAGTAATCTTAAAAAAGGAAGAGGAAGATTCCGCCTCTATCTCATACGTTCCATCCACAATATCTCTGGGATAAATCGGAACCATACCTTATTTTCCCACATCTTTGTCCCGGATCGCCTCCTTCGCTTTCGATATGTCCACGCTGTCCGACGCTTCTGTATCGGACGATTTACTGTCTTTTAATACAATGTACCCGTTTGCCTGAATCATCTGACAAAAAAATATTCCAAGCAACAGCGCCATACTGACGCCGATTCTGATCTTTCTCTTTTTCATGTTTACAGTCCTTTTGTGTAATCCGATATTTTTAAATTGTTCCGACATTCTAAGCACATTTCATATGGAGCCGGTCTGTCTTTTCACATCCCCATGCTGATTGCCTGATAATCGCGCTTAAATCTCCCTTCCACTGCTTTCGGCGCAGCTTACAGGTTTTTCTTCCGATAGATAAACAGTACGGAAATCAATCCGAATACGATCAGATAAGAAAATAATATAATAAACCCTGTAATCCCCGGAGATTCTCCATTTGCTATACTTCGTACCATACTGCAGGTCTGTGAAAGCGGTAAGAAGGATACCACCTGCCGAAATCCGACTGGCATCTGATCTGTGGAAAAGAAGGTATTACACAGAAAAGACATCGGCATAATAATATAAGAAGTAAATCTGGGCGCATCCGAATAACTCTTAGCCAAAAAAGAAAGTACCAGGGCTATTGTAGAAAAAACAGTGCCGTTAAGAAATAAAACGAAAACGGACATCCCATTAAAAATCAAGTTGGTCCGAATCGGCAAAGTCAGCAGTAAGATAATCCCGCCTGCATACATACCCCGCATACTTCCGCCGATGATCTGCCCCAGAATAAATTGCCAAAGCGGAGTCGGCGATACCACGCCGGGAATCAAAAAGTGCAGGTAAGGTTCCCCGTGGGAAGTCGTCTGTATTCCCATACCGAAAATAATCAGATACATTAACAGAGAAATCATGGCAGCTACGGTTATTTTGTAAAAATCCCGGTGGAATTCAACCCATTTTTCCCATAAAACAGTGATAATTCCCATATTTTCCCCCTCTTTCCTTACAATTTTCGTCCGGCGCAGTCCACGAAAACATCCTCTAGCGTCGTTGCCCTAAGCGCCGCTTGATTTCCCGCACTGGACAGATAGCGGATCGCTTCCTTCCGGTCAAGCCTCTTTCCATCCACCAAAATCTCTCCCTCCGTGGGAAGAAGCACGGTGGAAATCATGCTGATCGTGGTCGTTTTTCCAGCCCCGTTCGGACCCACCCCCTACTCCATATGAATACCTTTCATCTTCATTTCTCCTTGCCCATATGTACATAATTTCATTGTTGCTGAGGATAAGAATTGTGTAAGAAAAATCCTCCCGGAGAGAATAACATCTTTCCGGAAGGATTTTTTCAGTTTTTATTTTTTGTATCTTTATACAAATCTTTGTTATTTATAAAGCTCTACTAATCTCTCCAGATGTTCGAAACGAGCTTTTGCCGCCTCTTCGGATTTTGCGAAGAGTTTTTCTGCTCTTTCCGGGAAAGGCTTGATCAAACGGGTGTAACGGGCTTCGTTGTTCAGGAATTCCTGATATGTTCCATCGCCTTCTTTGGATGTTAAGGTAAATGGATTCTTTCCTGCTGCTTTCTTTGCAGGGTCATAGGAGAAGAGGTTCCAGTAACCTGCCTTAACGGCTTTCTTCATTTCATCCTGGCAATGGTTCATTCCGCCTTTGGCGATTCCGTGAAGTTCACATGGAGCGTATCCGATGATTAAGGACGGTCCGTTGTAAGCTTCTGCTTCTGCGATACATTTGATTGCCTGGTTTGGATTTGCGCCAAGAGCGATCTGTGCAACATATACGTAACCGTAGCTCATTGCGATTTCGGAAAGGCTCTTCTTGCCGATCTCTTTACCTGCTGCTGCAAACTGACAAACTTCACCGATATTGGAAGCTTTGGATGCCTGTCCACCGGTATTGGAGTACATTTCTGTATCGAATACCATAACGTTTACGTTTTCACCGGATGCAAGTACATGGTCTAATCCGCCGAAACCGATATCGTATGCCCAGCCGTCACCACCGAAGATCCATACGGACTTCTTAGCAAGGTACTGTTTCTTATCTAATACTTCTGCTGCGTCCGGACATCCGGCTGCTGCTGCTTTTTCTACTTCCACAAGTAAGCTTTCTGTAGCAGGAGTGTTTGCTTTTGTATCGTCTTTTGTTTCGATGTATTTAGCAAATGCTGCTTTAAATTCTTCGGATGCCTGCTCGGAAGCTGCCATCTTCTCTAATTTAGCGATTGCCTGTTCACGAAGAACTTTCTGTCCAAGATGCATACCAAATCCATGTTCTGCGTTATCTTCAAACAGGGAGTTAGCCCATGCAGGTCCCTTCTTGGAATCTTTGTTTACTGTGTATGGTGCTGTAGCAGCAGGTCCGCCCCAGATGGAGGAACATCCTGTTGCGTTGGAGATGTACATCTGCTCACCGAATAACTGTGTTACGAGACGAGCGTAAGATGTCTCGGCACAGCCTGCACAAGAACCGGAGAACTCAAGGAGAGGCTGGCAGAACTGGGAGCCTTTTACTGTAGTAGGAGCCGGAGCGGAATCTTTTCTGCTTACGTTTGCTACTAAGTAATCAAATACAGGCTGCTCTGCTGCCTGGGATTCCTGTGGAACCATAGCGATTGCTTTTGTCGGACAAACGGTGATACATTCTCCACATCCCATACAGTCTAATGGGGAAACGCTCATTGTGTATTTGTATTCGCTTGCTTTTGGTTTTGTATCGGCAACTTTCATGTTGTCCGGTGCAGCTTTGATCTCGTCCTCGCTTACAAGGAACGGACGGATTGTAGCATGGGAACATACGAATGCACACTGGTTACACTGAATACATTTTTCAGCATCCCATTCCGGTACAGTTACAGCTGTTCCACGTTTTTCGTATGCGGAAGCGCCCAGTTCGAACTGACCATCTGCGATATCTTTGAATGCAGATACAGGAAGGTTGTCACCATCCATCAGGCCGATTGGGTTCATTAACTCTTCTACCATCTTAACGGTTGCAGGACGTCCCACAAGTTCAGCCTTTGGAGCGTCCGGTTCCGGATTAGACCAGGAAGCAGGAACTTCTACTTTATGAACAGCGTCTACACCGGCATCGATTGCTTTGTAGTTCATTTCTACGACAGCGTCACCCTTCTTGCTGTAGGATTTCTTAGCTGCAGCTTTCATGAAATCAATTGCGTCATCGATTGGCATGATGTTAGCAAGTTTGAAGAATGCGGACTGAAGGATTGTGTTGGTACGTTTGCCCATACCGATTTCAATCGCTTTGTCGATTGCGTTGATTGTGTATAACTGAATGTTGTTGTCTGCGATATACTTCTTGGAAGCTGCAGGCATATGTTTGTCAAGTTCTTCATCAGACCACTGACAGTTGATCATGAATGTTCCGCCCGGTTTTACATCCTGAACCATCTTGTATCCTTTTACGATGTAGGATGGGTTATGACAGGCTACGAAGTCTGCCTGGTTGATGTAGTAAGGGCTTTTGATTGGGTTGTCACCAAAACGAAGATGAGAAATTGTGATACCACCTGTCTTTTTGGAGTCGTACTGGAAATAAGCCTGGATGTATTTGTCTGTATGGTCACCGATGATCTTTGTGGAGTTTTTATTTGCACCGACAGTACCGTCACCGCCGAGACCCCAGAACTTACATTCTACAGTACCAGGAGCTGCTGTGATTGGAGCAGGTTTTACTTCCGGAAGGGAAAGGTTTGTAACATCATCCACGATACCGATTGTAAAACGAGGTTTTGGTGTATCTTTCTTTAATTCTGTATAAATAGCAAATACAGATGATGGTGGTGTATCTTTGGAGCCTAAGCCATAACGTCCGCCTGTAAGCACGATATCATTAAGACCTGCCTCACGAAGAGTTGCAGCCACGTCAAGATATAAAGGATCTCCAAGTGCGCCTGGTTCTTTTGTACGGTCAAGTACGGCAATTTTCTTAGTAGTTTCCGGAATCACTTTCAGAAGGGAAGCAGATACCCAAGGACGATATAAACGTACTTTGATTAAACCTACTTTTTCTCCTGCTTTTGTGAGATAATCGATAACTTCTTCTGCAACGTCACAGATAGAACCCATAGCGATGATCACACGATCAGCGTCCGGTGCGCCGTAGTAGTTAAATAAGTCATAATCTGTACCAAGTTTTTCATTAATTTTGCCCATGTATTTTTCTACAACAGCAGGAAGTGCATCGTAAACAGGGTTACAAGCTTCTCTGTGCTGGAAGAATACGTCACCGTTTTCGTGGGAACCACGCATAGCCGGTTTTTCAGGATTGAGTGCGTGCTCACGGAATGCTTTTACTGCGTCCATGTTGCACATTTCTTTCAGATCTTCATAATCCCATTTTTCGATCTTCTGAATCTCATGTGATGTACGGAAACCATCAAAGAAGTTAATAAATGGAACCTTACCTTCAATTGCACAAAGGTGAGCAACCGGGCTTAAGTCCATAACTTCCTGAGGGTTGGTTTCAGCAAGCATAGCGAAACCAGTCTGACGACAGGCATAAACGTCACTGTGATCACCAAAGATATTCAAAGAATGTGTGGAGACAGTACGTGCTGATACGTCAAGTACGCATGGAAGCTGCTCAGCAGCGATCTTGTACATATTAGGAATCATAAGAAGAAGACCCTGTGATGCAGTAAATGTAGTTGTGATGGCGCCTGCTGCAAGAGAACCATGTACAGCGCCTGCTGCACCAGCTTCAGATTGAAGCTCACTTACAACAACTTGATTGCCAAAAATGTTTTCCTGTCCAGCAGCAGCCCATTGATCAATGGAGTCTGCCATTGGGCTGGATGGAGTAATCGGATAAATCGCAGCAACTTCTGTATAAGCGTAAGCAACATGAGCCGCAGCAGTATTTCCATCCATTGATTGTTTTGCTCTAGGCATATGAAATTCCTCCTTGTAAGTTAAAGTACTGGTTAATAATTCGTCATAATTTTATCATTTTTTCCACTTGATGTAAAGAAAATTTCCCTTTGTACCTTCTTTTGTACATTTTTATTCTGTTTTTAAGGAGCATTTCATAAAATACTTATGAAAGGGCAATTTTATGGGATATTTTAAAAAAACAGAGCGGCTTTGCTTTCCTCCTTTAAACCTCGTTTTCCAGATTATACAAAACATCCTTTTCCAAATTATACAAGGCATAATCGGAATCCTTACAGGACTGGTTTATGGTCTTTTATTTGTTTTAGGCGCCTGTCTCCTTTTTCATTATCAAATATATTACGAATGTGGAAACAGCATGGAAAATGTACTGCAAAAAGGAAGTCTGCTTATTGTAAAAAACAGCAAACAAACTGATTACGCAATCGGAGATATTATCACCTTCACCGCAAAAGATCAGGGAAAAAATATATGCGTCACCCACCGTATCCAAAAGATCACCGCTTCCGGCCAATATTTTACCAAAGGTGACGCCAACTATTTTTCCGATCAGGCGCCTGTATCCAAAGAAAATATCAAGGGAGTTGTCGTCGGGCACATTCCTTATTATGGCTACTTATGCCGTCTTCTTAGGAAACATAGTCTTCTCCTGCTCACTTTTTTTATGCTGCAATTCCTTTATGGTGCGCTGCCGTCATTTTTCAGAAAGCAGCCGGCAAAATGCCGCTTTAGTTAGAAATTACCGGACTTTTGCCTGTACCTGAGCAGCAAAAAAACCGCTCTTTGGAATAGAAAGTATGAATTTCTATTTCAAAGGGCGGTTCTCTTATTTTTGCAATAATTACTTACGAATTATTTTGCTGCTAAATACTTGTTGATTTCCTCTAAAACAACATCAGCGTCCATGCCATGAACATAGCAAGCTTCTTCCAGGCTTTCCATCGCAGAAGACGGGCATCCAACACAATGCATTCCCGCTGCCATAAGAATAGAAGCGATTCCGATATCCATTTGAAGCATTTCACCGATTAAAGTATTTTTTGTAATCTGTACTGCCATAGCTGTACCTCCTTATTTTTTCCAATCCTTTATACCAGGAATATTATAGTTTAACCACCGCGCCTTTTTAGGCGCACCGTCATTTTTGCCTCCTGTCAGAGAGCGCGAACTTCGTCCAATCGGCATATTCTTTCGAGCATCTTACTTCTTTACACTCCGTTAGAGAGCGCAAACTTCGTCCGATAGAGTATAGTATAAAGCAAGCTTTGGAAAAATTCAATTGGAAAATCTATTAAAATAAATTATCCATGATCCGGAGGCTTTAATTATTGATATCCTTGATAAGATTGATCATCTCGATTGCGCCAAGGGCACAGTCATATCCTTTATTTCCGGCTTTTGTTCCCGCTCTTTCAATTGCCTGCTCGATATTTTCTGTGGTCACGATACCAAACATTACCGGAACGCCTGCCTGAAGGCCAACCTGAGCAACGCCCTTTGATACTTCATTACAAACATAATCATAGTGGGATGTGGATCCTCTGATGACAGTTCCGAGGGCGATCACTGCGTCGTACTTGCCGGATTTCACCATTTTCTGGCAGATTAACGGAATCTCAAATGCTCCCGGAACCCATGCCACTTCAATGTTTTCTTCCTTGATCCCGTGACGTACTAACCCGTCAACAGCACCGCTTAATAATTTGGATACGATAAATTCGTTAAATCGCGCACACACGATTCCAATTTTTTCGTCGCTTCCTACTACCTTACCTTCATAAACCTTTACACTCATGTTATTTATCCTCCTTGTTCTAATATTATATGAATGCCATGATTCTATTTAAATATCATAATTCTTTGCGAATGCTGTATCAATTTCTTTGACGATAGCAAAATGTTTGGCCCATCTTTTTTATTGATACTTTGTAAAATGTCCCATTTTTTCCTGTTTTGTCTTAAGATAGAAATAATCGTCTTCATTTGGCTCAATGACGATCGGGACTCTTTCCACGATTTCCAGACCATAACCGGAAAGCCCTACCAGCTTTGTTGGATTGTTGGTCATTAAGCGCAGTTTTTGCACGCCAAGGTCGGCAAGGATCTGCGCGCCGATTCCATAGTCCCGCAAATCTTCCGGAAAACCTAAAGCGAGATTTGCTTCCACCGTATCAAGACCTGTATCCTGGAGCTGATATGCTTTTAACTTGTTAATCAGTCCAATTCCCCGGCCTTCCTGTCTTAGATATACCAAAACGCCTCTTCCTTCTGCTTCGATCATGCGGATCGCCGCGCGGTACTGCTGTCCGCAGTCGCATCTCCTGGAGCCCAGCGCGTCCCCTGTAAGGCACTCGGAATGTACCCGGCAAAGAACCGGCTTTCCGTCGGCAACATCTCCTTTTACAATGGCCACATGATGTTCGCCATTTAATTTATTTACATAGCCGCAGATCTTAAAGTGGCCATGATGGGTCGGAAAATCTGCCACCGCTTCCTGTACCACCAGACTTTCTGTTTTACGGCGGTAATGGATCAGATCTGCAATGGTCACGATTTTAATATTATGCTCTTTTGATATTTCTACTAGCTGCGGCAGCTTTGCCACTTCTCCCTGATTGTCCAGCACGCCGCATCGAAGAGCCACCGGGCGAAGTCCTGCCAGCGTCGCAAAGTCCACGGCTGCTTCCGTAAAACCTGTTCGTTTTAATACTCCTCCATTTTGCGCAACCTTTGGGAACATATGGCCCGGCCGCTTAAAATCTTTCGCCGAAGCGTCGGCCTTTGCCATGGTCATTACTGTCTTGGAGCGGTCTGCCGCAGAAATTCCCAGTTTATTGCCCACATAATCGATCGTAACGCTGGAGGAAGCAGCATACTGCTCTTTGGATTCCCAGATTAATTCTTCCAGGGAAAATTGTTTTGCCACATCCTCGGCGATGGGGATCGTCAGCATTCCCTTTCCGTAAGTTAACATAAAGTTCACCGCTTCCGGCGTTGCGTACTCCCCTGCTACAATGAGGGCTCCGTCATTTTCCTGCTCTCCCTCATCGACTACAATGATCATTTTCCCCTGTTTAATATCTTCGATTGCTTCCTCGATGCCATGAAATTGAAATTCACTCATTTTAATTCTGTCCTCCTTTGTTGTTCTATCTCTTAAAATCCATGTTCCCTCAGGAAGTCTAAGGTAATGTTAGAGGAAGTCTTTTGTTCTTCCTCTTGATATTTTAATAATTTTTCCACATATTTACCCACCATATCCGTCTCCAGGTTCACAGTATCTCCCGGTTTCTTAGAAAGGAGGGTGGTATGATCCCCCGTATGAGGTATCATCGATATGGAAAAAGTTTTATCTGTCACATCTGCCACAGTAAGGCTTATTCCATCAATGGTGATAGAGCCTTTGTTTACAATATATTTTAAAATAGAACGATCTGTCTCAACGGTGATCCATACGGCGTTATCGTCTTTTGTCATGGAAAGGATGGTTCCCGGCCCATCCACATGACCGGCAACGATATGTCCGCCAAATCTTCCGTCTGCTGCCATCGCTCTTTCCAGATTCACCTTGCTTCCGCCCTTTAGCTGTCCAAGATTTGTTCTGTTCAGCGTCTCATGCATCACATCCACCGAATAAGAGTGCTGATCAAACGCCGTCACCGTCAGGCACACGCCGTTCATTGCAATACTGTCTCCAAGATGGATATCTTTCATTATCTCTTTTGCAGAGATCGTAATCACTGCGGACTGCGCTCCTTTTTTAATGGAGACGATCTCTCCGATTTCTTCTATAATTCCAGTAAACATTATAATTCCTTCCCGCCTTGTGCTTCATACTCAATTAAAATATCTTCGTCAAATGTCCGGACTCCAAGCTGCTTAAACTTCCAGGCGTCCCTTGCCAAAGCTTTTCCCTCTCCCTCGATTGGCGATTTTGCCATGGCGCCGCCGAAGATCTTTGGCGCAACGTAACAATACACTTTATGGATCAATCCTTCCTGAAGCATACTTTCATTTAGGGTGCCGCCTCCTTCCAGCAGGATCCCGTCAATATTCCTTTTGCCAAGCTCTTCCATCAGCGCCGGAAGAGGGAGATGGCCTTTTTCTCCCGATGGGAAGCTTAAAACTTCCACTCCCTTATCAAGCATCCGCTGTTTTTTCTCTTCTTCCGCTCCGTCCACACACGCGACGATCAGCGGCTGTTTCATCGCTGTCTGCACCAGTTTCGAATCATAAGGGATTCTGAGCTGGCTGTCACACACGATTCTAATGGGATCTCTGCCTCCCGGTATACGGCAGTTTAACATGGGATCATCCGCTAAAACTGTTCCAATCCCTGTCATGATGCCCTTATAATGGTTTCTCAGTTCATGGACATGAGCCCGGGCAGCCTCTCCGGTAATCCATTTGGAATCTCCCGTATAGCAGGCGATTTTTCCGTCCATCGTCATCGCATACTTCATCGCAACATAAGGCAGATTCGTCTGTATATAATGAAAAAATACGCTGTTGATCAAATCGCATTCTTCCTTAAGTACATGGGTATCCACCGTCACTCCATGCTCCCGCAGCAGTTCAAATCCCTTTCCCGCAACCTTTGGATTGGGGTCATCGGAACCTACCACGACTCTGGCAATCTTCTCCTCAAGAATCGCCTCCGTACAAGGCGGCGTCTTTCCGTAATGACAGCAAGGCTCCAGGGTGACATAAATCGTGCTTCCTTCCATGGAATTGCCCCTTCGTTTTGCGTCGGTGATCGCGTTTCTCTCTGCATGGAGCTGCCCGTAGCACTCATGATAGCCTTCCCCGATGATCTCTCCATCCTTTACGATCACGGCTCCGACCAATGGGTTGGGATTGACATGGCCGCTTCCTTTTTTGGCCAACTCAATTGCCCTTCTCATGTATTGTTGATCTAAATGATTCATTTTATTCTCCATCTCCTGTAATAAAAAAACCTGGTACTCATCTGAACACAGATAAATCCCAGGGATATATACAATAAATATAAAAAATAACAGTTTCCAACAATATAGCTGTCATCTTCTCCCATCCGGACTGTACCGTCGGCTCCGGAATCACACCGGATCATGCCAAAAAGGCTCGCGGGCTTACATCTTATCGATGCTCACCGCCGGTCAGGAATCACACCTGCCCTGAAGACTATCTCATATCTGTATGCTATTATAACGGATATAGGTATCCATTACAAGCATTAATTTAATGAATTTCACAAATAATTTGTTCCACGCAAGAACTTAATAGTTCATTGACTTTTCATAGTTTAAAATAAAGACCGCATTATACATCTCAACATCATTTAACTCATCGTCATCAAAATCTGTCGGCGAGGTTTCTGCTACGTACCATTCTTGACGATCAAAATAGGTTTGCAGATCCTGGTCCGCAAACATCCTGCCGTGGCGGGCATATATTTCGTTTCTTGTGATCCGCAGCCCATAAGCGTCAAGCTGCTGCAGATCCTCTGTCGTATATTTTACAGTGGTTGTATAGGAAAGCTTATCCGCCCGTTCAAACTTGTTAGAACTTTTATCGTTCCCTTTTATAATATAAACCTGTTCGCCCTCTCCGGACGCACCGCTGTCGCTTGCCAATTCCACCGTCGTTTCATTTGGCTGCGCATTTTTCGCAGTGGAAACCAGCCGTTCCTGGCGATCTTTCAAGTGGACAAATACCAAAATCGCAGATGCGGCTACCACAACGACAAGAAGCACCGATACCACGGTGCGCAGCAGTAAAAAATGTCGAGGTTTATGTCCTGGCATAGTCATTTTCCTTTCTCGACCCTTTAAATCAAAACAAAATCTATATAAAAAACTTGTTTTTTTCTCTAATAACAACTTTTTTATTACTATACCCTATTTTTTCCATCTTAACAACCCTAAATCATTAAAAAGACGGATATTTTCACAGGATTTTGCTGTTTTCGTCCTTAATTATTTCATAAGAGAGAATTTTTACCAATAACTTATTTTAATTTAAACTTGATATTACAAACAAACTATTATAGAATAGGGTTACGGAATTATATAATTCTACTAAACTAAACGAACTAAAAAAAGGAGGACACTATAATGGCTTATGTAATTTCAGACGACTGTATCTGTTGTGGAACTTGTGAAGGAGAATGTCCAGCAGGCGCTATCAGCGAAGGCGACGGCAAATTCGAAATCGATCCGGATACTTGTATGGATTGTGGTTCTTGTGCAGGTGCTTGCCCAGCAGGTGCTATCAACCAGGAATAATTTAAATTTTAAGCAGTAAAAACTCGTTTTACTTTTTTGCTACACACATAGTAATAAAAGCCGCAGTACATATCAAAAATGTACTGCGGCTTTTTCAATGTTTTTAATGCAAAGCGTTTCTTTTTGCCCTCTTCAACATTATTAACATTATCCACTATATCTTGCGTTTATTTTTCTTAAAAAATCTGCTTTTTCTTTTCCGTCCGTCTTCCATAGTTGCTGCGATTTCCTGCCGGGCTTTCTGATGAGAGCGTATCGCTTCATCCAATTTTCGATATCGCTCTTCTTCCCGTTCTTCTTTCTCTTCGAAAAGCTCGTCCACCTCTTCCAGCACTCTTCCCGTGATCCGATCGCCCATGGCATCACCCATATCTCTGGCATTTTCCCGCAAGGCTTTCCCAATGATCTTTCCCATGATCATCTCAAATTCCTGCATTTTTTCTTCTCTGGTTTTTACCGCAGTTTCTGAAGCAGATTCCACCAGCGACAGTTCGCCCCGCCGGTTTTCTTTATGGATCGGAACTACTTTCTTGTCCTCCTCTTCTTTCCCCTCCTCCAGATCCGGAAGCACTTCTTTCACCGCTTTTAATTGAAATCCTTTTTTCTTTAACTCCTTGATACAATTTAATAACTGTATTTCCTCTTCACGGTAATAACGGTGTCCAAGTTCATTTCTCGGAACAGCCAGGTTGAGTTCCTCTTCCCAATAACGAAGAACATGATTTTCCACTTCCAGCATTTTTGCCGCTTCTGAAATGGTATATCTTTTTTCTTTCATATTTTCGTTCGCTCCTGTCCACTTATTTTACCTGAAAAAGCGATCAAGTACGCTATTATTATAGCAAGAGGGGAAGGCTCGTCTCAATGAAATTCGTACTCTAACTTTCGACAAAGGAAAGATGTATTCGGGCATCGCTGCACAAAGCGCTTTTAATTTATTCTTTCTTTGTTGGCGAACTTGGTATACTGTCCAAGCCACACAAGCTCCACGCTTCCCGTGGAACCGTTTCTCTGTTTTGCCACGATCACTTCGGCAAGGTTCTTTTTTTCGGTATCCGGATTATAATATTCATCCCGGTATAAAAACATAACCACGTCGGCGTCCTGCTCGATGGCGCCGGATTCTCTGAGGTCGGAAAGCATCGGCTTGTGGTCCTGTCTTGCTTCCACCGCCCTTGATAACTGTGACAGGGCAATGATCGGAACGTCAAGCTCTCTTGCCAGCATTTTTAATGCCCTCGAGATCTCGGAAATCTCCTGCTGGCGGGATTCATTTTTTCTGCTGCCGCTTCCCGTCATAAGCTGCAAATAATCAATAACGACCAGCTCGATTCCATAGGTCTGTTTATACTTCCTGCACTTAGAACGGATTTCCGCCAGAGATATGGCCGTATCATCAATGATCATTTTGGAATTGCCGATGAGCGCGGCCCCTTCGATCAGTTTATCCCAGTCGTTGTCTCTTAACTCTCCCGTCCGGATCATCTGGGAATCCACCATGGACTCGGAGGCGATCAAACGGGTGACTAGCTGCTCTTTCGACATTTCTAAGCTGAACATTGCCACCTTATGATTATCGCGAAATGCCGCATACTGGGCGATATTTAAGGCAAAGGCGGTCTTTCCCATGGCCGGTCTTGCGGCGATCAATATGAGCTCGGCGCCGTGAAGTCCCGTCAATTTATAATCAAGATCCGTAAATCCTGTGGCGATCCCTGTCACTCTGCCCTTTGTCTTAGAAGCCTCTTCAATATCGTTGAGAGCGTTTAATACAATCTCCTGAATGGGAACGAAATCACTCATTCGGTTGCGGTTTTGCAGCAGACCAAAGATTTCTTTTTCTGTTTTTTCCAAAATCGCCGACGTATCTTCTTTGCCAAGATAACAGTCATTGCCGATTTCCTCGGTTAATTTAATCAAAGCCCGCAGCGTAGCCTTATCATGGACGATGTGGGCATATTGACTGATATTTGCGGAAGTCGGGACCATGGCGACCAGTTCCCTGAAATAATCTAAGGAAGAAAACGCTTCGGGGATATCCCGCTCTTTTAGCTTATCCTGAATCGTGATCAGGTCCACCGCTTTTCCTTCCCGATATAATTCCACCATCGCTTCAAACAAAATTCCGTTTTGGCGCTGATAAAAATCCTGGGGAACCAGAATATCTTCCGCCTCCACAATGGCGTCTCTGTCCATCAGCATGGCGCCCAGAACAGATTTTTCTGCCTCCTCACTGTGGGGCTGTATTTTTTTTATAAAGTTCTCATCTACTTGAGGCATATATTCTCATCCCTATTTTTCTGTCACCTTCACGCTAAGCTGCGCAGTAACTTTCTGGTGAAGCTTAATCTTAATCACATGAGTACCCAGAGTTTTGATCGGCTCGTCAATGGAAAACTTCTTTTTATCCAGATCATAACCAAGCTGTTCTTTGGCTGCCGCCGCAATTTCTTTCGAGGACACCGTGCCAAATAATTTGCCGCCTTCTCCTACCTTCATCTGAACTTCCACAGACTTCTCGTTAAGTTCTTTAGCAAATTCCTGGGCTTCCTTTAACTGTTCCTTCGCGATCTTATCCTGATTTGCCTTCTGGAGCTTTAAGTCGTTAAGCGCTTTATTGGTTGCTTCTACCCCAAGCTTTTTCTTCAAAATACAGTTTCTTGCATAGCCTGGATTTACTTCAACCACTTCTCCTTTTTTTCCGAGACTTTTCACATCTTCTAATAAAATTACTTTCATTGTCTTGTTCCTCCTGCTATATGATGATTATGATATTTTCTAAATTAAATTTCTCCGTTGTCCTTCATCGTCTTAATTAAGATTTTCAAATCCTGCTCCACTTCATAGATGGATTTATTCTTAATCTGCGTTGCCGCCATGGTCAAATGACCGCCGCCTCCCATACGTTCCATAATCATATGGACATTGAGATCGTCGATGGATCTGGCGCTGATATAAATGTATCCCGGCATATTGGTGAGGACAAAGCTTCCCCGGATCCCCTGGATATCCAACAGCTCATTGGCCGCCTTGGCGCCGATCACAGTAGCGCCCTCCATCTCTTTAGGAGAAAAGGTTGCCAAGGCAAATTCTCCGAGATAGATCTCTGCGTCATTGATGATCTGTGCCCGCAGCTTACTGTGGGCGATGTCATCCCGAAACATCTTGCGGACTCTGGTCACATCACAGCCGGCCCGCCTTAGATAAGCGGCCGCTTCAAAGGTGCGCACTCCGGCCTTTACTACAAAGTTGTCAGTATCGATCAAAACTCCCGCATAAAGGGCGTCTGCTTCGATAGGCAAAAGTTTTGGTTTTTCTGCAATGTACTGTAAAATCTCCGCCACCATCTCGCAAGAGGAAGAGGCATACGGTTCCACATAAGACAACACTGCGTTTTTGATGTTCTCCTTTGTCTGCCGGTGATGATCCAAAACGACCACCGTCTGGATCGATTTGAGCAGAGAAGGACATTCTGTCATATTCGGAATATTCACGTCCACGATCACCATCATGCTGTTGGCGTCTCGCAGAGACAACGCCTGGTCATTGGTCACAAAGACCGGCTCGGAATCTTCCGATGCTTTTTTCACTCCCTCCACGATCGGAGTGATCGCCGGACAATTTTGATCCATTACAATATAGGTTTCCTTTTGGTAAGTTTTTGCGATTCGGTAAATTCCCAGGGCCGCCCCTACGCAGTCGGCGTCCGGCATCCGATGACCCATGATAAAAACCTTGCCCTTTGTCTGCATCAGCTCGCGCAGCGCATGGGCCTTCACTCTGGCCTTCACCCGTGTGCTTTTTTCCACCTTCTGGGTGTTTCCGCCATAATAAGAAAGGGTCTCGCCGTCTTTGATCACAATCTGGTCTCCGCCACGGCCAAGGGCAAGATCAACAGCCGCCCGCGCGCTGTCGTATGCCTGCGCGTAATCCGGCGCATTAATCCCGATCCCAATACTTAAGGTGACGGACAAAGAATTTCCCATGCTGGTGCCCCGCACATCTTCCATCAGGGCAAACTTTTTCTCCAGCATTTCGTCAAAGTATTTCGCCTCAAAAACAAACAAAAACTTATCTCGCTCAAACTTTTTTACGATTGCCGAAAAATTATGCATATACTTGTAAATCTTTCGTTCCACAACAGCAAATAAGAGCGACTGGCGCACTTCTTCCATACTATCGAGGACTTCTTCGTAATTATCGATATAGATAAGTCCCGCAATCAGGCTTTTACTCTCTGATTCTGCCCGGTAGTATGCAAGATCCGTCTGGTCATAAAAATAAAAGGAAAGCATGACCTCCTTTACCCCATCATGGATCAGTTCATCAAAGGCCACAGCCGAACACTCCACATGGTAATTTCGGTCTTTCACCACGAGATCATACTCCGACTTTTCTCCCGGCCCCGGGAAGGAGCCCTTTCGCATCGTCTCAAAGATCTGAGAAATATTTTTCTTCTTGCTTTTGGAATCCGCAATCTCATCAAAAGCCTGATTCCTCCATAAAATCTCTCCCTTTACACTGGTAAGAACGTAGGGAACCGGGAGTTCTTTTAAAAGGTTTTTTTGAATTTGACTTTGCTCATATCCCACACACTCCAACTCATCTGCGATCATGCTCTTTAGTTTCATCACATTCGCAAAAGTAATGCATCCAAAAAACAGCACGACACCTATGATGATCAGCGCACCGTGGGGGGTGATTCTCCAAAACCAGATCCCTGCGATCAGAAATATGACCATAACAATCATCATGATCCACTGAATCCGGGTTATCCCCTTATAAATTTCTTTTTCTCTCTTCATAGCAAATAATCCCCTGTATCCACTGTTAATCCTATAAAGATTGCAAAAAGCAACTATGCGAATAGTATAGCACTATTCCCGCCTTTTTAAAAGCTTTACTTTTTCAGGCTGCCCTTCTTCCCGCCGGTGACCAAAGGGAGAAAAGCAGCACTCTCTAAACAGCACTCTCTTATAAAATATTTTTTTGCAAACAGACATCGCTTTAGCACAAAAAACACGTATAATGCAAAAACCCCGGAGATACTATGATCTCCGGGATTTTCATATTGTCATTTACGGACAACAATCCAGGGTTGAGCCCCTGCCGGCTGCCTATAAAAACGAGGATTTATTTGCTTTCATTTTTTGCTTGCAGAGCCATCTTAGCCTGAAGATTTCTCTGGAACTGGTCGATCAATACCGCCAGAATGATTACGATACCTTTGATAACTTTCTGCCAGAACTCTGATACGCCGCACATTGTCATACCGTCGTTGATAACGCCGATTACGAAAGCACCGATTACGGTTCCGCCAATGGTTCCCACACCACCGGACATGGAGGTTCCGCCAAGAACTACTGCTGCGATAGCGTTCATTTCCCAGGTATCACCTGTCTGTGGATGGGATGCTGCGATCTGAGCCATGGTAATAAGACCAACCAATGCAGCGCAAGCGCCGGAAATCGCATATACCATAATGATATTCTTCTCTACTTTGATACCGGAAAGGCGGGCTGCCTTCTCGTTACCACCGATCGCCAGGATATGCCATCCAAATGCGGTTTTCTTTAATACAAATGCTGCGATCACTGCTAAAATCAGGAATAATATGGCCGCAATCGGAATACCAGGGAAGCTGCCTGCTGCGAAAAGACGGCTGTCAAAATTCATAATACCTACGTTTCCAAGAGCCTCGTTACCTTTAATACTGGAGAATGTGTTTCCTCCGGAACGAAGGTTTGCAAGTCCACGGAATATGTACATAGTACCTAAGGTTACAATGAATGGAGCAAGTTTACATTTTGCTACTAAAGCGCCGTTGATCATACCGATTAAAATACCGATGATAATACAAACGACGGTGATAAGCGGTACGCTCAAGTAAATGGTCACACCGGCAAATTTTAAGGTAAGACCTTCCTGGATCAATCCACCGGCGATCATGCCAACGATACCTACTACGGAACCAACGGAAAGGTCAATACCGCTGGTAATGATTACGTAGGTCATACCGATACCAAGAATACCATACTGAGCAACGTGTTTACATACCAAAAGCAATGAGTTCACTGTAAAGAATGAATCTGCTTTGATTGAAAAGAATACAAATAATATAATAAGTACAACGAATGTTCTGAGCTTCAGAAGCGTCATCATAAGATTAGGATTGCCTTTTTTCTCTTTCATCTTTTATTCTCCTTTTTTCCGGTTTATTCTGTGTGATGGCCTTTATAGGATGCCAGTACCAGATTATCTTCGGTAATATCATCTCCTGTAAATTCTGCGGTCTTAATACCATTGGAAAGCACAACAACACGGTTGGCAATGGCAAGCATTTCTTTCAACTCAGAACTTACACAGATGATCGAGAGTCCTCTCTCTGCATACTGATTAATGATATCAAATACTTCTGTCTTTGCCCCGATATCAATACCGCGGCTAGGCTCGTCCATCAACATAATTTTTGGATTTGTCAAAATACCTTTTCCGATTACGCATTTTTGCTGATTACCACCGGAAAGAGATAAAATCGGAAGATGTTTGTCTGCCACTTTAATATGAATATCGTCAATCTGCGACTGTACCTTAGCATCTTCTTGCCCTTTTGATAAAACAAAGGCTTTTGCAAATTTATGAAGACTGGAAAGAGAAATATTTTTCTCAATATCTAATGTCTGTACCAAACCTTCTGCCTGCCTGTCTTCCGGCACCCAGGCAAAGCCATTGTCAATCTGTTTGGATACGTTCTTAACATTTACCTTTTTTCCATTCAGGATAATTTCTCCTGAGTGTTCCGGCCGAAGTCCCATAAGACATTCAAACACTTCGGTACGTCCGGCGCCCATCAGTCCGTAAATTCCAAGGATCTCTCCCTTTTTCAGGTTAAAGCTTACATGGTCAAGAAGCCATCCGCCGCCCTTCTTTGGAAGGCAAAGATCTTTGACTTCTAATACTTTTTCCTGCTTGTCCCAGTCAATGTCGCGTTCTTTCTTCGGATAGCTCTTGTTGCTTCCGGTCATTTTCTGAACGATCCATGGAACGTCAATTTCGGAAACCGGAGAATCCGCCACGTACTTACCATCTCGAAGGATCGTCACATGATCGCCGATCTCGATAATCTCTTCCAGACGATGGGAGATATACACGATGGATACTCCCTGTGCGCAAAGGTCGCGCATGATCTTGAAAAGTACCTGTACTTCGGACTGGCTCAAAGAGGAAGTCGGCTCGTCCATGATGAGAATCTTTAAGTCATCCTGTAAAAGATTACGGGCAATTTCCACCATCTGCTGCTGTCCTACACGAAGATCCCCGATTTTAGCTTCCGGATCAATCGGATATTCCAATCGTTCCAGAACTTCGATCGCACGTTTTTTATGTACGGCATCGTCCACCACGATCCCTTTCTTTTGTTCATTGTTCATGAACATATTCTGGTATACATTTAAGTTCGGGAATAAAGATAATTCCTGATGAATAATCGCAATCCCTTTTGCTTTTGCATCTGTTGTATTTTTGAAACTTACTTCCTCCTCTTCCAGATACATGGTTCCGGAAGAAGGCTGTTCAATTCCGGCAATCTGCTTCATAAGAGTAGATTTTCCGGCGCCATTTTCTCCGATCAGCACGTTGACTTTACCGCGGTATACGTTAAAATCCACATCATCGAGAGCCTTGGTACCAGGATATACCTTCTCCATATGCCGGCATTTCATTACGATATCTTTATTTTCTGCCATTATATAGCCTCCTTTGCTGTCTTACAAACTGGTTTGTTCTCCCTATTTTACAGTGAGCACTACAGGGGAAAGAACAATCTTATCGGCGCTGTCCGCTGTAAAACACGCAATGATATCCACAGTGGCGCCCTTTTCCAGGCTGTCGTATACAGGCTGTACTACCGCTTCATCAACTTTTGATAACATACTTAAGTTAATCTGATTCCATTCCGTCTGGTTTTTAAAATCACCAAAATTAAGGAAGGACATATTATCACGGATCGCTGTAGATTTATACTGTCCGATCTCACAGCTTACGGTGATCTTTCCGGCATAATCCGGAATCGTTAATGTCATAGTTCCATAATAGGAATCTTTATCTACTTCTGCAATGGTCGCTCCTTCAACTTTTACACAGTAGGTATAATTTGCGGCGGATTTATCCTTCGTTCCCCCACATTCCTCGCCGAGAGCTTTCAAATCGCTTTCGCCTGCATTCAGTACTTCCGTAATATCTACTGCTTTTTCTTCGCATTCTGGAACAACATTGGTCTCCCACACTTCTTCTATATTACTGGCAGCATCAAATTCCACTACTCCAGTAAGTTTGCCTTCTTCACCAATTTTAACCACTTTTACACAGCCAGTCATCAAGGACGCTGCCATCGCAACGGTTAACGCTGCTGCCACAAATCGTTTTTTCATGGTTTCTCCCTTCTCCTGCCTTCTTAAAAATATAATTTCTCTGATGCAGAAAGGGTGTCTGTTCAGAGACACCCTTTCCAGTGGAATAAGCATTCCAAAGCCTAACAGATTTTAATATGCGATAAAGTCGTTCGATCCGAAAACTTTATCCATACATACTTATATGAAATATGTATTGTTTTTTAATATGGGTTTTGCCTTTACAAAATATTTTTATAAATTATTCGCTGTAAACAAAGTTGTCAAGTTTGTCTGCATTATCCTTGTTGATCAACAGACAGTCGATAAGCTGTTTTTCATCCACGCCTGTAGAACCTGTTGTCATAAGAGTATCACCCTGTTCTACTGCTGTTCTTGTGATTAAGTCGATCTGCTGAAGAGCGGTAGCGGTGGTAAGACCTTCTTTGATGTTGTCTCTCATGTCGTTGGAACCATCTACGCCGATGATATAAACTTCGTGATCGAGGTTTGCTGCTTTTACTGCTGCTGCTGCGCCACAAGCCATGGTATCATTACCGCAAACGATTGCTACGATATCAGGATACTGCTGTAAGATGGTCTCTGCTTTCTGCTGTCCTTCTGTCTGATCCCAGTTAGCGGACTGCTGAGCAACCATTTCCATGTTAGTGTTGTCGATTACAGAATGGAACGCATCGGAACGAACCTGGCAGTTTGTATCAGACTCAAGTCCTAATAATTCAGCGTATTTACCTTCTCCTCCAGTTACCTCTACAAGATACTGAGCAGATTCTGTAGCGCCCTGGGAGTTATTTGCAACGATCTGTGCTGCACAGATACCTTCCTGGTTGATCTCACGGTCTACCATGAATACGCCAATGCCTGCATCGTAAGCTTTCTGTGTAGGTTCGATGGAAGCATCCGCACCTGCATTATCACATACGATGAAGGAAGCACCTTCAGAAATAGCAGTTTCAAATAACTCTGCCTGTTTTTGAGCATCATCATCATGAGATACACATTTTACTGTATAACCTAATTCTTCACCTTTTTCTGTACAAGCAGTCTGTACTGTCTGGAAGTAAGGGTTAGATGTAGATGGTGTGATACAGTAGATTAACTTGTTGTCTGCGTTGGCATTGAGCGCTTGAGCTTCAACCTGTGCTTCGGTAGCTCCTTCTGCTGCTCCAGTGTCTTCTGCCGGTTCCGATGTTGATCCGCCGCACGCTGCTAAAGATGCAACCATAGCAGCTGCAACAAAGCCTGCTAAAATTTTCTTAAACAATTTCATTTTTCATTTCCTCCTCATCATTGAAAAATATATGTTAGATGGCACGGAAGCTGTTAGCCCTTCCATGTCAACAGTTTACTTGAATCCTCTTGTGGAATCAATACATTTTTTCGCAAAACACCATATATTTTTTGTTCGATTTCACTGCACAAAATCAACTTACGAAATTTTCGTTTGTACTATTTTGCCAAAACCATGGACACACTGTCCTTCCATCCCATATATTTTTCACTTCTGGTGGTTTCGTCCATTTTCGGTGAAAACTTTACACGGTTTAATCCGGCAAACAATTTTTCTTCTTCGTACAATCCAAGAGCAATTCCCGCTGCAAAGGCCGGACCCATGGCAGAGAGTTCTTCTGCGTCCGGAACCTGCACGTCAACATTGATAATGTCACTGGTAAACTGCATTAGATATCCGTTCTTCGTCGGACCTCCGTCCACACGAAGTTCATTCACGTCGATACCGGAATCTTGTGCCATAACCTTCACCACATCACAGATCTGATAAGCGATACAGTCAAGCGCCGCTCTTACGATCTCCGCTTTTTTGGTATTTCGTGTAATACCGCAAATGATCGCCTTAGCGCTGCTCTCCCAATAAGGAGCTCCCAAGCCGGTAAATGCCGGAACCAGATAAGTGGTATCTGCCGGATTTGCACTCTCGGCAAGCGCCTGTGTCTCCCCTGCGGAAACGATCAGCCCAAGATCTTTCTGAAGCCATGTGATCACAGCTCCGGTATAGTTAACATTTCCTTCTAAAACATAATTTACTTTTCCGCCCAGTGACCACGCCAGAGAAGTCACCACGCCTTTGTCACTGAAAATAGGGTTTTCTCCCACATTCATCATGATGGAAGAGCCCGTGCCAAAGGTGCTCTTAATCATTCCCGGCTGTACGCAGCCTTGTCCGTAAAGCGCTCCATGAGAATCCCCCATTACACCATGAATCGGAATTGGTTCCTCAAGGTATCCATTAAGATCCGTGCAGCCGTATAAAGCGTCCGAATCGCAGATTTCAGCAAGCATATCTCTGGATATCCCAAAGAGAGAGAGGATTTCCTCGTCCCAGTCTAAAGTATTGACGTTAAACATCTGGGTGCGGGACGCATTGGAATAATCTGTTTTAAAAGCGTGATCTGCGGTAAGCTGATACACAAGATAACTGTCTATCGTTCCCACAGCCAGTTCCCCGTTTTTTGCCGCTTCCTTGGCTTCTTCCACATTTTGCAGTACCCACGCGATCTTCGCTGCGGAATAATAAGGAGAAAGTGGAATCCCGGAATGTTCCTGAATCATTTTTGCCTTTCCGTCCGCCGCAATCTTTTCACAGATTTGCGCGCCGCGGGCACATTGCCAAACAATCGCATTGTATACGGGGCGTCCGGTCTTTTTATTCCAGCAAATCGCAGTTTCTCTCTGATTGCTGATGCCAAGGCCAAGCACTTCTTCTTTGTCAATGCCTGCCAGATCAATGGCATTTTTTATCACCTGAATAACATTTTCCATGATCTGATCCGGATTATGCTCCACCCAGCCTTTATCGTTTATAATCTGATCGTGAGCCAGGTCAGTGCGGGCAATAATTTTGCCCTCACTGTCAAATACGATCCCTTTCGTACCCTGTGTGCTCTGATCAATCCCCAACATATATTTTTTCATGCCGTTCTCCAATTATTTGAGGGCTTCTTTTGCCTTTTCGGCGATACCCTTTCCTGTCATACCATAGTGCTCATATACTTCTTTGGAAGTTCCGGTGATCACCGGAGCATCCGGAAGCGCTACGTTAATCACTTTTTTCGGACAGTTTGCGCCGATCACCTGCGCCACCATGGAACCAAGGCCGCCAAATGGCGCGTGTTCTTCCGCAGTGACAACTGCTTTTGCATTCTGCGCTGCTTTCAGCAAGGTTTCTGTATCCAAAGGCTTCACACAATACATATCAAGAACGGTTGCACTGATTCCCTCTTCTTTTAAAATCTGTGCCGCATCATAACAAGGTTTTACCATTTCGCCGCAGGCAACCAATACCACGTCGGTTCCCTCGCAAAGAACGGTCGCTTTGTCCATCTCAAACGGACAATTGTCTTCTGTATAGATATCTTCTACCGGATTACGTCCCACACGGATATAAGCTGGTTTTTCATCTTTTAACAACGCTTCGATCAGGCATTTTGTCTGGAAACGGTCGCTTGGAAGATAAACTCTCATATTTGGGATTGCGCTCATCGCTGCAATGTCCTGTGCGGAATGATGGCTCATTCCAAGAGCGCCGTAGCTGATTCCGCCGCTGATACCAACGAGGGTAACATTCGTATTCGAATAGGCTACGTCAACCTTTGCCTGCTCATAGCTTCTGGTAGAAACAAAGCTTGCCGGTGAGAAACAAAAAGCTTTTTTGCCGCATTTTGCAAGACCAGCGGAGATACTTACCAGATTCTGCTCTGCGATACCTGTCTCAACGCTGTTTTCCGGATATGCATTAAAAAACGGAGTCATGGAAGCGGAGCCGCGGGAATCGCTGCAAAGCGCTATAATACTTTTATCTTCTTTTACTTTTTCCATCAGGGTTTCGCAAATTGCCTGACGATTCGGAATCTTATTCATTTGCTGCGTCCCTCCTTCTCATAATTTCATCCATAATAATCTGATATTCTTCATCGTTTGGTACTTTATGATGCCATGGAGCTTTATTTTCCATTATTTCACCGCCGCCGAAGCCTTTGATCGTATTAGCAATGACTACGGTAGGCTGTCCTTTACATTCTTTTGCTTCGTTAAAAGCCTGGATCAATGCATCGACGTTATTTCCTTCTGCCTGGATCACATTCCATCCAAAAGATGAAAAACGCGCGCCCAGGTCATCATGTCCCATAACGTCTTCTGTACATCCGGAGATCTGAAGACGGTTTCTGTCCACTACGGCACAAAGATTGTCCAGTTTATACTGGGAAGCGGCCATTACTCCCTCCCATACGGAACCTTCTGCCAATTCACCGTCGCCCATTACTGTGTACACACGGTTCTTTCTTCCATCCATTTTACTTGCAAGGGCCATGCCCACGCAAACCGGAAGTCCATGTCCCAGGGAACCGGAGTTCATCTCAATACCCGGCAATTTGTTATTTGGATGTCCGATAAATTTGGAACCAAATTTGGAGAAGCTTTTAATCACTTCTTCGATATCGAAGAAACCTTTTGCTGCAAGCACTGCATAATAAGCTTCCACAGAATGGCCTTTACTCATAACAAACAAGTCTCTGTCAGGGTCATCCATATTTTCCGGGCTAATGTTCATCTGATCAAAGTAAAGTGCAACAAGGATATCTGTTACACTGAAGTCTCCTCCAATGTGACCGGCACCGGCTTCTTTAATCATCCTGAGTACATTTGCTCTGCACTCATAAGAAATGGCTGTTAAATTCACTGTTATTGCCTCCTCTTTTCTTTTTATTAATCAACTTTTTCTCCGCGAATAATCGCTTTTACTCTCTCCTCAACCGGATCATAAAGGTCTGGTTTGATTCCGAGATACTTACAAGCTTCGTACAATACAGGAACAATATCCATGTGAATACCTACGCAGTGATGAATGTATGGTCCCTGGACGATTTTATCTTCCAAACGGTCAAGGTTATCAACCTCTACCCACATATAAGTTCCTTTGGTGTACGGTCCTTCTACCGTTTTCGCATTTCCTAATAAGAGGGAATACTCGCCGTTATCTCCGTCAAAACGTGCCAGAGTAAGGTTATCTCCGTCTTTAGCAAGCGCCATAATGGATCCGGAGTGGTCGAAAGCAACTGGCGTATCAATGGTTGGTTTTTCTTTTGCGATAGAAATCGGCCATGGTCCGCAATGCTGCAAAAGCTCTGCGTTGTCGTTATACGGATGACGAACGGTCCAGTCTGCGAAGAAAGATCTGGTCTGTCCTCTTCCTGCTGCTTCCACAAGAACAGAAGTGATGGTTCCATGGATATCTGTCTCACAGGCGATCGGGAATCCTTCATCATTACACAGTGCGTTTGCTGCACATGGCATAATGCCGATCTCATCCTGGAGAGCGTCCCAACACTGGATTGCTCCGCAGTTACAGCCGTACTTTTTACCAAGCTTTGTCATGGCAAGCTTTAATGCCGCTACATTTTCAAGCTGCTCCGGAGTTACCTTAACGCACATATTGTCACAGCAATAAGTCGTTACTCCCTTGATTGCTTCCGGTTCGTTTTCTTTAATTTCTTTCATAGTTGCAGTCAATTCCGGCATTGGAATCGGAGAAAGCTGGATGCCGAATCTTTCAAGCAATTCTCCTTCATTGCACATTGTTGACCAGAAATCAAACGGTCTTGTGGAAATCTGAAGAACTCTTGTATTGCGGAACTGTTTTACTACGTTACAGACTCTTAAGAAACGATCAATACCTTCTGCAAAACAATCATCTTCCAAATTACAGTTTTTTAAATAAGTAAATGGGATCCCAAATCTTCTTAAAACTTTTCCTGTTGCGAACAAACCGCACTGGCTGTCACGAAGACGCATACCGTTTTCATCCGGACATTCGTCACGAGGTCCCCAGATCAGAACAGGCACATTTAATTTCTTTGCCAGACGGCACACTTCGTACTCTGTTCCAAAGTTACAATGAGGCACAAACAAACCGTCTACCTTTGCGTGTTTGAACTTCTTATAAATGGCTTCCATTCCTTCATCATCGTATAAAAGCCCTTCTTCGTTAATATCGTCGATATCCACGAAATCAATGCCCAGCTCGGTAAGTCTTTTCGCAGTATAACCACGATATTCTACGGCTGCCGGTGCGGAGAAGATTGCTCTTCTGGTTGGTGCAAAACCAAGTACTACTTTGTCCATTTTATTTTCCTCCTTTTTTAATGCGACGCAAATCAGCCACGCTGTCACGTTCAACAAATTCTGTACATATTTGTGTCTTAGTATTTATGTTGCTGCCGTTTTTAATCATCTCGATCACTCTGCGCACCGCAGTCTGCCCCATCTCGTATTTGAATACTTTGATGGTAGTAAGCCGGGGTGATGAGATTTCACAAAACGGAAGATCATCAAAACCAATCACGGAAACATCTTCCGGGATACGATACCCAAATTCCTGCAATGCCTTAATACATCCAAAGGCAATCATGTCGTCATCAGCAAAAAAAGCAGTCGGCAATTTCGGTTTTTTCTTAAGATACTCTTTCATATCTCTATATGCCCCATCCATAGTCGTGCTTACCGTAAAAATGTTCTTATTATCCAAAGCCAGATTATTCTTCGTCAACGCTCTGGTATACCCGGTAAATCTGGAAGTAAATGCTTTGATCCGGAACTTTCCCCTTAAATATCCGATTTGGGTATGTCCTTTATCAATCAGATATTGTACGGCATTCACTACGGAGTCCGCATTATTGATCAGCACGGCGTTCATCGGAAAATTGGAACTCCAGCAGTCAAGTAAAACAAACGGTGCGTCTCCATGAAGAAAGTTTGGAAATTCATCATCTAAAAGTTCCGTCCCAAGAAGAATCACCCCGCAGGAAGAATCATTCATAATGTCACTCAATTGCTGCTGGTAATCCGGATCATTCTGATCAAGATTACAAATGACCATCTCATATCCGGAAGCCCTGCACTCCGTTTCGACTCCTTTGAGCAATACAGAGAAAAAAGGAGAATCATCTATGATCAAACCGTTCCTTTTATAGATGACCAGTTTGATTTTTGATATTTTATTTTCCGAAATATAACCAATCTCTTTGGCTACACGGAAAATGGTTTCTGCCGTTTTTCGGTTTACTCCTTTTTTATGGTTCAGAGCGTTGGAAATGGTGGCGGCTGAGAAACCTGTTAATTCACTAATTCTTTTAATATTAGCCTTCATGTAGCTCTCCCCTTCTCGTTTCTTTTGCTTACAAGTTGATTATAAATTTTTTATATATTATTTTCAATCTTTTTTTCTCAAAATCGCCCTAAAAATCAAAAATATGTGGAAAACACATAGTTTTACACCTGATTTTTTGTATATTTTATCCATGAAATTCTTACATTTTTATTTTTTTCAGTGTTTTTCACGTAAATTTTAAGTTAAATTTTTATATAAAATTTTATATCAATTATTTTAATTCTTTTATTTTTTCTTTCTTAATCATATACGTTTATTTGAGGGGCATATCCGGCAATTAACGCAGCCTACTTTTTTAACGCATTCACCCAAAGATTATTTGCATTTTTCTTAATAATTGATATACTATAACAGACTATACACATTTGGAGGTAACTATGAAATCAAAGACAAAAGAAATTTTAAACCGACGCCGTTTATCCGGTATTTTGATGCATCCGACCTCTTTGCCGGGGGCTTTCGGCATCGGTGATCTCGGACCGGAAGCCTATTCTTTTATAGATTTTCTGGAAGCGTCGGGGCAGCACATCTGGCAGACCCTTCCTCTTGGTCCCACCGGATTATTCCACAGCCCTTACCAATGCTTTTCCTCTTTCGCAGGACAAACGCTGTTGATCAGCCCGGAATTATTGGTAAAGGATAACTTATTAAAAGAATCTGATCTTAAAGATATACCCGACTTTTTGGAAGAGACCGTCGATTATGAAAAAGTTGAAGAATTTAAGGAAAAAATATTTAAAATTTCTTATGAACATTTTACATCTCTTCCTGAAAACAGCGAATTGATCGAAGAATTTGAAGAATTTTGTGAAGAAAAAGAATGGCTTTCCGATTACGCTATGTTTATAGCCATCAAAAAGTCTTTCAAAGAAATTTTCTGGTTGGAATGGCCGAAAAAATACCGAAAACCAACGAAAAAGCAAAAAGAAGAAATTGCCAAAGAACTCTCAGAGGAGATCCGCTACGAAAAGTATTTGCAATGGCTCTTTTTCCGCCAGTGGACCGCATTAAAAGCCTACGCCAATGAACACGGCATTTTGCTGTTCGGCGATATCCCTATTTTTGCTTCCATAGACAGCGCTGATGTGTGGGCCGATCCTAAGCTCTTTCAGTTGGACAAAGACGGCTATCCGACCGTTGTGGCAGGCGTTCCGCCGGATTATTTCAGCCAGACCGGACAGCTTTGGGGAAATCCTCTCTATGACTGGCCTGTTCACAAAAAAACTCATTATGCCTGGTGGATGAATCGGATCAAAGCGCAGCTAGAGCTAAGCGACATCATCCGAATCGACCATTTCCGGGGCTTAGAAAGCTACTGGGAGATCCCGGCAGACGCCGAGACCGCCGTCAGCGGCAAATGGGTTGCCGGACCGGGGGAAGAATTTTTTGAGACCATTGAAGAAACCTTCGGAGAAGATCTTCCGATCATCGCCGAAGATCTCGGCATCATCACCGATGAAGTGCGGGCGCTGCGGGATAAGTTTAATCTTCCTGGCATGAAGATCCTGCAATTTGCTTTCCAGGATCACGACAGCGATTACCTTCCGTACCATCATCCGTATAACAGCGTTTGTTATACCGGAACCCATGACAATGACACGACCACCGGCTGGTATGAAACCGCACCGGAATACGCCAGAGACCGCGTGCGCCGTTATATGAATACGGACGCCTCCCAGGTAAGCTGGGACTTCATCCGCACCTGCTTTGGTTCCCCGGCGCGATATGCCATCGTTCCGATCCAGGATCTTTTCTGCCAGGGCAGCGAGTACCGCATGAATGTGCCGGGCCGCGCAGACGGCAACTGGGCTTATCGTGTGAAGAAATCTCTTCTCACCCCGGAAGTTGCCCGCCGTCTGGCAGACGTCACAGATCTCTACGGCAGATAGAAAGAGGGGTATTTATATGAATCTTCGTTCCATTGGAATCTTATGTTACGTTGGGGGATTTCTTCTTGGCACCACGCCTACCCGAAGAAAACTCAGACGCCTGCAAAAAACCGATCCGGCACAGGCCAGCGAGATTGCGCACCGGTATGTAAAAAAAGCTTTGCATAACATTATCGTCATATCCGGTTCTAAGGTGGAAGTCGACGGCCTTGAACATATTCCCCAGGAAGCCTGTCTTTACGTGGGAAATCACACCAGTTATTTTGACATTATGGTCACGGAAACCGTCATCCCAACCGGCGTTGGCTATATTTCCAAGGATTCCTTCCAGTCCATCCCCGGACTTTCTTCCTGGATGGAACTGATTCACTGTCTGTTCCTTAACCGCTCCGATCCTAAGGAAGGAATCAAAGCCATTTTAAAAGGCGCAGAGTATTTAAAAGAGGGGTATTCTATGCTGATTTTTCCGGAAGGAACCCGCTCGAAGGACGGACAGCTCGGCGAGTTTAAGGGCGGAAGTCTTAAAGTGGCCCAAAAAGCGAAATGCCCTATCGTACCTGTGGGGATCTCCGGTTCCAGCGCGATTTTCGAGGATAACAAAAATCTCTCCATAAAGCCTTCCACGATCAAGATATCTTTTGGAGAGCCAATCTATATCTCAGATATGCCCCGCAGCGAGCAGAAGCTTCTTCTGGAACAGATTAAAGAAACCATTGGTGAAATACTTGTCAATCAACAAAATTAATGTTACAATTTCTTTTATGATATCGGAGAATAGGGGAAATTATGCACAATAGTCCCTGATATCCGGGGAAGGGATTTTCCCCATCGTTTTATATAAGCAACAGGAGGGAATATTATGAATCCATGGATTATCACAGCGATTATCCTGCTCGTTATCATTGCAGTAATGGTATTTCTTTATTTTAAGGGTTCCAAATTGCAAGAACAACAAGCCGAGCAAAAAGACAAATTGCTTGAAGCCGCACAGCCGGCCAAGCTGCTGATTATTGACAAAAAGCGTCTGCCCCTAAAGGATGCCGGGCTCCCTCAGGCACTGCTTGACCAGACGCCAAAAAGAGCGCACCGCGCCCATGTGCCGATCATCAAAGCAAGATACGGCCCTAGAATCATGAATTTCATGGTCGACGAAGACATCTACGACCAGATTCCTGTGAAGGCCGAAGTAAAGGCAATGGTCAGCGGTATCTACATTACCAGCATCAACAATTACCGAAACGCACCGGTTCCGGAACCGGAGAAAAAAGGAATCATGGCAAAGATGCGTAAAGCGCTCAGCAACACAAACAAATAATATTTTAAAAAAGAAGTGTTCTCTCTGCAAAAGAAAAAGAGAGCGCTTCTTTTTTACGCTCTCGCATTTTTTCACTCTCACACTCTTTGCACTCTCGCACTTTCTTACACTCTCGCAGCATACTTTCTTGTGTTCTCTCACTTTTTACAGCCTTACACTTTCTCCTTTTGCTTTTAAGTAATCACTGGCAAAATATTATAATTTCCTAAAGCCGTACTTTCTAAGGTCAACCTTTCCATTTTCTATTTTGATGCCCTCATCTTCTAAAAGCTTTATCTGTGCTTTGGCGCCGCCAAAAGCAAAAGCTTCGGACACCTCCCCTTTGGCATTCACTACCCGGTGGCAAGGGATCACAGCAGGATCCGGATTCCTGTGCAGGGCGTTGCCCACCGCCCTCGCCAGCTTTTTATCACCGGCCATCTCTGCGATCTGCCCGTAAGTGGCCACTTTCCCCCGGGGAATTTGTCTCACTGCTTTATAAATTCTCTTAGACGGCCCTTCCGCCATAAACTCATAGCTTTTCCTCACATCCATCTCTCCTTGCATCCTTTCTCCTCCGCAGATTACCTCTCCACAGACTTCCCTTTTCACATTCTTTCATTCTCGCAGACTGCCGCTTGGCTCTTTTCCCTCTCCTCTAGCCGCCTCTTCGCACACTTGCCTGCTTGCAGATTACTAGCTCATGTCTATTATAGCAGCAATCCGCCGAAACATAAATATTTCCCGAACCATTCAATTTTTTTGTTACTGCCAAGTAATCCTTGGTAAAATATGCTATATTTATCTGAAGATAAGAAAATATTTCGAAGCAATGCCTGTCTGAGCGAATAGCCAGACTGGGAAAGCGCAGCGCCAACCTTTTGCGTACGCAGGCCAAAGAAAAAATATATACTTTTACCGTTTATTTTGCTATAATGAGTGAGACCATATTAAAATAAAATACAAAAAGAAGGATTATGTCATGATTAATTTTAATATTCCGCCTGCCACGGGCAAAGAGCCTGAGTATATGGCACAGGCGATTAAAAACCATAAAATCAGCGGTGACGGGGAGTTTACGAAGAAGTGTTCCCAGTGGATTGAAGAACATACCGGCACAGCAAAGGCTTTACTTACCACTTCCTGCACCCATGCCACAGAGATGGCTGCGCTGCTTTGTGATATCAAGCCGGGAGACGAGGTCATTTTACCCTCTTACACTTTTGTGTCCACTGCAGACGCCTTTGTTTTGCGGGGCGCCAAAGCAGTGTTCGTTGACATCCGCCCGGATACCTTAAACATCGACGAGCGTCTGATCGAGGACGCTGTCACGGAAAAGACAAGGGCGATCGTTCCGGTTCATTACGCCGGAGTTTCCTGTGAGATGGACACCATTATGGACATTGCCAAGCGCCATGGACTCTATGTTGTGGAAGACGCCGCTCAGGGCGTGATGTCCTCCTATAAAGGCCGGGCCCTCGGCACCATCGGCGATTTCGGATGTTTCAGCTTCCATGAGACAAAGAATTATAGTATGGGAGAAGGCGGCTGTCTGTTAATCCGCCGTCCGGAAGATGTGGAACTTGCCGAGATCCTCCGGGAAAAGGGAACAAACAGAAGTAAGTTTTTCCGCGGACAGATCGACAAATATACCTGGGTAGAGGCCGGCTCCTCTTATCTTCCAAGTGATTTAAACGCCGCTTATCTTTGGGCTCAGCTTGAAGTTGCCGATGAGATTTACGACAACCGTATGGCAACCTGGAATCATTATTACGATCAGCTTAAAGATTTACAGCAAAAAGGATACATTGAACTTCCGGTAATACCGGAAGGCTGTGTTCATAACGCCCATATGTTTTATATTAAGGCAAAAGATTTAGAAGAGAGAACCGCTTTGATTCGCTTTTTGAAAGAGAATGAGATCTCTTCCGTATTTCACTATATTCCTCTTCACGGATCACCGGCCGGCCGCAAATATGGCCGCTTCCACGGGGAAGACCGTTACACCACGAAGGAAAGCGAGAGACTTCTTCGTCTTCCTCTTTACTACGGTCTTGAACCTCATAAGGTACAAACTGTCTGCGATAAGGTTGCAGAGTTTTATCGCCGGTAATCGCGTTATCTATTTCATTTTTAAAATATTTCGGTCTATGACCAAAATGTTTCAAAGGAGGAATTGTTTTGTTACATTCCATTGTAATACCATGTTATAAATCATCCAAAACCATTCGTAAAGTGGTGGAGATGACCAGCGCCCAGCTTGATCAAATGGGCCGCTCTGATTATGAATTTATTTTGGTTGATGATTATTCCCCCGACGAAGGCGCAACTCTTAAGGAATTAAAACTTCTTGCCAGTGAGTATCCTTTTGTAACTGCGGTTTCTCTGGCTAAAAATTCCGGTCAGCACAATGCTGTGATGGCCGGACTTAACTATGCTAAGGGAGATTATATCATCGCCATGGATGACGATATGCAAACCCATCCGTCCCAGCTGCCTCTCCTCCTTGAGGAGATCGAGAAGGGTTATGACATCGTGTACGGATATTATCCCCACAAAAAACATTCCCTTTTCCGGAATTTTGGCAGTTATATGAATTACATTACTGTTAAGATTCTGATTGGCAAACCAAAGGAGTTAAAAACTTCCAGTTATTGGGTGATCCGTAAGTTTGTCCGGGATTATGTCATCCAGTATCAAAGCCCTTATACCCATTTGCAGGGATTATTTCTCCGGACCACCCGCAATATCTCCTGTATTCCGATCCGGCACTTTGAGCGGGAGGTGGGAAAGTCCGGCTACACCTTAAAAAAATTAATTCAACTGTGGTCAAACATTATGGGATACTCCGTAGTCCCGCTTCGTCTGGCTACTTATTTCGGTTACTTTTTTTCCATATTGAGCCTACTGGGCGCATTGTTTATCGTAATCCGGAAACTTCTTGTCCCGACTATGGCGATCGGCTGGCCTTCCATGATGGTAGCCATCTGCTTCTTTTCCGGCATTATCATGCTCTTCATGGGGCTGATCGGAGAATATCTGGGCCGGATGTTCCTTGGCATGAACCGACAGCCTCAATTTGTGGTTCGTAAGGTGTATACCCAGCAAAATTCAGAGAAGGAGGAGAACAGCGATGAAAAGGAAAATTATGATACTTGGGGCAGGAATCTATCAGGTTCCCCTCATTAAAACCGCAAAAAAAATGGGCCTCCACACTATTGTCGTAAGTATTCCGGGAAATTATCCCGGCTTTGCCCTTGCCGACCAGGTTTATTACGAAAACACGGTAGATGAAGAAACCGTTTTGGCTTTGGCCCAAAAAGAACGTATTGACGGCATCGTCACCACGGGAACCGACGTCTGTATCGGCACTGTCGGCAGAGTCTGCGACGCCATGGGACTTCGGGGTCTATGTTACGAATCTGCAAAGATTGCCGTGGATAAAATGCTGATGAAGAAAAAATACGAAGAATTTGGCGTTCGGACCGCACGTTTTCGAGAGGTCTCCTTTTCTTGTCCCGACTTAAGGGACGCCGTAAAGGGACTGAATTTTCCTCTGATCTTTAAATCCGTAGATTCTTCCGGAAGCCGTGGAATCATCCGGGTGGATTCTTTTGATGAATTTAAAGAGGCTATGGCCTGCGTCAAGGCCAACACCAGAAAGGATTATTTCCTTATTGAAGAATTTATCGAAGGAGAAGAGTTCGGGGCGCAGGCATTTGTATATAACGGCGAGGTTTCTTTTATCCTTCCCCATGGAGATTATGTATTCCACGGAGACACGGGCGTACCGATCGGTCATTTTGCTCCTTACCAATTAGAAGCCGGGATCATCGAGGACGCCAAGCTTCAGCTTACCAAAGCTGCACAGGCCATGGGACTTGATTATTGTGCCATTAATGCGGACTTTATCTTAAAGGACGGCCAGACTTACGTCTTAGAGCTTGGAGGGCGCTGCGGCGCAACCTGCCTTGCTGAGTTAGTCTCGATTTATTATGGCTTTGATTATTATGAAAAGATCTTACAGGTGGCGCTGGGAGAGGATCCAAAGTTTGACACGGCCTCCCAGGCAGTTCCTAACGCCAGCCATCTTCTCATGAGCAAAAAAGACGGTGTGATCAGAGAACAATATAACCGCAATCCGGAGCACCCGGATCTGGTCGAAGTTCAGTTCGATTACCAGCCTGGAGACAGCGTAAACGCCTTTCGGGTGGGGCCTCACAGGATCGGCCATGTCATCACAAAGGGCGACACCTTGAAGGAAGCTCAGGCATTGCTAAAACAGGCCATGGATCAAATTGAGATTGTGGTAGAGTAGCTTTGCATATATTTGTGATTTTTAAAAAGCGTACTTCATATATATTTATGATTTTAAAAAAGCGTTTTCCCAAAACAGTATGCCGGACAACTCCGGTGTTTCAGGAAAACGCTCTTTTTATTTTTTTCGTATTATTTTTAAGATTGCCATAAGCTGCGGTTTTAAAACGAAGGCTGCTCCCCCCAGTACCGCCACAATACAAAGATAACGCAAATACCACGGCACAAAGAAAAGCATCATGCTCGCAATGTTCACAGCTCCATAGAATAGGGCGATCAGGACTGTTTTATGAAGAGGCACGATGACCTGGCCTGTAATTTTATGTTCCAAAATTCCCTGCACGATCAACAGGATCATATAGCTCGCCGCGGTGGTATAGGCCGCCGCCCTGTATCCAAAATTCAAAATGCAAATATAATTTAAGAACACATTTAAAAACATGGTGCCAATGGTTCCCGCCGCCACATACCTGGTCCTTTTATAATAATTCTGGATGGCAGAATAACTGTAACTATAAAAACGGAACAAGGTCCCGGATACCATCGGGGCGATCAAGTAAATCGCATCATAGTATTTTTTCCCTCCCAGTATAAAAATTTCTTCCGGAGCTAAAATCACCAAAAGCCAGGACAAAATTCCGAAAAGATGCATGATGGAAGTCCAGGGCTTTGCAATGTCGCCGGTCTCCTCTCTGGATATCTTCTCATAGAGCCAGGGAATCCATGCATTCCACACGGAATCCTCCAAAATCCATATGATAAAAGATATGGTGGTTGCCAGAGAAAAAATCCCGCTCACATCCGAGCCGATCATTTTTTGGATCATGATCTTATCGGACTGGTTCATGATCTGGATGGACAGAGCTTCCGGAATGAGAGGAAGGCTGTAGGCAAGCCCATATTTCCAATAAGTTTTGTTATAAAACTTTCTTCCCTGTTTCCATATGACAACGGCGATAATGGCCCCGCCAATGATCTGCGGGGTATAATATCCTATGATTCTCCTTGCCACAAGCTGTTCATAAAGCCCTTGTCTTCTTCCGAGATAGATCAGCAAAATGGATAAAAGGGTTCCCGGAATGATGGTAAGGAGCGTGGCCAGGGTACTGAACTTGTATTTTAGAAGCTGCTTATCTCTTCGCTGCAGATATAGCATACTGGTATAGGTAAACACATACAAAAAGCAAGTATAAAACATCAGATCATCCATATCCGCAAAGCTCTGCACCGGTTTTTTAAATATCAAGCAGACTCCGAAAAAAGCGGCAATGGACAGATAAGACAAACTGTGCACGCTGGAACAGTATTCATGAAACTTATCCTTAAAATCATATTTCGCCACATCCACGCTGCGCCAGAGACAAAGAGACATGACCGTATAAGCAATAAGCAGCCAGGACTCATAGACTCTGATCACTCCGTACTGAGACGTAGACAGCATCCTCGAGTAGATCGGCGTCACGGCAAAGGTCAGCCCTCTTACCATAAACTGTGCCAGAATGTAGAAAAAACCAGAGGTAAAAGCCATTTTATTTAAGGAATTGTTTTCCTTTTTTTTGCTCTTCTTCGCCTGCTTTATCAGGGAATCCGGAATCTGCCCATCCGGCAATTGTGTATTTGATGCCATGATCTTACTCCTTCACATTACAGACAATCATACGGAGCTTACCATTTTTATCCGGCGGAATGGAATCCATCCATTCAAACTCGAAAGTAAAAGGATGCTTAAACTTGGCGTTTAATTGAGACGCCAGCTTTTTCTCCACCTCTTCCTGCGTTAAGGAAGATAACTCTTTATTTTGCACGCATTGAATGCGTATTTTATCGTAAGTCTCCTGAATGAACCGGATCTGGAAAATGTCTTCGCAGTGGGCAATGATCGGAGCGATCTCGAAGAAGGTGGTAACTTCACCCGTATCGTAGCGGAAGAAATCGTTCATCCGTCCCTGTACGCTGGTAATAAAGCGCACGCCGTCTCTCACTTCGCAGGTTCCCTTATCGCCGATGGCATAATTGATCAGCGGCAAATCGGTTTTATAAAGAGGCGTGACCACGATATTTCCTTCTTTGGCAGGACGATTCTTCTCGTCATAAATATTCACCACAAAGGAGTCGTTATGTACCACGTATTCCTTACTGTCAAAAAGCTTCACCATCGCAGCCCCGGTCTCTGCAGTCCCGTAAGAGTCGATAATGCCGGGACCTAAGATCTCTGCAAATAGCTTTCTTGCCGTATCGTCAATTTTTTCCCCGGTCGGACAGTAATACTTTGGCTTGGAAAGTCTTACTTTATTTTTTTTGCAGTAAAGGCAGATTCTCATAAACTCACTTTTATTCATATACAAAAAATCCGGTTTATATGCATTGATCTGTTTTACGATATCCGGTTCCGGATCATACTGTGCGACAAATCCTCTTCTTAAAATACCAAACCTTTGTAAAAAGGTGTCGCTGCCCCCCGTAATACTGTGGGCACTTTTTCTGCTCATAGTTTTTCCGATAAAAGGATTATAGCCCGCTGTCATCATCACGCGAAACCAGTTGGCCATATTATATGCTTTTTCCCTTGGAGATACCAAAAGCATCAAAGGAACTCCGGAAGATCCGCTGGTAGTATCATGAAACCAATGCTTGTACTTTGGATTTTTCTCCTCTTCCTTCATCCATGCGCGAAGCTCATCCTTCGTAAGAAGGGGGAGCTTAGAAAGATCATCTCCGATTTTAATGTCTTCTGGTTTTACGCCGGCTTCGTCAAATCTTTTTTTATAAAATGGAATCTTATATGCCTTCTTTACCAGCTTTTGCACCCTTTTATCCTGGATTTTCATCACCTTTCGAAAATCTCTGGGGATTTTTGTTTTCATTTTAAACAGATCAAAAAAAAGCAACACGTTAACAAACTTTCTTTCCATCTTCTCAAACATAAAAAAACCTCGCTTCTTCTTTTAAAACTTATCTGAATCCGTAAAAAAGTAATCTGTATAATAGTATAGCACAACCGGAATTTTGTCAATTTACAAACAAAGACCGATATCCTGCATATAAACAAAGACCGATATCCTGCATGGCCAAGATATCGGTCTGAAATTCATGTTTGATTAGTTACTATTTTACTATGATCTTAACAGTTGTTGTCGCTGCCTTACGGTTCTTATCACCGGCAAATGTCAGCTTCACTCTGTAAGTACCCTTCACAGCGCCCTTCTTGATAGTGATCTTACCTGTGGAAGTGTTCACACTGACATTTTTCTTATTCTTAGCGTTGACAACCTGTACTTCATAAGAGATCTTACCGATACCCTTAGTCGGGGTAACTGTCACAGCTTTAGATTTCACTGTGTTGTAAGATACGTTCTTTGTCTGAAGGCTGCTCAATGACTGTGCCGCCTTGTTAATCTTATAAGTATAAGTTGCAGTGCCATAATAATTACCGATTGCTGTCACTTTAACGGTATAAGTTCCCGCATTCAAATGAGTAAGTCCGGAAGTATATTTGTAGTCGGTTCCCTCTTTTAAGGTTACGCCGCCGCAAGTCACTTTAGCCTTACCCTTCTGGTTTTTACCATTATAAGTCAGGTTCTTTAACGCCGTTGCACTAATGCCTCTTACTTTGTAAATTCGGTAAGTTGCTGTTGTTGTGCCGGTAAATTTACCAATTCCTTTGAAGGTTACGGTATAAAGACCTGCTGCACAGTGGGTTAAACCAGATACTGTAAAATCGGTACCCCTTTTCAAAGTAGTTCCCTTATAAGTCACCTTATAAGATGGCGTCTGCATTTTACCGGTATAGGTAAAATTGCTGATGGAAATGGTCGCCTCACTTATGTCTGTAAGACTTGGGGAATTTACCGTTGCGCTCCCACTAGCAGGCGCAGCCACTTCTGCCGCATTTGCCGCAACGGTTGGCACCATCAATATCACTGCCAGAACAACTGCCACAAGCTTTTTCATAAAATTCATTGTTTCAGTCCTCCATAAAATTGCTTCTGAATTAAATTGCTTTCTTTCTGCCATGATTCAAGGAACCAATTTTAATTCATTTATAATTATAATATAAACGCAGCGCTAACTGCATTATATATAATTATCCCTTTTTCTTATTACCATAATAGTTACCATAATACTTATAATATCCTCTGCTTTTGATCGGCGTTCGGTTTAAAACCGTTCCCAAAAGCTTGCAGCCCACACGATCCAACTGCTGTAATGAATTGCGGACTAACGCTCTGGAAGTCTGACCGGCCCGAATCACCAGAATCGCCCCGTCGCAGAGAGCGCCAAGCAGCGCTCCGTCGGACACGCTTTCCAACGGCGGAGAATCGATGATCACATATCGGTACTCCTCCGCAAGGCGGTCTAATAATTCTCCCATACGGGGATCCTCCAAAAGTGTGGACGGATTCTCCAGATAATTGGTGCAGGGAATCACATAGCCGTTTGGAATGTTGGTCTCGCAGACCACATCTTCAAACTCCGTAAGTCCGGACAGATAATAATCCAACCCTTGAATCTTTTCCCTTGTTCTGTATTTATGTCTTGTCTTAAGGATGGATTTTCGAAGATCCGCATCCACAAGCACCGTGGGAAATCCCGCTTCCGCTAACATCTTCCAAAGCTGAACAGTTAAAAAGCTCTTTCCTTCATTTGGCACGCTGCTTATGATCAAAATTTTTCTGATGTTTTTTCCGCAAAACTTAATATTAACGCGAAGCTTGTTCATCGCTTCTTCCAGGGCAAAGGGAAGATTTGGAATCTTCATGATGATTTTTTTCATTATTTTTTATGCCCCTTTCCTGCCTTCTTTTTTATCGGTAATTTACTTATTTTTTTCTTCTTTCCATCCTTCTCCGCAAATATGTCGCTCTCCGGAACCACTGCAAGCGGTACCAATCCAAAATATCTTTCCAGATCTTCCGCACTGTGGATGGTATCATCCATCATGTAGAGTACGATAAAATATGCGCAGCAAAGGATGGCTCCAAGAAGAGCCCCCATCAAGGTGTACTTTGTGTAACTTGGGCCGAATTTATGTTCCGGAAGCTTTGCCTTTTGGGCGATGTTCGGTTCATCGGTGTTCATCGTTTTCGGAAGATAACTTGTGGAAACCTCTGTCAGTTTATTGGCGATATCTCTCGCTTTTTCCGGTTCTGTGCTTGTCACCGTTATATCAAGAATACGGGTGTCTGTCGGATTGGAGATCTGGATCATGCTTCCCAAAGTGTTATAATCCATGTCAAGATCCAGCTCGTCAATCACCTGCTCTAATACCGGATAACTTAAGATCAGTTCTTCGTAGTCCTTTGTCAGTGAGGTTCCGATATTTAAGTCGGTCAGATCCACCACCGAATCGCTGGAGGCCGAGACAATATAAAGCTTCGCCGTTGTCTGATAGGTAGGCTTAATGCAAAAATAGGAATATGCGTTGACAATCACTGCGCCAAGCAAGAAGAAAAACACAATATAGTGCAGTTTCTCCAGCAGTTCATAGGCAAGATCAAGGAGGTCGATCTCCCCGTCATGATCTCCATTTTCCCGGATCACCGATTTTTCCTTATAATCTGGTATGAGGGTTAGCATTCCCTCTTTGTTGTTCTTTTGTTTCTCTGCCAAACTCATTCTTTATCTCCTACTATTTTAGTTTTTTACCTTATCATAAAATAATTCTATGACAAGATCTGCCAGGTTTTCCTGGTCGATGGTAAATTCATTATAATTAAATCTTCCCACCACACTTTCTCCCTCCGGTTCCAGTCTTCCTTTATCTTCGTAATTGATCATTGTGTTGGTAAGTCTGCTAAACTGCTTCGGCGTAAAGCTCGTCACCATATAATCTTCCAGACTGTTAAAAAACTCCAGAGAAAAAGACGGATCATTGGAACACAGCTTAATCATTTTGCTTTGCAGCGCAGATAAATATGTGTTCTGGCGTTCCACGCGGTTTTGGTTACTGCCGTCGGCGACACTTTTTCTTCCCTGCACAAAGATCTGAGCCTGCTCATCGGTGAGAGTTACGGTTTCTCCCTGTACCAGACCGGAATCTGTTCTGGAAAAATCATCTTCAATGGTCACTTCCACACCTCCAACCTCTTTATTGATCGCGGGTATGGAGTCCATATTCAAGCTAAGATACTGATCGATCTTTTGCCCGTATAAAAGGTTCGAAACGGCATTTGCCGTATTCTTACAGCTTCTTTCTCCGCCGCCGCCCTGGGCGTAAGCAAGGCTGAGCTGTGCAACGGAACTTCCCAGACTGTTTCCCTCTGCGTCAAAGGATTCGATCTGCGTCATCGTATCGCGGTTCAGGCTAAGCCGACGGTATTCTTCCTTTGCTTTATCCACCACAAGCAGCTCTAAAGTATCGCACTGTCCGCCTCCTAAAACCGTGCCGGTCTCCTCTCTTTCCTCAGAATTATCGTTGCCGATGAATAAAAAGGTCTGAATGTCTTCCTTCGGCGTACATAACACGCCGTTGATCTCCACTGTTTCCGGTTCCTCTGCTCCCGAATCATAATTCGCCGTTTTATCAAGAGGCGCTTCATCCACCTTTCGAAGGAGGATTCCGCCTCCGAGGAAAAGTATGAGCAAAACCGGTATCAAGATTCTGAGTTTTTTGTATATTTCTAATTTTTTCTGTGATCTGTCATTCATTATTATGGATTCCTCTTAGCGTCTGCCGTCATAATATCATCCCAAGCAAAGCGCTTCCTGCCTCCGGGTTGATTCGCTCACATACCAGCAGGATGCATAGAATCACAAATAACACGACGCTTAAAATATAGCATAATTTTTTTGACATATTTACCTCCCATGCCCAGTACTGCGGTCAGACTTCGGAAGAAGTTCTGCTTTTTTTACCGGTCTTTCTGCGATCAGCCGATTCCCCAGCACATCCACTTTTCGAAGAGCCTCTTCTCCCAGCTTCTTTTCAAGCATCTTTCTTCCCTGTTCCAGATTTGGAGCGCGGTGATTTATCCCATGACAATCGCTTCCCAGAAGATGAGCTTCCCCCTTAACAAACCATTTGAGCAGAGGGCGCCTTTTTCTCCAATCCAACAGGCTTCCTGCATTAATCTGCACGTATAAGGGCATCTCCTTTAATTCCTGTATCTTTTTTTTATTTTCCTTCATTCCCACATATCGCTCCAGATGAGCAAGAACGATCCGAAACTTTCTTTTTTCGATCAGATTCTCCACTTCATGAAGGTCGGATGAACTCCACGGCCTAAAGGGCATCTCCAGCAGCATCACATCGGTTCCCTGTATGGTGAGCCGGTCAATCTTTGCCGCTTTGCTCATTCCCGGAAAAAAAGCCACTTCCGCGCCAAGACATAACCTTGGCCTAGGCGACTCCCCCAACGCAGCCCTTAAATTATCATAAGCGCAGTTTCTTCTTTTTAAAAAATCCTCAATTCGATCCTGAGAGGCATAAAAATGCGGAGTCGCAATCATCCGATCGATGCTTTGCGAAACGCATTCCTTAAGCATTCTGTCCGACGTTTCTATATTCCGGCTGCCATCGTCGATCCCAGGCAATATATGCGAATGGAAATCAATTACTTCCATATGGTTTTTTCCTTAATTACAAATTAATGTTTCATCTTGTTAATCTGCTAAAAATAGAACCTCTTTATTATAGCAAAATATCTGATATTATTAAAGTGCAAAAAATTACAAAAAAACGTATTTTTCATCGGCTATTTTATTCGATTATACCCTCCTTCCAGCTTTCCCAACACCCTGCCCAATATTTTAAAATGCATTCCGGCAGTGATCGTCGTTGGTTTCAGGGACCGGTCTAAGGGAACCAGTTTCACTCGCCCCTCATAGACAAATAGTTTTGCTACATATATGTATCCATTGATTTGAAACAGTCCGGTCTCATTATGCCTGACTCTGATTTTTTTAATTAACAGCACGTCATTTTTGCGAAAGTGGTCGGACATTCCCCCATGAACAACTTTAATGCAGTAATCTGCCTGGACATTTAAGGGAGAAAAGTCCACCAGAATCGTTTCCGGTCTTTTATTGATCACATATCTATAATCATCCATCTGCGGTATGTACATCTTTTTCCGGATCCTATCCCCGGAACCTTCCCATTCCCTTTCTTCCTGATAGGCCGCGTCCATGACAGCCAAAACTACTTTCTTACCGTAGGCGTTTAAGCTCCGATACTGCTCTATAATCCCATATTCTTCCTTTGTACACTCCATGCTGTTCTTAGAAACCAGGTAATCCTGGAACAGATAATTCGCGTCACATTCCAGAGTTGTCATAATGTTAAATAATACCGTAGACTTGGGATAATTTTTACCGCTTTCAAAATGAGAGATCGCAGAAGATGACACGCTTATCTTTTGTGCAAATTCTTTTTGGGAAAATCCTTTCTGCTCACGTAATTCTTTAAGACGCTCGCCAAACCCCATTTTTCCTTCTCCTTTCATCAAAACTGTATCTATGGATTTTAGTTTTACTTAAGTATTGTGCACAATATAAATATTATATTTAACTAAAACTGAAGATTCAATTATTTTTTGTCGTATTTCTTGACATGAATTTAATTATCAGCTAATATTTCTAATATATACTTCGTGGAGATTCGTTTTTATATGACCGGTTTTGACAAAAATGTAATCCATATAGAAGACAGCATACGATACAAAATAAGGAGAAGTGACGACATGATCAGCAGAAAATATGTAGAAGATGTTTTACTCAAAATGGGTATCCCGGCAAATATTAAAGGTTTTAAATATATTACAGATGCTGTGATGCTGTTGGATGAAAAAGAATGGCGTAACCCCAAATATACTGCCCTTTACTATACAATCGGCAAAATAAATGGTTCCACGGCGACGCGTACAGAGCGGGCCATCCGGCACGCCTTTTCTGTGGCAAGAAGCTGCAAAGGAGATTACGAGCTGGTAGAACATTATATCGGTTTTATCAATTGTGAAAATTCCAGCTCCATTGCCAGCCTGTACCGCACCATAAAATACGAATCCGATCACTCTGATGAGACTCCTTTGCCCGATCCGGAACGAAAATGCGGCTTGGATCTCCGTGAGGAAGAAAAAGAAGTGGAGTACCGCATCAGCCAGTCTATGCTAAGAGAACTGATCCATCAGGAATTGGCAAAAACGGTTCTGTCTTTTTCTGAAAAATTACAGGAAAATCGGACTTTCACTCCTTAAAGCGTGCCCCGCCGCAAAACCATATCAACCCAAAAAAGGGATATGGCAGTTTATGCTACCATATCCCTTTTGAAAAGTTTGTCTTATTTTGCAACAATGTTTACAATTTTTTTCGGTACGTAGATTTCCTTGCGGATGGTTCCCGTCAGCTTTGAACCAAGGGCTTCTTTTGCTTTTGCCAGCACTTCTTCCTTCGGTTCTTCCACGCCGATGGAAATCACGCATTTTGTCTTGCCGTTGATCTGGACAGGGATCTCAATCTGATCTTCCTTCATTGCTTCCTCGTCATAGGTCGGCCAGGACTGGTCAAAGATGGAATCTTCGTGTCCCAACTGCTCCCATAATTCCTGGGAAATATGCGGAGCGAACGGAGCCAGCAGGATCGTAAAGGTTTCTAAGGTTTCCTTATCCACGCCGCCCTTCTTTGACAAGTCGATGAGTTTATTATTGTATTCCATAAAACCGCTCACTACGGTATTTAAGCTGAAAGAATTAAGCCGGTTTGTAATATCGTAAATTAATTTATGACGAACCTTGATAAGCTCCGGAGTTTCTTTGACCTCTTTTTCTTTGTTCTCCATAGCCATCTTCCAGAAACGATTCAGGAAACGATATACGCCGTCAATTCCCTTGTCGTCCCACTCGGAATCCAGTTCCGGCGGACCTACAAACAGCTCGTAAAGTCTTAAGGAATCGCAGCCATAATCTCTTACCAGATCATCCGGAGATACTACATTGCCTTTTGATTTGCTCATTTTGATGCCGTTCTTACCGGTGATCATACCCTGGTTAAATAATTTCTTAAACGGCTCGTCAAAATCGATCACACCGATATCGTATAAGAACTTGGTGTAGAATCTGGAATATAACAAATGAAGCACTGCGTGTTCCACGCCGCCGATATACATATCTACCGGAAGGTACTTATCCGCTTTTTCCTTGCTCACAAGTTCCTTATCGTTCTTGTTATCCACATAACGGAGGAAGTACCAGGAAGAGCCTGCCCACTGCGGCATGGTGTTAGTTTCTCTCTTTGCCGGAGCTCCGCAGCAAGGACAAGTGGTGTTCACCCATTCCTCGATATCTGCAAGCGGAGATTCTCCGGTTCCCGTCGGCTGATACTTCTCCACATCAGGAAGCAGCAGTGGAAGTTCTTCTTCCGGAACTGGTACATTACCGCACTTTGGACAATGTACGATCGGAATCGGCTCTCCCCAATAACGCTGGCGGCTAAATACCCAGTCTCTTAATTTATAGTTTACTGTCTTCTTTCCAAGACCGCGTTTTTCGATCATGATCGGCGCTTCCTTTTTCAGAACTGCAGATTCCATACCGTTCCATTCGCCGGAATTGATCATCGTACCGGAAGCCTCTGTGTATGCTTCGGTCATATTTTCAATTTCTTTTCCGTCCTTTGCAATAACCTGGATGATCGGGATATTAAACTTTTTCGCAAACTCAAAGTCACGGTCGTCATGTGCAGGTACGCACATGATAGCTCCCGTACCATAATCGGCAAGTACGTAATCAGAAAGCCAGATCGGAACCTTCGCTCCATTCAACGGATTGATGGCATAAGATCCGGTAAAGACGCCTGTTTTTTCTTTATCCTGCAAACGATCCACGTTGGAACGCATGGAAGAATCAAAGATATACTTGTCCACGGCTTCTTTGGTCTCTTCTGTTGCCAGGCTGGCGGCAAGAGCGTGCTCCGGCGCCAATACCATGAATGTCGCGCCATATAAGGTGTCCGGACGGGTGGTATATACTGTGATCTTATCCTCTCTGCCGTCGACCTTAAAATCAACCTCCGCACCGTAACTCTTTCCAATCCATTCCGTCTGCATCTTCTTAACCTTTTCCGGCCAATCCAGCTTATCAAGGTCATTTAACAGACGGTCCGCATACTTAGTGATCTTAAGCATCCACTGTTTTAAGTTCTTCTTTGTTACCGGAGAGCCACAGCGCTCGCACACGCCGTTTACTACTTCCTCGTTGGCAAGACCTGTCTTACAGGAAGGACACCAGTTGATCGGCATCTCCTTTTCGTAAGCAAGTCCTTCTTTAAACATTTTTACAAAGATCCACTGGGTCCACTTATAAAAAGCAGGGTCGGTTGTATTCACTTCCATATCCCAGTCATAGATCGCTGCGATCTCACCAATTTGTCTTTTGATGTTTTTAATATTCTCCGCCGTGGTAATGCTTGGATGGGTTCCCATCTTAATGGCATAATTCTCTGCCGGAAGCCCAAATGCGTCCCATCCCATCGGGTGAATCAGATAATATCCCTGGAGCATCTTATATCTGCTCCACACATCACTGATCACATACCCTCTCCAGTGTCCTACATGAAGTCCGCTGCCGGACGGATATGGGAACATATCTAAACAATAATATTTTTCTTTCTTACCGTCGTTCACATTCACCGGATGTTCTTCCCAGTGTTTACGCCACTTTGTCTCAATGGCTCTATGGTTATAAGCTTCTGCCATAGTTTCTTCCTCCTGCTCTTGTTTCTGTTATATCGTGCTTGGCACGCCACCCTAAGAGTGATTTATTGATTACCCAATAGCTGACGGGTTTTCTTCTATTAAGATTATATTATCTTTCTGTGTTTTGTAAAGTGAAACTTGCAGATTTTTATAGTTATGCTATACTAATAAAAACAATAAAACCAGCTTTTATTCTCCCTTTTTGGGATAATTTGCAAGCTGCTTCTTAATCGAGTAAGGAGGATAGACTATGATCGAATTTAATCATTTTAATTTCAATGTACTAGATCTGGATAAAAGTATCGCTTTTTATAAGGAAGCCATCGGTCTTGATGTTGTAAGAGAAAAGAACGCTTCCGATGGCAGTTATAAAATCGTTTATCTGGGAGATCGCCGCACCGGTTTCCGTTTGGAACTCACTTGGATGCGGGACCGAAAGGAACCATATAACCTGGGAGACGAAGAGTTTCATCTGGCATTTGTCACCGATGAGTACGATGCTTTCCATGAAAAACACGAGAAGATGGGCTGCATCTGCTATGAAAACCCATCCATGGGCATTTATTTTATCAACGACCCTGACGGATACTGGATTGAAATTGTTCCCGTAAGATAATGAAACCAGGGTATCGAAGTCACATTTTCTCATTTACCTGATGCTTCGGAACCTAGACAAAATCAGTTCTAAAGAGAAGGTTTTCTTATGATTTTTAATAAACAATCCGTTACGCAAAAAAGAGAGAAACTTCATTCAAAAAAAGACCGTATTACCTCAGCAAGTACGGTCTCTATTTGTTATGTACTGGTTGTCGCGGCCGTGTTTTTCATTGTCTGTCTGGTTGGATTTTCCTCCGGGGCCGTCTTCGGAATGCTTGCAAGCGCTCCTAACACGGATCACCTGGAACCATCCAACTCTGCCACGACCATTTACGACAGCAACAACGAGCCCGTACAGTTATTATCTGATTATTCGTCAAATCGAATCATCGTTTCCGAAAACCAACTGCCGGATCATTTGAAAAACGCTTTCATCGCCATAGAGGACGAGCGTTTTTATGAGCATGACGGCGTGGATATCAAAGGAATCGCAAGGGCTATTTTTTCCGCATTAAAAAACGGCGGCAAGGCAACCCAGGGCGCAAGTACCATCACACAGCAGCTTATCAAAAATAATAAGTTTAATGTGGGCGGCGAGGTTAATCTTGCCGCAAAGATAAAACGTAAGATTCAGGAACAATACCTCGCCGTTGAGGTAGAAAAAAAATACTCCAAAGAAGAAATCCTTAGAGATTATCTTAATTCGATTAACTTAGGGAAGGGGACCCTTGGCGTGGAAGCTGCCTCCCGGTATTATTTTCAAAAGTCCGTGGAAGATCTTTCCCTTTGTGAATGCGCAGTTCTTGCTGCCATCACAAAAAATCCGACGAACCTAAATCCGGTGGACAATCCGGAAAATAACAACGAAAGAAGAAAACTCGTCCTTAAGAAAATGTTTGAACTTAACTTTATCTCCAATGAAGAATATCAGGAAGCATTAAAGGACGAGATTTATTCAAAGATCACAAAAAATGCTACAGAAGCTTCCAAGCAGGACAAAACTTATTCCTATTTTACGGACGCAGTGATCGTGCAGGTTGTGGAAGATCTGAAAAATACTTTGGGATATTCCCAGGAACAGGCTTATAACATGGTATACCGCAGCGGTCTTCATATATATTCTACTCAGGATACCGCTTTGCAAAATGCCGCCGTCAATATCATTAACAACAAAAAGAATTATCCCGAGGGGACAAAATATTCTCTGGAATACACTTTAGAAGTCACCCACGCCGACGGAAACACGGACACCTATAATGAGACGGACGTCCAGAATTATTTCGCCAAAAAGAATAAGGACAAGGATTATAAAACTTTATACTCCACCAAAGAAAAATCCGAACAGGCGGCAAAAACTTTCCGCAAGTCCGTTGTAAAAGAGGATGACACTTATACAGAAAATATATATTATTCTCTCCAGCCGCAGTTATCCTACTCTCTGATCGACCAGTCCACCGGAGAGATTAAGGTCTTAGTCGGCGGCCGGGGCAAAAAGTTTGACGATTTATCCTTAAATCGCGCCACGTCTTCCCCAAGGCAGCCCGGCTCCACTTTTAAGATCTTATCCACTTATGCACCGGCCCTTGATAATGGCAGCTTAACTTTGGCAAGCGTATTTGATGACGCCCCATATAATTATGAAAACGGCAATCCGGTACACAACTACGTCAAAAGCAGCTATGGCGGTCTTACTTCCGTTCGAAGCGCCATTGTCCATTCCAACAATATTGTGGCAGTCAAGGCGCTTACTGCGCTCACCCCTCAGGTCGGTTACGATTATCTTACCAAACTGGGCTTTACCACGCTGGTCAATAATCGCGAGGGAACGGACGGCTCCACGGAAAGCGATATTAATCAATCTCTTGCCTTAGGCGGTATCACCGACGGCGTCACTAATATAGAATTGACAGCCGCCTATGCGGCCATCGCCAATGGCGGAGAGTACAATAAGCCGATCCTTTATACAAAGGTGGAAGACAGCAACGGCAATGTGATTTTGGAAAATAAGAAAAGTCCGCAAAGAGTGATGAAGCAGACCACAGCATGGCTCCTTACCAATGCCATGGAAGACGTTGTAAGCGAGGGAACCGGACAGAGTGCGCAGCTATCGTCCGATATGGCAGTGGCAGGAAAAACCGGAACCACTTCCAATAATTACGACTATTGGTTCTGCGGATACACCCCTTATTACACTGCTTCCATCTGGACCGGCTATGATTATCAGACCTCATTTGATAATGATTCCGATTATCACAAAGTTATCTGGGCAAAGATCATGAACAAGGTCATTGAGAAAAAGAAGCTCACCATAAAAAGCTTTGGCAAATGTAAAGGCATCACCAGCGCAACCGTTTGTGAAAAATCAGGTAAGCTGGCGGTAAGCGGCCTTTGTTCCCATGATCCGGAAAAAAATATGGCTCGGACAGAATATTTCGTCAAAGGAACCGAACCAACCAGCAGCTGCGACAAGCATACCTCTGTGGTTGTCTGCACGAAATCAGGAAAAGCAGCAGGCAAATATTGTCCGGATTCCAATAAGGTAACCAGAGTATACCGCATCCGCAGCAAAAATTCTTCCTCCGAAACCGACGACGCCGAATATTACCTGCCATATGGTCTTAAGAGCAGTTCCTGTACTTACCATACAAAGACATGGTACAACCAACTTCTGGAACAAAAGAAGAAGGAAGAGGAAGAAAAGAAGAAAAAAGAGGAAGAGCAAAAGAAAAAAGAGGAAGAGCAAAAGAAAAAAGAAGAAGACGCCCAAAAGTTAACCGGGTTGACTCAGGCATTGGATCAGTTCAAATCCATCCTAAACCGATGACAAGCGGATAGCAAGCTAACATTAAATCGATAACAATTTACGGCAGACCGGTTCAATACGCTTTACCTTACAATTTAACGGGAGAAATCACAAAAACAAGTTTTGTGATTTCTCCCGTTATTTCTATCTTTTTTATATCTTTTTATGCGGACGATATAAACCCCGCTTACGCTCTCAATACAATATAAAGGCTGCGCATAGAAATGATTTTCGTGAATCTCGTTACTTTTTTGCACAGCCTTCTAAGAATTATTTCATTTTTGGTTTAAAGATCAGCGACGCAATGTAGGAAAACACCAGGGCCGCGCTAATTCCGGTGGCAGCCGCTTCAATTCCCCCCTTAAATATACCGAGAAATCCGTCGGTGTTTACTGCGTCCATCACTCCTTTGGACAAATTATATCCAAATCCCGATAGCGGCACACTGGCTCCGCAGCCGGCCCAGCTAATCAGCGGCTCGTAAACTCCCAAAGCTCCTAAGATCACTCCAGTCACCACTAAAATAACCATGACCCTTCCGGGCATAAGCTGTGTGTGATCCAAAAAAAGCTGAACCACTGTACAAATCAATCCTCCCACTATAAACGCTTTCAGAAATATCATGATCTGTTCTCCTGTTTTGTTTGAATCCATACGGCATGGGCGATTGCCGGGATTGTCCTTCCTTCATTTGCCGACACCTGCGAAAGCAGCGCCCCTGTCGGAACAAATAAAACATTTTTCCATTCTCCCGAATCAATTTTGGGGAGAATCTCGGCTGACAGCATCAAAGCAGAGCAGGCGCAGCCGGAGCCTCCGGCATGGGTGTCCTGATCCTTGGAATCATAAATCTTCATACCACAATCCATATGATTTTCCCGGATATCCACCTGATTATCCATCAGCAGATCGAACAAAAGCTGCTGTCCCACACTTCCCAGATCTCCGGTTATGATCCGGTCAAAATCTTTGGGAGTCTTTCCAAAATCCCGAAGCGCACGATCTATCGTATCGGCGGCGGCCGGAGCCATACACGCCCCCATATTAAAAGGATCCTTCATTCCGTAATCCTTAATTTTACCTGTGGTAAACCCTTTTATCTGGCTTTTCCCTTTTTTGTAACTTAACAAAAAAGCGCCCGACCCGGTTACCGTCCATGTGGCGCTGTAAGGGCGCTGATTTCCGTATCCCAGAGGGAAACGAAACTCCTTCTCCGCACTGGCAAAATGACTGGAACAAGCTGCCAACACAGTATCCGCGCCGCCGCCGCTAATACTCATCGCCGCCACAGACAATGCGGCGCCGATACTCGAACACGCCCCGTAAACTCCATAAAAAGGAATCCCCAGTTCTTTAAAGCCGAAAGAAGAAGCGATCATCTGTCCCAGAAGATCGCCGCAAAAAGCCATCCTGATCTCCTTTGACGTCAGTCCGGCCTTTTTAATGGCGATATCGCAGGCATGATATAAAAACTCACTTTCCCCTTCCTCCCAGTTATCTTTTCCAATCAATGGATCTTCTGAGATAAAATCCAATAAATTGCCAATAGGCCCCTCTCCTTCTTTTTTTCCTCCGGCGGCAGCATAGCTCATAATTTTTACAGGTTCTTTAAAAATCACACTCTGCTTTCCGACCATTTGATCCATAGCATCATCACCTTTCTTAAACCTTCTCACACTGCCAATGCAGCGCGGTTTCAAAATATGAAAGCCCATTGCCGCGCTTTTCTTTCGATTTTAACGATTTTAAACGCTGCTGTATTGGGCTTTCATAATATCATGGTAATCAGCTATAGTATTTTCCGCCGGATCAAATTTTATGCATTTAACAATGCCTGGATTTCCGCAACCTCCGGCATAGAGCGAATTGCTCCTTTCTTAGTGGTAATGAGAGAAGCCGCTGCATTAGCAAAAGTCAGCATCTCTTTTAAATTATCTTCGTTAAGATTTTCCAGGCCGTGATCAACAACATAATTCAATACACAACCACAGAAGGTATCTCCTGCGCCTGTGGTATCTACCACGTGTTCCTGTATAAATCCAGGAACCTCCACTCTCATTCCTTTATAATATACACGGCTTCCGTCCTTACCTAAAGTAAGACAGATCAATGGGATATTAAACTTATCCTGAATCACTTTGATTCCTTCGTCATAGTCTTCTTTGTCCGTTACAAACTGAATCTCATTATCGGAAATCTTTAAAATATCACAATGACTCATGGCAAGCAGCATTTGTTCCTTGGCAAGCTTCATACTGCTCCACAGCGGCGGTCTTAAGTTCGGGTCAAGAGAGATAATAAGCCCGTTTTTCTTTGCCAGCTCTACAGCCTTTAACGTAGCTTTTCTCACATCGTTATGCGTCATGGATAAGGTGCCAAAATGGAACACTTTAGCCTTTGCGATCTCCTCTTCCTTAATCTCATCTGCCTTAAGCATCATATCTGCACCAGGATTACGGTAGAAGGAAAACTCTCTGTCGCCGTCTGGGAATGTATGAACAAAGGCCAATGTTGTATTTATCTCACGGTCCATATACAGATTATCTGTGTTCGTTCCGATGGATTCCACGCAATCCTTTAATAATCTGCCAAACTGATCCTGTCCAACTTTGCCAATAAATGCAGTTTTCTTGCCCAACTTCTGTAAAATGGACAAAACATTACAAGGGGCTCCTCCCGGGTTTGCCTCAAACAAATTATTACCCTGACTGCTGGTTCCATTCAATGTAAAATCAATCAGCAGCTCTCCCAATGCAATTACATCAAACTCTTTTTTCATCATGTACCTCCTTAATAAAACTTCATGTACTGCTGCAACAGTACAATTATTATCAATAATCTACTTCTATTATTAATAATCTACTTTTATCAAACATAAACCTCCAGGCGGCGCTGTCGGTCCCGCTTCCTTTCGATCCAGCGCTTCCAGAATCCTTATCATATCTTCCGGTTCTCTCTTTCCCTGTCCAACTTCAATTAAGGTTCCCACCAGAATCCTTACCATATTCTGTAAAAATCCGGTTCCATGGAAATTAAAATAAATATAACCCCCTCTGCGGACGATCTCGATTCGGTCAACAATCCGCACCGTCGACTTTTTCATATGAGAATTACCGCAAAAACTCTTATAATCATGCTTTCCTTCCAATAAGGCCGCCGCTTCCTTCATCCGATCCACATTGAGTTTCTGCTTCATCACTGTAACATACTTCCGGTCAAAAACCGGCTTAATCTCTCCGTCAAAACAAGTATATGTATATAGTTTTCCCACCGCCTTATAACGGGCGTGAAAACGGTCGGAAGCCTCTTTTATGTCCCGCACTGCAATATCATCGGGAAGATACCGGTTCATATAGTCCCGGATCTTTTCCGGAGCATAATCTGTATCCATCACAGCATTGGCAACCATCGCTTTGGCATGAACCCCGGCGTCCGTCCTGCCTGCGCCGATCACATCGATTGGTTCGCCGCACATTTTTGTAAGCACAGCCTCCAGCTTTCCCTGAATCGTCTCTCTGTCCGGCTGATGCTCCCAGCCATAATACCTCGAACCATCATAAGCCACTGTGATTTTATAATTTTTCCTCATTCCACCATACTCTCCTTGAGTCCGCTCCGCTTATTTACTATAGATATCATAATATACTTTTAAATTACCGCAGATTTCAGTGTGAGCACAATGCTCACTGAGCCGATCCGCTTATCTATACATTAATATCATAGATACACTCTGTTTTTTATAATATGTATACGGCATCTAAAATTGTCTGCACTTCATCCATCATGCCGGTTAGCAAATGAAATGCCATATCATTCAAGTTCTGCTGTCGTTCTCGGTCTGCGGCAAGACTTAACACGTAATGCGCTCCTGCGATCAGAAAACCTTCTGTGAGATTAGGAATCCGGGAAATTCCCGCTTTTTTTGCCTCCTCACACCAGATCCTTCCTTCTTCACTGATCTGCTGCGCAAGTTTGACGGCCTGTCCCGCCAGAACAGATAGTAAACCGATCATCCTTCTCACTCTCAAATCCTGGACATCCACGCCTTCCTGGTCTAGAAAAAAGTACATTTGGATTCCCTTTGCTCCCTCTGCGGGTCCTCCGTCTGCCAGCATAATGGTTCCCGTCACCACCTGAATCCCCATTCCCGTACCATAAGGATTCATAAGAATCTCCTCCAACTTAGGAAGTCTCATCTTTAGCTCTTCCATACTATAATAGGAGGAAGCCAGTATCGATGCACTGATCTCATCCTTGTGAAACTCCATAATATCCTCATAGCGCTCATAAAGAGGTTGCAAATCCTGTCCTTTTTTCTTGGTAAACTGAAGACGGACAAGGGCATTTTTACACTCACTTTGATCTCCCCGCTCTATAAACTCTATAAATGCGGCCTTCTCCGGGAAATGTCCGGTCATATCCTCCTGATGAAACGCAGCTCCCGCCGCAGTCGTCACCGGACACTTAGGATACTCTTTCATAATGGCGTCCATCTCCTGTATCCAACAGGAAATCTCCTGTTTCGGAAAATAAAAACCACTGTTTTCTGTATTATAAACCGATATGTCCTGCTTCACCTTTTCTCTTCTCCATATGTCAAACCATCACTTAATAATATATCAAATTATCTCTACAAACCAAGGCAGCTTAATTATCCAATCTCTGTTTTCATACCGGAAAACTTGATACAGATTGGATAATATTTTTGCTTTGCCTTATGTTATCTTTCATAATTTTGTTCAAATTAAATCTATCTTTTTTGCTTTACCAACGCTTTAGGGACAATAATTATATATTAATTTGTTTTCCCAAAAACTCCGCCGCAATCTCTGCTGCTT
>CAZKQV010000017.1:0-58961 GCA_964555015.1 uncultured Eubacterium sp. | reverse complement strand
TACTATATAGTTTATATAGATTTTTTGAAAAAATATACATACTATATTATGATAGCAAGTTCATAAGGTATCTAAAGTTTCTGACCAAAACCGATAAGCCCTTATACTCTAGAGAGGTATTCTCCTGTTCTTGTATCAATTTTCAGCTTATCACCGAGATTTACAAATAATGGAACATAAACGGTTGCGCCTGTTTCTACCTTACATGGCTTGGTTGCGCCTGTTGCAGTGTTTCCTTTTTCTCCCGGCTCGCACTCTGTAACTTCCAGTTCAACGAATAATGGAGGTTCTACTGCAAAGATATCTCCGTTATGGGAAATCATTTTAACCATGTCGTTCTCACGAACAAACTTCAAAGAATCTCCAATAGAATCTTCATTAAGTGCGATCTGATCGTAGGATTCCACATCCATAAAGTAGAATAAATCTCCGTCTGTGTACAGGTACTGCATATCAGTTCTCTCAATATGCGCCGTAGGGAACTTCTCTGTCGGACGGAAGGTTTTTTCTACAACACCGCCACTCTTGATATTTTTAAGTTTAGTTCTGACAAATGCTGCTCCCTTTCCCGGTTTTACGTGCTGGAAATCTATAATCTGATAAACATTACCATCAATCTCTATCGTTAATCCGTTTTTAAAATCGCCTGCAGATACCATATCTGAAACTCCTCCTTAATTGTACATTATTACTTCTTCAATTCTATAATAAAACATCTTATTTTTCAACTCTTTTTTTCTATTACTGTCTATGTGGTTATTGCACCGAAGGCCAAGGGGAGCGCAGCGTCATTGCGAAGAAATATTTTTGAAAGTCCGCCTATTAATCTTTCTAAAGTAGAAAAAAAGAACGATTTTTTCCAGATAGCGTTTTAGTACAATCTGTATTTCTTCTTTAGGGTGGATGGGCTTTACCAAAATGGAGTAGATTCCCGCCCGATTTGCTCCTAAAATATCCGTGAAGATCTGATCTCCCACAAATAAGGTGCTGTCTTGTTTGGTGTGCATTCTTTTCATGCCTTCGATATATCCCTTTGGCAGCGGCTTTCCTGCCTTAAATACGTATTTTGCTCCCACTTTTTCGCTGAAGCTTTTTACGCGGGGTTCTTTATTGTTGGAAATCAGGCAGGTTTCTAAGCCGATCTTATGCAATTTATCAAAAAAGGCGATCGCCTTCTCGCTGGCAGGAGCGTCATGGGGAACCAGGGTATTATCTATATCAAATAATACTCCCCGATAACCCTGTTCGTATAATCTTTGAAAATCGATATCATAAGTTGATTCGATATAGGTGTCTGGATATAACATTTTCCACATGATTTTTCTCCAATTCGATCTTCAGATCTGTTCGTATTGATTTTTTAATTTTTCCAATGCTTTTTTTTCGATCCGGCTAACGTAGGATCTGGATATGCCAAGGGCTTTGGCCACTTCTTTTTGGGTGTGGGCTCTGCATCCTTTCAGACCATATCTTTGTATGATGATGTCTCTCTCCCGGTGATTGTCTAAGGCGTCAAGAAGCTCATCAAGATGCCACAAATAATTGTGGTAAAGATATTGTTCCTCCAGCGATGAGTCTTTTACGCAAAGTACATCCATCAGATTAACATGATTTCCCTCCTGGTCCGTGCCGATGGGTTCGTAGAGGGATACTTCTTTAAGCAGTTTCTTTTCTTGCCGAAGCATCATCAGCAGCTCATTTTCAATGCATCTTGCTGCATAGGTTGCAAGGCGTCCCCCTCTTGTGTAGTCAAAGGTCTGTATCCCTTTAATGAGCCCAATTGTTCCAATGGAAATCAGATCATCCAGATCCCGGTCTGTTGTGTTATATTTCTTTACTATATGAGCTACCAGTCTTAAATTATGCTCGATCAGCTCATTTTTTGCTGTTTCGCTTCCGTTACGGTACCATTCCAGATATTGCTTTTCTTCCTTTGCGGAGAAAGGCTTTTTAAACGACCGCATATAAGCATATACTCCGAAATCTGTGTTAATTCCATTATATGCGAATAAGGATGGCCATTGTTCTTATTCTTTTCGTCTTAACAGATATCCTTCTTTTAAGTTTTGCCCGAAATCAATCCAAATTTCCTGTTTTGGATGGGGAGCGCTGTCTATTTTTTGCCGGTTTTCATCTTCCATGGATTTTACGGTTAGTATCTGGTTACTTCCATCCGGCAGCATGATTTCAATTTCTTCTCCCACGGAGAATTTATTTCGCTGATAAATTTTACACATACCTTTCTGATCGATTTCCTGAACAATTCCGATATAAGTGTACTCCTTGATATAAGTATTTGCGTCGTAAATCTGGGATGTTTCGTCGGTCTGCCCAAAGTAAAATCCTGTGGTAAACTGGCGGTAGGTGCATTTTGCAATCTCTTCCCGATAATAGTCCAGATTCTGACGGTACCGTTTCGGCGATTGCTGGTAATCGTCCACGGCTCTCCGGTAGGTTCTTGTTACAGCGGCCACATAAAGGGCAGTCTTCATTCTACCTTCGATTTTAAAACTGTCCACTCCGGCGTCGATCAGCTCTGGAATATGCTCTATCATGCAAAGGTCCTTCGAATTAAAAATATAAGTTCCCCGTTCGTTTTCTTCCACGGGAAGATATTCTCCCGGTCTGGTTTCTTCCATGACATAGTATTTCCAGCGGCAAGGGTGGGTACAAGCTCCCATATTGGCATTTCTGCCGGTGAAATAGCTACTTAATAAGCAGCGTCCGGAATGGGAGATGCACATTGCCCCGTGGACGAAGGCTTCGATCTCCATGTCGTCCGGTATATTTTGCCTGATTTCTTTTAATTCTTTTAAGGAAAGTTCCCTTGCCGCCACCACACGGCTTGCTCCCTGCTGATACCAGAAGTTATAGGTTTTGTAATTGGTGCTGTTTGCCTGGGTGCTGATATGGATCTCTATCTCCGGACAATGTTCTTTGGCAAGAAGGAAGACTCCGGGATCTGAAATGATCAAAGCATCCGGCTTCATTTCGGCAAGTTCTTTAAAGTATTGTTCCACTCCGCGAAGATCTCTGTTATGGGCCACAATGTTTGCCGTTACGTAGACCTTTGCTCCATGCTGATGGGCGTAGCGGATTCCCTCTTCCATCTCTTCCTTCGAAAAGTTCTTTGCTTTTGCGCGAAGACCGTACATCTCGCCGCCAATGTATACGGCGTCGGCCCCATAAAATACAGCGGTCTTTAAGACTTCAAGGCTGCTTGCCGGAATTAATATTTCTGTTTTTCCCATTGTTTTGCTCCTCTATATTTTTACGCTGACCGTAATCCCGTCTCCGGTTTCTAAAATAACGGTTTTTAAAGACTCATGATGAGTTAGTACATAAAGATATTCTCTCATTCTATGATGGATAGTATGGTTTCTACGCCGGATTCCGTATCTGGATTCAAAAATATCGCCATCCTGCAAGACATTGTCCGATAAAAGAATGCCGCCGGTTTTTAATAATCTTAACACATCATCAAAAAAATGAATATATTGTCCTTTTGCCGCATCCATGAAGATCAGATCATAGGGATCTGAGAGTTCCTTTAACCAGTCTTTGGCGTCTCCTTCCAATAACGTGATCTTATTTTCCATCCCTGCCAGCCTGATATTTTCTTTGGCCCGTTCTATCCGGGGCGGGTAATTTTCTATAGTAGTAATATGGGCCGTCTCTTTTGTATTCTCACCCATAAAAACCGAAGAAAATCCAATGGCTGTCCCCACCTCAAGAATTTTCTCCGGTTTTTTTATTTCTAATAATATTCGAATCAGTTCTTCCGTATCCTTCCGGATAATAGGCACAGAATTTTCTTTTGCCTCTTTTCGAATAGTTCTTAAAGCATCAGAATCTCTGTCCACATCAAAGGACCGGATAAAATCATCAATTCTTTCTCTTTGCACCTTTTATTCCTCCTTATTGGTGAGAATATCCAGTATCTCAGAAGGCTTTAAAGTGGATTTGACGGTGTAAGTTCCCGCTTTAATTTTGTCTACGTTTTCCATGCTGCGAAGAGCAAGTTCAAAAACAAAATGATCCTTGATAATTCCCTTATTTTCCAGGTCTTTTGCAATTTCAGAAAGGGATTCCCCCTCTTTTATTTCAATCTCTGCTTCTTTCATTGATGATTGATTGGAAGTGTAGGGCCTGTCTGCAAAAATATCGTACCCAAACTTTTTCACCTTCGAAAATACAAAAACAAGAAGGAGGCAGAGAAAGACAAACACCAGTATTTTTATCAAAACCTTTAATACTTTATTTGTCATTTTCTATACCTCCTTTGTCGTCATTTGCCGGCGGCTTTACTGTTCAAAATAGGACAGATCCAATTGCGCCGCCTCACTTAATTGATCATAAATGGTTTTTAACATCCGGTTCATCTGCTGTTCGGCCGTGAGAAACTCTGATACTGCCCTCTCAAGAAGCAGATCGTTATATTCTGCGTACAAGGCGGAAGCTTTGTGATAGTAATCCTCTCCCTGTTCCATTTCAATCAAAAGATTCTTCTGACGAAATTCTTTTAACTTCTCATAGATGTTTTCATCACCTTTTAAAACCTTAAGGCATTTTTGATAACGGCAAAACACTTCCGAATTACGGATCAGCTCTGCCAATTCTTTTCCTTTTTTTAATACTTCCTGCGTATCTGAAATCTGAACCGGTGAATCTTTTTCAATATTCACAAAAATTTCTCCTTATACTTCCAAAACAACTTTACTCTTATGATCATTTACACTTTCATGACACTTTCATGATAATCATGCTTTCACAATGACGATCACACTTTCATGATAATTATACTTCCATGATGATCGGAAGGATCATCGGGTTTCTCTTCATTTTCTTCCAGATAAATCCGCCAAGATCATCACGTATGGCCGCTTTGATTCTGGTCCAATCCGTGATCTTTTTATGACTGCACTGTTCCAGAGTGTCTTTTACGACTTCTTTTGCCTCCATCATGAGTTCTTCACTCTCTCTTACGTAAACAAAGCCCCTGGAGACAATGTCCGGTCCTGCCAGAAGCATATTATTATAGCGGTCCAGAGTAACCACTACAATAAATAGTCCGTTCTGGGAGAGATGCTGTCTGTCGCGAAGTACGATATTGCCCACGTCTCCCACACCGAGACCGTCTACCAAAATACCCTGTGCAGGAACCTTGCCGATTACCTTCATGGATTCCTGGGAAACCGATAAGACGTCTCCGGACTGGAGGATGATGACATTCTCCTTCGGCACGCCCATCTCGACGGCCAGATCTTTATGTCTCTTTAAGTGACGGTACTCTCCATGAACCGGGATAGAATACTTTGGTTTTGTCAAAGTATAGATCAGTTTGATCTCTTCCTGGCAGGCGTGTCCTGAAACATGGGTATCCTGGAAAATTACGCTGGCTCCTTTTTTCGCCAGTTCATTCATCACTTTAGAAACTGCCTTTTCATTTCCCGGAATTGGATGGGAACTGAATATGATCACATCCCCCGGCTTGATCGATACTTTTCGATGGGTGGAGGCCGCCATTCGGCTAAGCGCCGCCATGGTCTCTCCCTGGCTTCCGGTGGTGATCAAAACGAGCTGCTCGTCCACATAATTTTTCATCTCTTCAATGTCGATCAGGGTATTATCCGGAATATTAATATATCCTAACTCAGCAGCCGTGGAAATGGTACTTACCATACTTCTTCCTTCGACTACAACCTTTTTTCCATATTTGTAGGCACAGTTTATAATCTGCTGCACACGATCCACGTTGGAGGCGAAGGTTGCCACAATGATCCTGCGGGATGAATACTCTTCAAACAAATGATTCAAGGTCCGCCCTACCGTGCGCTCGGAAGGCGTGTAGCCTTCTCTCTCCACATTGGTGCTGTCGCACATCAATGCCAGCACGCCTTTTTTGCCAAGTTCCGCAAAACGTCCCAAATCAATGGCGTCTCCATATACCGGGGTATAGTCGATCTTAAAGTCTCCGGTATGAACGATAATTCCTGCCGGCGTGTAAATGGCAAGTGCAGCCGCATCGCTGATACTGTGATTTGTCTTGATAAATTCTATACGGAAGCAGCCAAGATTAATGGACTGTCCGTGTTTTACCACTTTTCTTCTTGTGGATTTTAGTAAGTTATGTTCTTTTAGTTTATTCTCAATTAATCCCATCGTGAGCTTTGTCGCATAAATTGGGATATTAAGTTCTTTTAATGTGTAAGGAATCGCGCCGATGTGATCTTCGTGTCCGTGGGTGATCACAAGGCCCTTCACCTTATCTGCGTTTTCTTTTAAATAGGTTATGTCCGGTATCACTAAATCTATTCCTAACATCTCATCGTCAGGAAAGGCAAGACCGCAGTCTACCACAATAATACTGTCCTCGTATTCAAATGCAGTGATATTCATGCCAATCTGCTCTAACCCTCCAAGAGGTATTATTTTCACCGACTGATTTCCCGTTGTTGTCTTCAAGCTAAATTCCCTCCGTTCTAAATATACGATGTCATAACGATCAGTCCGGTATTGCAATTATTCAATCTGGATGTCAATGTCCTCCATCAATTGTTCAAATATTCTGGAAACAGATAACAGCTCTGTCTCATCTTCCACCATAATATAGGTGTTAAGCTCATCTTGCGCTTCCCTGGCATTTTCCTTCATAATGTAGACATAGGCTTCTTCATCTTCCGGATCTTCTGATACCAGAAGGTAATTCACCCCATTGATCTTCGTCTCTTCCAATATATAAAAGTCTACATATTCTCCATCTTCCATCTGGAAAGCAACACTTTCTATCTTGTCCATATTGTCCTCGCCTACCGTTCTAATTCGCTTTATCCGGAATCGGATGTGCCTCCATATAACTTTGCAATATAAATCCCGCAGCCATCTGATCGATCTTCTCTTTTCGATGCTCTCTTCGGACTCCGCTTTCGATTAAAATTTGCTCTGATTGTACTGTAGTAAGTCTCTCATCCCAAAGGATCACTTCCAACCCGGTTCTTCTTTCAAGCATTGCCTGAAATTCCATGGTTTCTTCCGCACGCACGCCCAATGAATTATTCATATTCTTAGGCAGGCCCAACACAATTTTATCAATCTGATATTCTTTGATCAACCATTCGATTCTTGCCAATGTCTGCCTAAGCTTTTTATTTGACTTTCTGGTAATTGTCTCAACAGTCTGGGCAGTGATGCCCAGAGGATCGCTGACGGCAACTCCCACAGTTTTTGTCCCGTAATCAAGACCAAGATATCGTTCCTTACTCATCACTTATACTTTGCATTAATGTAGAACTCTAACAGTTCCTCAATAATTTCATCCCGTTCTACTTTCATGATCAGACTTCTAGCATTCTTATAACTGGTGATATATGTAGGATCTCCGGACATAATATAACCGACGATCTGATTCACCGGCTTGTATCCTTTTTCCGTGAGCGCCCGATATACTTCTTCCAAAATACCGGAAACATTATACTCTTGTTCTTTCACAACATTAAAGAATTGTGTGGATTCTGTATTCATCTCCTACCTCCTATACTATATATTGCTTATATAAGCTCTACATATTGTACTATGTATATTATTAAAATTCAATCAAAAGTTTCCCAAGCAAAAGATTTTCATCCAAAAAGCCGCAAATCACAAGAGGTACGATCTGATTTGCCTCCAATCTTTCATCCTCTTTTATCTCCACCGCAACTCTTACATACCTTGACGTATAGCCCTGATAATACTGTTTTCCTTCCACAGTAATGATTTCCTCAAGAAGTACCTTTTCCTTTTTTCCCAGAAAATATTCTTCGTATTTTTTCTTATTGGCCGCGGCTAAGGAAAGAAGCTGCGACGAACGGCTTGTCTTAATCTGTTCCGGGATATGCCCGTCCATACGCTGCGCCCTGGTGCCCTCTCTCACAGAATATTTAAAGATATGCATCTCATATAGATTGATTTTTTCGAGGAATCTCTTTGTATTTTCAAATTCTTCTTCCGATTCTCCGACAAAGCCGGCGATCACATCAGTGGTGAGAGCCGGATGATCATAATGTCGTCTTAAAATCGCAAGCGCATTCTCATAATCTGCCGTTGTGTATTTGCGGTTCATACGTTTTAAAGTATCGTCACATCCGCTTTGCAAAGACAGGTGAAAGTGCGGGCAAACCTTATCATATTTTTTTAGTTCCTGTACAAATTCTTCCGTGATGATCCTCGGTTCTAAGGAGCCTAAACGGATGCGGGAAATCCCCTCGATATCATGGATCCTCCCGATCAACCGTAAAAGGTCCGTATTTCCTAAGTCTTTTCCGTAGGAGCTTAAATGGATCCCGGTTAACACCACCTCCTGAAATCCCTTTTCCGAGAGACTTCTCACTTCTTTTTCGATTCTCTCCGGTCTCTCACTTCGGATCCTTCCTCTGGTGTATGGGATAATACAATAAGAACAAAACTGATTACAGCCGTCCTGTATTTTAATATATGCCCTAGTATGTCCGCTTACATTGCAGATGCTTAAAGATTCGTATTCTTTTTCCCGACTGATATCAACAATATAAGCCTTTTTCCTCTGTTCCTCGAAATAATCTTCCAGGATCTGAACGATTTCTCCCTTTTGATTGTTGCCGATTAAAATATCCGCCATCCCTTCGTTAAGGAGTTCCTCTTTTTTTGCCTGAACATAACATCCCACGGCGACCACGATACCGGAAGGGTTCATCCTCCTGGCCCGTTTGATCATCTGGCGGCTTTTCCGGTCTGCCATATTTGTCACAGAGCAGGTATGAATAATATAAACATCAGCCTGAGATTTAAAATCAACAATTTCATACTGATTCTTTAAAAGAAGCTCTTTCATCGCGTCGGTCTCATATTGATTTACTTTACATCCCAATGTCAAAAATGCAGCTTTTTTCTTTGTAAAATTCATATTAACTCCTTACATCACCGAATTTTTTTGCAGCAGCCTTTTTCCGAGACACTATAAATTATCATCGGCGGCTCCTCTTCCTTCTTTGCCAAGGCCTATTTGACGGTAACCTTTCCCGATGGAAAAAGTCTTTCTATTGACTTTTTATATTGAAACGGTTACTATAATAGTAATATTATCAAACAAATTAAAGGGGGCGTTTTCTCATGAAAACAGTAAAAATATCATTAAATTCTATCGATAAAGTGAAAACTTTTGTCAATGTCATCAATCGCTTTAATGCAGAATTTGATCTCGTTTCCGGACGTTATGTCATCGATGCCAAATCCATTATGGGTATTTTCAGCCTGGATATTTCCAAACCAATTGATTTGAACATCCATAACGCCGATAACCTTGATGAAATCATGGAGTCCTTAACTCCATATCTCGCAGAATAATCCATTTCGAAAAACTATCCGCAAGCCTGGAAAAAATCTTTTTTAGCCCGCGCCTTGCGGATATTTTTTTCTTTCTTAAAGAAAACGCTCTGGACTTACGTCCTAACGAATCTTGATCACTTCTTCGGAATCAAGGGCAGCATCCATCAGTTCCTCGATGCAGTCTTCCAGATTCTTCTCTGATTTTTTGATCACATCAAGTCTGGGTTTTGTCACCGGATGTTTTGCCACAAAAATCGTACAGCAATCTTCATATGGTAAGATCGACGTTTCAAATGTACCGATTTTTTCTGCTAAAGTTACAATATCTTGTTTATCCATGCCGATGCAAGGGCGGAAAACCGGCATCTTACATACTTCATTGGTGACATAAAGACTTTGCATCGTCTGACTTGCCACCTGTCCGATACTTTCTCCAGTCACCAGAGAAAGACAGTCTGTTTTTCTTGCAAAATGTTCTGCGATCTTCATCATGTAGCGGCGCATAATGATCGTTAGCTCATCGTGAGGACATTTCTCATAAATTGCCATCTGAATATCCGTAAAATTAATCACATGGAGATTAATCGGACCTGTATACCGGGAAATCAGTTTGGCAAGATCGACCACTTTTTGTTTTGCCCTCTCACTGGTATAAGGCGGTGCATGGAAGTATACTGCCTCAATTCTCACGCCGCGTTTGGAGATCATATAACCGGCAACCGGACTGTCAATTCCTCCGGACAGCAGCAGCATCGCTTTCCCGCCGGTTCCCACCGGCATTCCTCCCGGACCCGGGATCTCTTCGGAATACAGATATACTTTATCCCTGATTTCCACCGTCAAAGTCACATCTGGGTGATGCACATCTACGGACAAACCCTCATAGGCAGCCAGAAGCTTTTCTCCGAGGAGTGCGGCAACTTCCATGGATTTCATCGGATAACTTTTATCCGCTCTTCTCACGTTTACTTTAAATGTAAAGGCCGGGGAGCCGTAACGCTCCTTAAAATAGTCTTTTGACACCTGTTCAATGTGATCAAAGGATTTTTCATTTTCTATGATGACCGGGCAAATGCCGGATATTCCAAACACTCTGCTAAGTCCGTCAATTGCTTCCTCATAATCAAAAGAACTCTCGGACTCCACAAAAATCCGTCCGGATTCCTTCCGAATATAGAACTCTCCCACATTTTTCAGAGCAAATTTCATCTGCCTTACCAACGCGTCCTCAAACATATATCTGTTTTTACCTTTTACTCCGATCTCCGCATATTTAATCAAAAATGCTTTGTACTCCATAATTCCCTCCTTGGTTATGAAATTCTATAATTCCTGTTATCTGCGGCGAAATCTCCTTAACACCGGCAGCAATTCTTTTAAGACTTCTATGCAATAATCCGTTTCATCGATCGTGTTAAAAATTGAAAACGAAAAGCGAAGTGTGGATTCATAAAAATCTTTGGTAAGACCGATTCCCTTTAAGGTACCGCTTACTTCCGGTTTATTGGAAGAGCAGGCGGAACCTGCGGAAACGTAAATCCCCTTCTCCTCAAGGGCGTGGAGCAATACCTCGCTTCTGATCCCCGGGAAACTAAGGCTTACAATATGCGGCGCCCCCTGGGAATTATTTTTTATATGAGGAAGTTCCGCCATCGCTCTTTCAAGGAAATGATCCTTCACTTTCTGTATATGCTTTATTTTATGATCATGATTTTCATAGATTAAAGAAGCGGCCATACCAAGACCGGCGATCCCTGGAACATTTTCCGTTCCGGAACGCATTCCCTTTTGCTGATTGCCGCCCCAGATGATCGGCTTGATTTTTGTTCCGGTTTTTACATATAAAAACCCGATTCCCTTCGGACCGTGGATCTTATGGCCGCTGACCGAAATCATATCTGCCTTCCATCGTCTCGGATAACAAAACAGCTTGCCGTATGCCTGTATACAATCCGAATGAAAAAGAATCTGCGGATCAAACTGCTTTACAATCCTTCCGATCTCTTCCACCGGTTCAATGGAACCGATCTCATTGTTTACGCACATAACAGACACCAGCAGCGTATCCTTTCGCAAAGCCCGCTTTAGCTCTTCCAAATCCACGATTCCTCTTTCATCCACCGGAAGATAGGTGATCTCAAAACCCTCTTCCTCCAAAAATCCCAGAGTGTTATACACAGAAGCGTGTTCTATCCTTGTGGTAATAATATGCTTTCGCGTTCTCCTTCCCGCCAGCGCTGCGCCAATTAACGCTAAATTGTTCGCTTCCGTTCCTCCGGAAGTAAAGTAGATCTCCTTTGGATCCACTTTTAAACTGCGGGCAATAATCTCTTTTGATCTTGTCACATACTGTTCTGCCACAAAACCTTTTTTATGCATGGAAGAAGGATTGCCATACTCCACTTCCAGCACTTCATTCATAATCCCACGCACTTCATCAAATGCCCGGGTTGTCGCACCATTATCAAAATATATTTCCGGCATAATGATTCTCCTTCTACAATCTATCTCCGAACATAATTCTTATTAGAATACCATAAATCTTTTTTCTTGTAAACCTTTCCTAAGGTATACTATTATATCTTATGCAGATTTCCAAAAAAAGGGCACAGGGGCGCTTACCAATGCCTTCTATTAAAATATATTTTTGAGAAAACCGGCCTAACAATTTAACGGGAGAAACCACAATTTCCCGTGACTTCTCCCGCTATTTTTATCTTATGATAAAGATCATTTCTGCAGAAACCGCATTTTAGAGCGGCCTCTTAATTATTCTTTTTGTTTTACTTTAAATCTTTATACCGGATAAGCCCCATTTACCGTATCTGCTTTTTCCGGATCGATCTTTTTCTTCTGCGCTGCGCGGTATTTGAAGAAATCTGTGGCAACCTGTGGGAATAAGGCATAGGATAAAACGTCCTCATCCTGTTCTTTCCACTGGCTCATTTCCGCCTCGAGTTTATCAAGCTCCGGCTCTAAGAGATCGGCAGGACGGCAGGTGATCGGCTCTTCGTCTCCGATCGCTTTCTTTTGCACTTCCGGATTCACCGGTTTTACCGTCTGACCATATTCACCCTTTAACAAGCCGCGGGATTCTTTTGTGATCATCTTATAACGCTCTCCGGTAATGACATTTAATACTGCCTGTGTTCCCACAATCTGGCTGGAAGGCGTAACAAGCGGCGGTTCTCCAAAATCTTTACGTACGCGAGGTACTTCCGCAAGCACTTCGTAATATTTATCAGAAGCGCCCTGCTCTTTTAACTGGGACACCAGATTGGAAAGCATTCCGCCAGGAACCTGATACATCAAGGTCTTAATGTTTACACCCATAACCTTCGGATTCAGCAGTCCGGTTTCTAGAGCGTGTTCCTGAATCGGGCGGAAATAATCAGCGATTTCGCCGAGAAGCTGCTGATCAAATCCCGGATCATACGGAGTTCCCCGGAAGGTTTCTGCCATAACCTCAGTTGCTGGCTGGCTGGTACCCATAGCAAATGGAGACATTGCCGTATCGATGATATCTACGCCTGCTTCCACCGCTTTTAAATAAGTCATTCCGCCGACTCCGCTGGTGTAATGGGTATGAAGTTCCACAGGAAGATCCGTTGCTTCCTTTAATGCGGTTACTAATCTGGTTGCCTCATAAGGCACAAGAAGACCGGCCATATCCTTGATACATAAGGAATTTGCACCCATATCCTCAATGCGTTTGGCGGTGTCCTTCCAATAATCTAAGGTATAAGCATCTCCCAGAGTATAGGAAAGAGCCACCTGAGCGTGTCCCTGTTCTCTGTTGGACGCTTTTACCGCAGTCTGAAGATTACGAAGATCATTCAAACAGTCAAAAATACGAATAATATCTATTCCGTTGGCAATGGATTTTTGTACGAAATATTCCACAACATCATCGGCATAAGGACGATATCCGAGAATATTTTGTCCTCTAAATAACATCTGCAGTTTTGTGTTTTTAAATCCATCACGCAATTTACGCAGTCTGTCCCATGGGTCTTCCTTTAAGAAACGAAGGGAAGCGTCAAAGGTCGCGCCGCCCCAACATTCCACGGCATGATAACCCACTTTATCCATTTTATCCACGATCGGGAGCATTTCTTCTGTTGTCATTCGAGTTGCGATCAAGGACTGATGAGCATCTCTTAAGACAGTCTCCACAATTTTAATTGGTTTTTTGGTTGTTTCACTCATTATGCTCTAACTCCTTTCTACACTCCGAAAATTGCCATAAAAGTACCGGCAGCAACAGCAGTTCCGATTACACCTGCCACGTTCGGTCCCATAGCATGCATTAAAAGGAAATTGGACGGGTCTGCTTCCGCACCCACTTTCTGGGATACACGAGCCGCCATCGGCACAGCGGAAACTCCGGCTGAACCAATCAAAGGATTTACCTTTCCGCCAGTTACTTTACACATAATTTTTCCAAAGATCACTCCGGCAGCCGTACCAACCGCAAAGGCCACAAGGCCAAGAACTACGATCTTAATCGTGCTGATATTTAAGAAGGCTTCTGCGCTGGTCGTCGCTCCAACGGAAGTACCAAGAATGATAACTACGATATACATCAGCGCATTGGACGCTGTCTCAGAAAGCTGTTTTACTACGCCGCTTTCCCGGAATAAATTACCAAGCATCAGCATACCGACTAACGGCGCCGTGGTAGGAAGTACAAGACAAACTACAACGGTAACAACGATCGGAAAAAGTATCTTTTCTGTCTTCGATACCGGACGAAGCTGTTCCATTTTAATCTTTCGTTCTTCCTCTGTGGTAAGAAGTTTCATGATCGGCGGCTGAATGATCGGAACAAGGGACATATAAGAATAAGCCGCCACTGCGATCGGTCCCATTAAACCGGTCTGTCCCAGCTTGCCTGCAAGGAAGATTGAGGTCGGTCCATCCGCTCCTCCGATAATGGAAATCGCCGCTGCCGCTTTATCCGGAAAGCCCATAAAGATTGCCAGGAAATAAGCGCCGTAAATACCAAACTGCGCTGCGGCTCCCAAAAGGAAGCTGGCTGGGTTGGCGATCAGCGGTCCGAAGTCTGTCATCGCTCCTACTCCAAGGAAGATCAGAGATGGGAGGATACTCCATTCATCCAGCAAATAAAAATAATGTAATAATCCGGTATCACTCATGATGTCCGGATATAAATTTACAAGCAGCATACCAAAAGAAATTGGTACTAGCAAAAGAGGTTCATACCCTTTTACAATGGCCAGATACAAAAATACCAGGGCGACAATAATCATAATAAAGTTGCCGGGCTGTAAAAATGCAAATCCGGTCTGCGCTGCAAGATTAGTCATCGTCTCTGCAACATAACTCATAGGATTCCCTCCATAACAAACCGAATTAACGAATTAATTCATTGATGCTAATACGTCGCCGCCCTCTACGGAATCACCTACAGCGACATCTACAGTTGCAATCACGCCATCCTTCGGCGCACAAATCTCGTTTTCCATCTTCATCGCTTCTAAGATCACAACAACATCACCTTTGCTGACCTTAGCTCCTGCCTGTACCTTTACGCCTACAATCTTTCCAGGCATTGGGGCGTTGATCTTTTCTGCTCCCTGTGCGCCCGCTGCCTTTGCAGGTGCTTTTTTAGCCGGAGCCGGTGCGGCGCTCATTGCGGCCGGAGCAGCAGGTGCAGCCGCTACGCTTCCCTGATCCAATTCTTCTACAGCGACATCATAGGCTACGCCATTTACGGTTATTCTATAATTTTTCATTCATCCATCCTCCTAAAATTCATCCTGTATTTATCGTCTATTCACTCTTCTCACGGAACGGATCCTCAAACGGTCTGCGCTGACCGCTCCGCCGGAAGAAGCTACGATTGCCGCCATGATCACAGCAATCAATTCATCGCCCATCTCCGTCTCTTCTTCTTCCTGCACAAGAACAGGACGTTTTGGCGCCGGCTTATTTTCCGCAGGAACATTTTTCGGTGCTTTTTTCGCTTTTTTCCTGGAAGCTGATCTAAACTTTCTTTCTAAAGCCGGGATATATTTAAAGAGTGAAATAAGCAGCGAGATTACGATCAGGACGACAAATACGGTTCCCATTCCCATCAGGGTATTTAACAGAGCTTTCGATAAAACTTCACCCATATTGTTATCTCCTCATCTTCTTTAAATTGCAGTATGCTTCTTATCGGAAGCTCTTTGTTTCTTCCGGTACAGCATTTCAAAAGCTGCAACCAAACGCTTTCTTGTGGCGTCCGGTTCAATGATATCATCTACATAGCCTCTCTTTGCCGCTGCAAGAGCACTTCCCTGAAGCGCGTCATACTGCTGCGTCTTCTCGGCGATCAACTCAAGCTGTACTTTGCTCTTTGCAATTTCTTCCGCATACATAATACGGACTGCCTGTTCCGCATCCATCATGCCCACGGAAGCATCCGGCCACGCCAAAACGAAATCCGCTCCGATGGATTTGGAGTTCATCACGATCCCTGCAGTTCCAAATGCCTTTCCTGCGATAAGATTTACCTTTGGCACGGTGCTGTCTGCAAAACCTCGGATCATCTGCGCTAAAGCTTTCGCCATCTTGCGCTCTTCGTGAAGGAGCGGTTTTAATCCGCTCACATTCGTAATGGTAAGCAGTGGGATATTAAATGCGTCGCAGAACTTCACAAATCTTTCTGCCTTATCCATACCTCTCGTCGTCAAGACGGAAACACCGTCCACCGGCTGATTTGCGATCGCTCCCACGGTCTGTCCGTCAAGACGGATAAAACCGGTGACCATATCTTTTGCATACATCTCCTTCGTCTCAATAAAGAAGGCATTATCTGCGATCTGTGACAAAATAAAACGAGCGTCATATTCTGCGTCATTTAATTCCGGAATCACACGATTCAAATCATCGGTACACTCGAAATCAATGTCTCCCTCCTCGTAATTGGAAGGAAGGATATCCACGAGCATACGAAGCTTTGTCAAAAGCTCCTCTTCTGATTCACAGACAAAATCAACATTACCCGCTCTCTCTGCCTGGTAAGCATAGCCGGCAGTGTCTTTTCTCTCATGATTATCGCCAAGGGTATTCGGACTGTTGACAAATAACTGTCCTTTTTCTTTTTCCATAAAAGTAAAATCCGACATTGCGCTCATCACTGCGCTGCCGCCGCCGCACATACCAAACACTGCGCAAAGCTGCGGAATATTTCCGGAAGCTTCCACCTGTTTTCTGAATATACTTCCAAATGCATTAAGGGCGTCGTTTGCTTCCTGCAAACGCAGTCCGGCGCAATCAAGCATACCGATGATCGGCGCTCCGGTCTTCATGGCCATGTCATACAAAGACGCGATTTTTTTCGCGTGCATCTCTCCGATGGTTCCTCCTAAAACGGAAGCATCCTGACTGTATACATAGACCATTCGATCCCCCAAAATGCCATAACCTGTAATAACGCCGTCTCCGTCTTCCCTGTGGGAATCCAGATTATAATCCGTGCTGCGAGCCAAAATCATATTGCCAAGTTCGACAAAAGAATCTTCCTCAAGCAGATACTCAATTCTTTCACGAGCACTCATTTTTGAATTGCTCATATTCATTCCTCCATTAAAATTCTGGTTCAAAATCGTCATTAATAAACAGTTCTAACTATAACAATTTTTTCACATAAAGTCAATATTCTTTCGTTATTTTATTAACATTTTTAATTCTTATGAACCTGACTTTTCTTTTACAAAATTATTACAATTTGTGCTAATTTCAATATAATACATCTCGCTAACAAATACTACATAGAAAAAAATTTCAATATCAAAATTTGAAACGAAATTTTGTGTTATTTTTTTAACAGCTTGACCCCTTTCAATTCACACTTTATTTGGTTTGCAATGACATTTTTTTGCCCTTTCAAAACAATAAAAAAACATGATTGTTTTTAATATTTCACTTTCATTTAAAACTTCTTTTTGTTTTTAACAAAATACCCTTTTCATTTTTATCGTAATAATGTATAATATTTACTATGAAAGCAAGGCCGGCGGATCTTTGCGGATCACAAGCCAGGGGGCGGCATTTAGCGCTTGGCGCTTGGTTTCATAGATTGATTTTATAATACTATTTTATTTTGGGAGGAGTTACTATGGAGAGTCGCAAAATATCATTTCATTCCAGAAACAGCAGTCTGTCATTATCCACATTTCCTGGTCACTTTGCTACCAGAAACTCACACGTCAATTATTTTCTTGACATGACAACCATCAAAGTTCGCCAGTCTGACGCAAAGGAAGCGGCGTCAAGCCTTGCTCAGTTATATAAGAACAATACTGTAGTGGATACCATTGTATGTCTTGACGGAACAGAGGTTATCGGCGCATTTTTAGCAGAACAGCTTACAGAACGCGGAATCTTCTCATATAATCAGCACAAGTCGATCTATATCGTTACTCCTGAGATTGACGCTGACGGACAGATGTTCTTCCGCAAAAACATTCAGCCGATGATCAAGGATAAAAATGTAATTATTTTGATGGCTTCCATCACCACCGGTATCACCATTAACCGCGGATGGGAATGTATCGAGTTTTACGGAGGCAAGTTACAGGGAGTTTCTTCTATATTCAGCGCTATTTCTGAATACGGCAATCTTCCTGTCAACTCCTTGTTTACCACTCAGGATGTTCCTGGATATAATACATACAAAAAGAGCGAATGCCCATATTGCAAGAAGGGCCAAAAGATCGACGCTTTGGTCAACGGCTTCGGTTATGCTCAGTTATAAAATAGCCTGCAAATAATATAAAAAATAGTTTTGGAATCTTACTCGTAAGTTTAAGAGAAAGTTCCAAAACTATTTTTATGTTGTAATTTTTTTACCTGTCTTTTGGCACATCCCTTTGCAGGGGAAAATTCTTAAACCCTTACGGGAAAAAATTGTTAAACTGTGACTTTTAGGGTATCCGCCACTTCATCCATGGCCTCCTGCATAAAGCCTTGTTTGGTCACTTCGTCGATATCCGGCAACTCTTCAATGGAAGATACGCCAAAGCAGCGCAAAAACTCTTCCGTAGTACCAAACACGATCGGACGGCCGACCGTATCCAAACGCCCCAGTTCTTTTACTAATTTGTATTCGATCAGCTTATTGACTGCAAAATCACTTTTTACGCCCCGGATGGATTCAATCTCCTGTTTGGTCACCGGCTGCTTATAGGCTATGATAGATAAGGTTTCCAGCATGACGTCTGTAAGGGACCTTTTCTTAGGCTGAACCACTAATTTTCTTATGTATTCGTAAGTTTCTATTTTGGTGCAAAGCTGCCAGGCGCCGTCTAACTCTATGAGGCAGATTCCCCGCTCACAGGCGGCGTATTCCTGCTGCATTTCTTTTAAAACCTCAACAAGTTCTTTTTTTTCTATTTCTAAAATTGCGGCAAGCCGGTCCGCCTGAACAGATTCTCCCATGGTAAACAGCACCGCCTCGATGATTCCCTTGATCTGATTTCTATTTTCCATTTTGACTCCATCCTTTCTGTTTTATTCTACATAGTCAATATAGATTTCGTCGAAGTTATTTTCCTGATCTACAGAAATCTGTCCGGTCTTCATCAATTCCAATACAGCAAGGAAAGTGACGATCACCATTTCCTTAGAGGGCTGAATATCCAGTAAGGTTCTAAAATTAATATGCTGAAATCCCCGGATGGAGGAAAGAATTTTTTCCATCCGGTCTTCCACTTTGTACTGTTCTTTTTCTATTTTTCCAAACTTGCTGCGGACAGGATCTTCCCGGTCTTTTTTCCGTTTCATGACCATGGAAAATACCTGGTTTAACCGTTCCAGAGTGACATCCCCGACAATCTCTTCCGGCTTGACCGGTTCGATATAATTTTTAATCTCCTGGGGAACCGTCTCCGGCTTATAGTATATTTTTTCGGCTTCCACGCTTAAATCTTTCAGCTCTCCGGCGGCATACTTATACATCTTATATTCCATAAGACGGTTCACCAGCTCTTCCCTTGGGTCTTCTTCCTCTTCCTTTTCCTCCCTTGGAAGGAGCCACTTGGACTTTATCTTAAGCAATGTGGCAGCCATGACAAGAAACTCGCTCATGGAATCCATGGAATCTAGCAATTCCATGTCCCGTATGCACTCCATATACTGGTCGGTGATCTCCACAATGGGGATGTCGTAGATATTTACTTTATTTTTGTCAATAAGATGCAAAAGAAGATCCAACGGACCTTCAAATGCCTCAAGCTTAATATCAATTTTCATCTTTTAATCTTTTTTTCAAAACATCCTTTTCTTTTATTTCCGGCTCTTCCAATAAAGTCACTTTATAAATAATGGCTCCGAGAGCAGGGATATGGACGTTAAATTTATGAGACCACCATTTGTATCCTTTCGGGGAAGCTGTGATCTTTTTTTCTCCTCCGGCAAAATATCCGCCGTATTCCTGCCGCTCTCCGCTTAAAAGCTCAGTGAGCACCGCATGATGATCGTATCCGAAAGAATAGGATTCATATTCGTTTTCACTCATGTTAAGAACGACGATAATACGGTCGTCCTTACAGATTCTTTCATAAATATATACGCAGTCTTCCACCGCATCCGATTCGATCCACCGGAAGCTGGCCGGATTATACTCTCCATCATACAATGCCGGCGTGGAAATGTAAAGATGGTGCAGTTCTTTCATGAATTTTTTCAGACTGTCGTGCTTTGGATAGGATAAGAGGAACCAATCACACTCTTTTTCTTCATCCCACTCTCTGAAATGTCCAAATTCGTTCCCCATAAAGTTCAATTTTTTCCCCGGATGGGTGTACATATAAGCATACAAGGTTTTTACCTGCTGGAACTTATAACCGTATTCTCCCCACATTTTCTGAATGATGGTCGCCTTTCCATGGACCACTTCATCATGGGAGAGGGTCATCATATAGTGTTCATTGATAAAATACATCATAGAGAAGGTCAGTTTGTGATAATGGTATCTCCGGTCATATGGATGAATCTTAAAATAATCCAAAGTATCGTTCATCCATCCCATATCCCATTTATAATCAAATCCAAGGCCATCGTATTCCATCGGCGCAGTGACCTTCGGAAAGTTCGTGGAGTCTTCGGCAATGAGCATGACCGTAGGATGCCTTTCCTGAAGTCCCTGGTTCATATTCTTTACAAAATTAAGAGCACCTTCATTCACACCTTTTTCTGCGTTTCCCTGCCAGTAAATGGCGTTACTGATGGCGTCCATCCGGATACCGTCAAAATGGAAGCAGGACAGCCAAAAATCCGCTGAGGACTGTAAAAAGGAGCAGACTTCTCCCCGGTAGAAATTAAAATTGCAGGTTCCCCATTCACTATATCCAATGTCCGGGCTTGGATATTCATAAAGGGCGGTTCCGTCAAATTGACTTAAGGCATAATCGTTTACCACAAAATGCACCGGAACAAAGTCCATGATAACTCCGATCCCTTCTCTGTGGAAAATATCTACCATATGCATCAGGTCTTCGGCGGTCCCATATCTTGAGGTAGGGCAAAAATATCCGCTTACCTGATAGCCCCAGGAGCAGTCCGCCGGATGCTCCATAAGAGGAAGAAATTCCACGTGAGTGTAATTCATTTCCTTTAAATAATCCACCATCTCAAGCGCCAGTTCGTCGTATCGATACCAGCCGTTTTCGTCCGCCGGATTCTTTTTCCAGGATCCGGCGTGTACTTCATAAATATTTACCGGGCGATTATAATTTTTGCTGCGTTTTTTCATCCACGCTTCATCATGAAATTCATATCCATTCAAATCCGCGATCCGGGAAGCGGTATTAGGGCGAAGCTCAGAGCCGAAGGCAAAGGGATCAAAACGGTCCACGATCCTTCCGTCCTTTTGGTATATCCTATATTTGTAGAGATCTCCTTTTTCCGCCTCTTTGACCGTTACAGAAAAAATGCCGGACAATCCCTCCTGAGTCATCTCATCCTTTTCTCCGTTCCAGTCATTAAAACTGCCGATCACTTCGATTTTCTCCGCCTGAGGCGCATAAACCCGAAAGGTCACTCCTTCCTTTTCCATGTGTGCGCCAAAATAGTCATAGGCGTCAAACGCTTTTCCAATATAATAATCATGTAAATTCATTGCAATCTTCCTTGTCTTTTATAGGTTTTCTCCAATTTATTTTAAACAATCGCCATTTATATCGCAAGATTGAAATGTATATTTTTTGACATAGTACATATAATGTATAAATTCTTTTTCGAGGTTGTTTATGGTTTCTCCTTCCTTGCGTCTTTTCTTTTTTCGTTTTGCCGCTATACTTTTTCTCCTGTCCCTGCCAATTTATACCTGCGCCCAAACCGCACCGGATGCCGGACAGGGGTTTCACAGCGACGCCCCAAGCGCAATTTTAATGGAAGCCACCACCGGAAGTATTTTGTATGAAAAAAATGCCGACGAAAAGATGGCTCCCGCCAGCGTCACCAAGGTCATGACTCTGCTGCTGATTTTTGAGGCTTTGGATCAGGGATCGATCCACCTTGAGGACAATGTCACCGTAAGCGAACACGCCGCTTCCATGGGCGGATCGCAGGTATTTTTGGAAGTCGGAGAGTCCCAGACTGTAGATACGATGATCAAATGTATCGCCGTTTCCTCCGCCAACGACGCCTCGGTCGCCATGGGAGAATACATAGGAGGCAGTGAAGACGCCTTCGTGGAAAAAATGAATCAAAAGGCAAAAAAGCTTGGCATGAACCACACCCATTTTGTCAATTGCTGCGGACTGGATAACGATAATCATTATAGCTGCGCAAGAGATATCGCCCTGATGTCACGGGAACTGACGGTGAATTACCCTGATATTTTTGAATATACCGGAATCTGGATGGATACCATCACCCATGTCACCCAAAAGGGAGAGAGTGCATTTGGTCTGTCCAACACCAATAAATTAATCAAACAATACCAGGGCGCAACCGGGCTGAAAACCGGAAGCACCGATAAGGCCGGATTTTGTTTAAGCGCCACCGCCACCAGAAACGATATTTCCCTGATCGGCGTGGTCATGAATTGCGACAGCTCAAAGGCAAGGGTTTTGGCCGCCTCTTCTTTATTGGATTATGGCTTTTCCCAATGCCATATTTATAAAGACCAAAATCCCCCGAAACTTACTCCGGCCAAAATCCAAAAAGGGATAAAGAGTACCCTGCAATGTGAATACGACGGACTTTTTTCCAAAGTGACAACCCAGGAACTTGCCGCATCCGAAGTGAAAAGGCGAGTGAAATATTACAACCTCAAAGCTCCCGTAAAACAGGGGGACATTGTTGGTAAGCTTATCTATACTTACGATAAAGAAAAAATCGGCGAGCTTAACATTGTCGCAAAGGAAAGTGTGAAAAAAGCGGCTTTTTCTGACTATCTGCGTCAATTGTTAAAAAAATTATAACAACACCTCCACCATATTTTCATAGGGAAGCCGACCGTTACGGATATGACGGCAAAGCAGCTCTTTTTCCTCCGGCAAAATACACCAGCAAAGCCCGCATCCGGAAGAAATCTCTCCGGGAAGAGGAATGATCCTTCCGGGGAGATTATTTTCTTTGCAGTATTTTTCCATTTTGATTGCGGTGTGGGTGTTTTCAAAAGTGATCACTATTTTTTTCGTCCGTTTTCTCATAATCTTACTTTCTCAATTCCATATTCTCATGATTGCGCTTTCTCAATCCTGTATTCTCATGATTATGCTTTCTCCACATTCTCATAAGTATGTTTTCTCAGTTTTCTCATTATAATTATGTAAAATCGCTTCCAATACTCCCCCGGCAATGCAGCGGGCTTTATCGGATATTTTATAACAGTTTTCCAATTCAGAAACCCGGGGATCGATATCGGCAATTTTTAATCCTTTCTTCACAAAATAGGATTCCCGGATCATCCCGCGGATCAGGCCGTCCAAAGAAGCTTGCACGAAAATATTTTCTCCTTCCGTTGTCCTTATCACTGCAATGGGTTCTCCTTTGGCAACAATTTCTCCGATTCCATGGAGGATATGCAGTTGTCCCGTATCCGGAGCATGGATCACTCTTTCTTTGCCGTAACCTGCGATCACTCCCGGAACCCCGGTGTTCTTTGCCGCTTCTCCCTGATAGATCACCCTTCCAAGATCATGTCCCCTCTTCGTTTCAATTACGGCGTGAACATCCTTCCCGGCACAAAATCCCGGGCCGACGCCGACAACAAAAGGAGCGTCATGGATGCTTGTTCCCAGATTTCGTTTTGCCAATATCGCATCCACAACCGCCGCCGGACGGACGCGTTTTATCAGTTCCGCCTTTTCATCGATCATCAGCGGCACCATTCTCGCCCTGTAAACTTCATAGGCTTTTTCAAGGCTCTCTGCTTTTTTGGCTGTCACACCTTCCACCGTAGTCTCTCCGTCCGGCGACGCTTCACAAAAACTGACGGTTCTTCGAATACAGCTTGGATTTGCGATTTCCAACACCAGAATACTAAAGCCGCACTGGAAAAGTTTATAAATTGTTCCGGTGGCGATATCTCCGCCGCCCCGGATTATGATCAGGCTTTCTCTCCATTGAGCAAAACTCTTTTTTCCTTTATTGGTCATTTTAACTTCTTCTTTCTATGGCTGGAGGATCAAATCTGCTTTCGCCAATCTGCTGGTGATCTCATACATATTGGTTACTTCTCCCACAGATAATTTTTCTGTGATCCCATAGTAGTTTAAACAGGTTCCGCAGGTAAGAATTTCTGTACCCCTATCCTGCAAAGTTTTCAGATCTTCCACCGAATCGGAGCCTTCACAGGATAAAAATGCGCCGCTGTTATATAGTAAGATAGTATCCGGCGCTTCATCAAGCTGCGTAAGGGCAAAGATGAATCCTTTCATCAGGACAGTTCCCAATTCTTCCTCTCCGACTCCCATCGTTTTAGAGCGCAGTACCGCCACTATGTTTTTCTTTTTGGCAGCCGGAATCTCGCAAACCTCCCATGGGATTTCCTGATCCGCATTTTTTTGATCCATGATTTCTGTTTCCTGATCCAGGATCACATTGATACACACCGTGTATTCTCTTTCTCCGTTTTGGATATGGCTGCACTCATATCCCATCTGCCCAGCCATCTTTTTTAAATTCTGGACAGCAATTTCATTATCTACTTTTACTTCGATTTTTTCGTTATTTTTTAACTCTTTAATGGTATTTCTTGTTTTTATCACCGGAATCGGGCAGGTTTCTCCCATAGCGTTGATTTTAATCATGACTTCATACTCTCCTTAATCCATATTTCTGTTTCTTGTTTTTTTATTACTTTTCCTATGATCCCGCAAGGCAAAGAAAGATTTTCTAACTCCAGGAGCAGTTTTTCTCCCTCTTTCTTTCCTATACTGATTAACAGTCCGCCGGAAGTTTGGGGATCAAATAACACTTCCTGCATTCCGAAGGAAATCTCAGAATAGTCTGCTTTTTCTCCAATATGATTCCGGTTTCTCTGGGCAGCGGCGGTAAATAAAAAGTTTTCTGCATATTCTTTTGCATGGCTGATCACCGGAATCTGGTCGGCATAAAGGATGGCAGAATAATTTTGGTCAAGCATTTCATGCAAATGCCCCAACAGGCCAAATCCCGTAACGTCCGTGCAGGCGTGTACCGGATATTTTTTCATAATCTTTGCCGCATATTTATTGAGGGTTGTCATAGATTTTACGGCTTCATCCACCGCTTCATTGCAGGCTTCCCCCATGCGCTGCGCCGACATCACAAGCCCTGCCCCTAAAGGTTTGGTTAGAAGAAGTAAATCTTCCTCCTGGCAGGTATTGTTTTGTAACATCCGGGCAGGGTCAACCATCCCCATGACGGACAGACCATATTTTACGGTATCATCGTTGATCGAGTGTCCCCCCACCAAAATTCCTCCGGCCTCTGTCACTTTTTCCTGGCCTCCTTTAAGAATCGCTCCCAGAAGGTTTAGATCCATATTTTCCGGAAAACATACGATATTCAGCGCCGTTTTTACCTCCCCGCCCATGGCATAGATGTCGCTTAAGGCGTTAGCAGCGGCAATCTGCCCAAAAAGATAGGGGTCTTCCACCATCGAAGGAAAAAAATCCAGCGTTTGAACGATCGCCGTATGTTCATCCACTTGATATACGGCAGCGTCATCCTTACTGTCAAATCCCACCAAAAGATTGGGATCCGGTTTTGCTTTGGGCAGTCTGCCGAGCACTCTCTCCAAAATCCCCGGACCAAGTTTGGCCGTACATCCTCCACCTTTGCAGAATAATTTATCTTCTGTCATAACATCTTCCTTTCTCTATCCAAAAACATACCCTTTCTTAGAATCCCATGTTATACTATAAATATCTTTTCTGGCAAAGCCATTCTGCTGTCTTGTAACGAGTTTATTTTGCAGTTCTTTGCGTCTCGTAACTCATTTTTTATTTTGTAACTGATTTATTATAACGATTTTACTGTTCAGATGGGAGAACAACATGATTCACTCGATGATTCCATATCATAATATTGCCGACCTGCTGCATTTAGATAACGCCAGAATTATCACGATCACAGGCGCCGGCGGCAAGACCACATTGATGGAACAGCTTGCCTGCTCTTATCTTTCGAAAGGGAAAAAAATACTGTTCACCACAACGACCCACATAATAAGGCCGGATTCTCTTCCCGGATTTCAGCCTGTGATTTCCGAAGATAAAAAAAACATTGTGCGTTTATTGGAAAGGGGCAAGTCCGTCTGTCTGGGGATTCCCTGCGGTACGGCCGGGGGCCGGGAGAAATGGCAGGCTCCCTCTCCAGTTTTTTTACAATCGCTCTTATCTTTCCCCGATATCATATTGTGCGAGGGCGACGGTTCAAAAAAAATGCCGGTAAAAATCCCAAGGGATCATGAACCTGTATTTTTCCCGGAAACCGATACGGTAATCGGTCTCATCGGCCTTTCCTGCCTTGGAAAACCGCTAGGAGAGACCATGTTTGGCTTCTCTGAAAAAATGTCAGTCTTAAAGAACGCCTTTCCGGCAATGAACAAAAATACCCTCCTTGATCCTTCCCTTCTTGAGTTCCTTGTTTTGTCCCCTCATGGATTATACAAGGGCTGCCAGGGCAAAAAATATCATGTGGTATTTAATCAGGCCGATCTGTTATCGAAAAAAAATCTGGATTCTATCCAAGAATTATCCTCCCGCCTAAAATACAGAAATGTTTCCTGTCATATTCTTTCTTTGAAGGAACGGTACGAAGTAAAGGACGCCGAACATTCTTAAGACAGGAGTTCGGTTTCATCCACCCCTTCTAATATAGGAGCATCCTCCGGTAAAAATTCGATCAAGCCTTCTTCCAGTTTTCCAATCCTCGCCTGGGAATATACGTAATATCCCGCATTTTCCAGGCGCATTCTTCCTCTTTGGAAGGATTTCTCTATCAGAATGCCAATGCCGCCAAGCTTTGCTCCCGCCTCTGTGATCAGGCGGCTTCCGCCCATGGCCGCCTCTCCGTTGGCAAGAAAATCGTCAATCAGCAATATAACGTCGTCTTCATGAATATAATCTTTAAACAAGGTCAGTTCATAACTTGTTCCTTTGGTGAATGAGGTGATTTTTGTCTGCAAAACATCTCCGTTTAGAATCTTGGAGGTCTGCTTTTTTAAGATAACCATCGGCACATTCAAATGTTTTGCCGTCATCAAAGCGGGCGCAATCCCGGAACTTTCAATGGTAAAAACCTTGGTGATTCCAAAATCTTTGAAATGCTCGGCAAAATCTCTCCCGATCTGATCCATAAACTCAGAATCTACCTGATGATTAATAAAACTATCCACTTTTAATACTGTTTTTGATAATGCTCTTCCATCTTTTTTAATTCTCTCTTCTAATAGTTTCACAACTTTCACCTCGTATCCTATTCATGCTTAATCTACTGAATTAAATCTTTTTCCTCATCAATGTCTTTTAGCTCATATGCATTTTTCACGATCCATTCTTCCACCATAGACGGGTGTTTTAAAATCACTTTGCGTCCTCCCACATCACCGGAAAGCTCCATCAACTCATCAAAATACTTTCGGGGAAAAATCACAGGGTTTCCTCTTTGCACCCCATCGGAGGCTGTCAAGATCTTCCCGGGATTTTTCCTGAAATACTCAATCATCTGTGCCAGAGTGGAGGCTTTAAGCTCCGGCTGGTCGCAAACCATAAAACAACATCCCTCTGAAAAGAGACAGTGTTGTAATCCCATTTTGATGGATTGGGAGATTCCGTATTCGGGATGATCATTCCATATGCAGAAAATGGGAAGTTTCCGACTGCGAATCTCCTCACAGATCTCTTCATACTGCGTCACCATAAAGATTCTGTCGGCGCCGCTTTCTAACGCAGTCTCCATTCCATGCTGATATAACTTTTTCCCCCGGTAGGGGACCAGAAGTTTATTGCCGCCAAATCTTTTTCCATATCCCGACGCCATGAGGATCAAATCTACGGATTTCATTTTTGACGAAGCCCCATAAAAATCTTTTCGCCGGTAATCGGCAGCGTTCGAAATCGCAGTCCGGTGGCGTTATATACTGCATCCGCAATGGCTGGGGAAGGCGTATTAATCACCACCTCGCCGATGGATTTTGCCCCAAACGGCCCTGTTTTTTCATAGCTGCTCTCAAAATCCACCCGAATCTGTCCCATATCCACTCTCGTTGGAATTTTATAATTGATAAAATTGCGATTTTTTAATTTTCCTTTATCCGTATACTGAATATCTTCATATAACGCCATACCGATTCCCTGAACAATGCCTCCCTCCGCCTGGACTCTGGCCAGATTGGCATTAATTACAGTGCCGCAATCAATCGCCGCCACATAATCGACCGGCGTTACTTTGCCGGTTTCCAGATCGATCTCAATCTCGCAGGCTCCCGCCATAAACGGAGGAGGAGACACCGGAGAGGTATTGGAGGCCGAAACATCGATGACAGGCACAGCTCCTTTCTGCATTGCCGTCACCAGATCTCCAAGAGTCATGGAAACTTCCGAATCTGATTTAAGGCTTATTACACTGCCGTCAAATTCCAGAGAAGAAGCTTCCGTCCCCATAACTGCCGCCGCTTCTTCACAGATTTTTTCTTTCATGATCTGGCACGCTTTTACCACTGCTGTTCCGGTCACGTAGGTGGTGCTGGAGGCGTAGGAACCGCTGTCATAAGGGGACTGGTCTGTATCCACGCCCCGGACAACAATCTGACCGTATTCACATCCCAGACTGTCTGCCGCAATCTGAGCCAATATGGTATCGCATCCAGTTCCCATATCCGAACATCCGATCATCAAAGTGTAAAATCCATCGTCATTTAACTTAAGACGCACCGATCCCACGTCGCAATTACTGATGCCGGAGCCTTGCATGGCAAGGGCCATCCCGACAGAGCGCACCCTGTGATCGTCAATCTTAACAAAAGGATACTTTTCCTCCCAGTGTATCATTTCTTTTACCCGGGCAATACACCGGTCCAGGGCGCAGGAATCTGTGATTTCTCCGTGGTAATTTGCCAGGCGTTCTCCCTCGCGGATTATATTTTTTTCACGAAGGGCAATGGGATCCATATGGATTCTATGGGCCAGTTCGTTCACCGCCGATTCAATGGCAAAGATCCCCTGCGTCGCACCGTAGCCCCGGTAGGCTCCTGCGGATAAGACATTGGAATATACCACCTCTGTCTTAAAGCGGAACGCTTCTAATTTTCCATAAAGCGAGATTGACTTCGTTCCGGACAGATCCACGGTAGTTGGCCCGTGCTCTCCAAAGGCTCCAGTGTTGGAGAGCGTGTAGAGATCAATCGCCTTAATGATACCGTTTTTATCTGCTCCAAGGCGCACCGTTAGTTCCATCTCATGGCGGGGAGAACCATGAACAAAGCACTCCTCCCTTGTATAGACAATTTTAGCGGTCTTTCCAGTCATATAAGCCACAAAGGCCGGGTAAATCTCGACGACCGACGTCTGTTTTGCGCCAAATCCTCCGCCAATTCTTGGCTTGACCACTCGAACGTCTCTTTTGGGGATGTTAAGCGCCCGGGCAATAATCCGTCGGACGTGAAATGGGATCTGGGTGGAAGAGATAATTTTTAGTCTGCTATAAATGTCCTTAGAGGCAAACGCACAAAAAGGTTCCATCATCGCCTGATTCACCGCTTTCGTATGGTATACCTCTTCCACGACATACTCACACTCTTTTAGAACCTTTTCCACATCTCCCTCCCCTCTGCACTGGGAAGCACATAAATTCCTTTCCGGGAAGGTTCCCTGTCCAGCCTTTGCGACAAAATTGTTCTCCGGATGAAGAAGTATCTTATTATCCTTTGACTTTCTAAAATCAAGGATCGGTTCTAAAACTTCATAGCTGACCTTAATCATCTTTAACGCCCGATTTACACAAGTCTCATCCGCACCGGCAACGATGGCTACCGGATCGCCGACATAACGGATGTGCCGGTCCAGGATCAAACGATCATCCGGACTTGGCTCCGGAAAAGTCTGTCCTGCCTCCGTAAACCTGTTTTTTGGCACATCCTTATAGGTATAGATCGCCTCGATCCCCGGAATCTTTTTTGCCTTATCCGTAAGGATTTCCTTTATCATAGCATGGGCATGGGGACTTCGAAGAAGCTTCACGATCAGACAATGTTCCGGCGCCAGATCATCCGTGTATACCGGCTGACCGGATAACAACGCCTTTGCGTCTCTTTTTACAATCCTCTTCCCCACAAATCTGGTCTCATCTTTCATGCTTCCTGCTCCTTTTCCAGCCCAAAATATTTTATGAAAGCTCTGTACTGTGCCTGATATCCCGTACACCGGCATAAATTTCCTGCCAGATACTCTTTAATCTGTTTTATGGTAGGGTGGGGGATCTCCTTCTTAAGCGCCAGGACATTCATAATAAGCCCCGGGCTGCAATAACCGCACTGGTCTGCCCCCTCCATTGCAAGAAACTCAGAAAACTCTTCCGCTTCCTCTCTGACTCCTTCCAGAGTCACCACGTGCTTTTGATCTGCTCTCGCTGCCAAAAGGGTACAGGCAAGGACCGGCTTTTCTTCCAGCCAGACCGTACAAAGACCGCAATTTCCCGTATCACAGCCCCGTTTCACACTCTTTAACCCCTGAGATCTTAAGAAATCGATCAAAAGCATATCCGGGCTGATCTCCGCCTGCACCTTTCTTCCATTCAGAAAAATCTGCACTAGCATACCTTATCCTCCGCTATTTCCTTAATGCATCGTCCGATCAGAACTCTGGCAAGCTCTTTTCGATAATCGGCGCTTCCTCTCATATTTGTTCCAAAAGAAACTTGTTTCACCACTTCTTCTATGTAATTCCTTCTCTGCTCCTCATCTTTGGGATCATTTAAGGAAATTTTATCAATTTTTACAGCCGGCAAAGGGCGGGCGCCGAGAACCGTTTCCCACTCTTCTCCCACTTTTGCAACCGCACAGGTTAAAGAAGGGAAATCTGTTTCTGTCATACGAAAACTTTGATACCGGACTTCGCGGTTATCCTTTTTTATGTAAATATGTGTTAAAATATCTTTTTCCATCGGCATGGATACAAATTCTTTCAGGGAAACGGTTCCTCTTTGGTAAAGATCCACATAGGCATCGCAGGCTAAAAATACGGACAGCACATCGGAAAAACCAAAACGAGGGAAAACGCTGCCTCCCACCGTGGCCATATTTCTAAACTGCACTCCCACGATATGGTGAAGCGCCTCATAAAAAATATGACCAAACCGATCGTTTAGCCCCTGGTGTACCTCCAGATCGCGCAGAGAAACCATGCAGCCAATCCGATATCCTTCTTCCTCTTCTTCAATTTTATCAAGAGAAAGACCAGACAAATCTATGGCATTTAAAATATTTCTCTTCCCCATCTTCAACCAGAGATTCCCACCAATAATGATATTATTTCTTCCTTTTTTCAGTAATTCATAAGCCTTTTCCAGGGAATCAGCCCGTGCATAATTCTTTATTGTGTACAATCTTTTTCTCCTTCGTAATAACACAAAAACTAAAATAAAAATTTAACGATTTTATTATACATGATTTACGGTCATTTTTCTATCTATTTCATTCCATTGTCACCGCCAAATAATCATTGGCAATAATTTTATCCTTACCCGATTCGCCGCAGCAAAAGCGGGCTTAAACTGGACTCCATATAACAGCCTGCAATAAATAAGAGAATCACGCAAACGGCCACCATTGTTCGATATTTAAGCCAAAATCCGGGCCGTATAATACGGGAAAGCCAGGTTCCCCCGGGTCTGTACATAGCGATGGCCGGAGTCTTTTTAAATAAATAAAGGTAAATCAGTCCAAAGGCGGCCAGATAGCAAATTCCATGGGGAAAGAAAACAGCCATTCCCTTTACCATTCCAATGGAACCATAATACATCACGGCACAGGTGATGAAACCGCCCGCCAGCAAGGAAAAGGCAAAATCTAACACGCAAAACACAAGATAAGGTGAAAAAATCAATAAAAATACGAAAAAGATGATCAACTGTCTCAGCCTGACAAATAATATATAAGAAAAGAAGGAAGAGTTATGCATATCCCATTCTTTTAAATAAGTGACAAATTGAAACAAACTGACTTCCTCAAACAAATGCATCCTCACCGCCAGATTCATCATTACACTTCCCAAAAACAATCCGGACAAATACAGTACCAGAAGAAATTTCTTTCCTTCAATCGTATAATACATTAAAGAAACCTCCTATCACAGAAAATATGCCGCGTCGGTTACCTCTCCTTTTGCCTCTTGCCACCATAACAATCATATAGTCATAACATCATAACTATCATATCAATGGATTCAAGGGTATAAATAGTGAAAAAAAAGCAAAATTCAAATGAATTTTGCTTTTTCATGTTTACCATGTGTTATGTCACTCAGATCTATCTGTATTACTACTTAGCGTAGTGAACAGCTCTGGATTCTCTAATCACGTTAACCTTAATCTGTCCCGGATAATCAAGCTCCGCTTCGATCTGCTTAGATATATCCCTGGCCAATAAGATCATATCGGAATCATTAACCTGCTCAGGAACAACTGACACACGAATTTCTCTACCTGCCTGAATAGCAAAAGTCTTATCAACACCTTTAAAAGAATTAGCTATGTCTTCAAGCTGTTTTAATCTCGTCGTATATGTCTCCAGAGTTTCTCGTCTGGCGCCTGGTCTGGCCGCTGAGATCGTATCAGCAGCTTGTACAATACAAGCGATCAGGCTTGTCGGTTCTACATCACCATGATGAGATTCCACAGCGTTTATTACGACGTGAGATTCCTTGTATCTCTTACATAAATCAACACCAATTGTAATATGAGAACCTTCCATCTCATGATCAACTGACTTACCAATGTCATGCAATAATCCGGCTCTTTTTGCCAAACGTACGTCTTCACCAACTTCACCAGCCAGTAACCCGGACAATTGTGCAACCTCGATGGAATGCTTGAGTGCATTTTGTCCATAACTGGTACGATACTTCATCTTACCAAGAAGACGAACTAATTCCGGACGAATGCCATGAACACCGACTTCCAGTACCGCTGCTTCTCCTTCTTCCTTCATGGTCTGTTCCACTTCAGCCTGGGCTTTCTCCACCATCTCTTCAATTCTTGCCGGATGGATTCTTCCGTCAACAATCAACTTCTCCAATGCGATTCTTGCGACCTCTCTTCTTACCGGGTCAAAACTGGATAAAATTACTGCTTCCGGAGTGTCATCAATAATCAGATCTACGCCTGTCAGCGTTTCAAGAGTACGGATATTACGTCCTTCCCGTCCGATAATGCGTCCCTTCATATCATCATTCGGTAATTGAACTAAAGAAATAGTAGCCTCTGCCACATGATCAGCAGCACACTTCTGAATAGCCGTCACCACATATTCTTTGGCTTTTTTCGATGCTTCCTCTTTTGCTCTGGTCTGCATCTCTTTCACCATGACAGCCATCTCATGTTTCACATCTTCTTCGACAGATTTTAATAGATAATCTTTTGCTTGTTCAGAGGTTAAACCTGAAATTCTTTCAAGTTCCTGCAGGCGTTGTGCATGTAACTCATCCACTTTTGCTTTCTGTTTCTCAAGAGCATTTTCCTTGTGAGAAAGGGACTGTTCCTTCTTCTCCAAAGCTTCCGCCTTACGGTCCACGGTCTCTTCTTTGTTCAAGACACGCTTCTCATAGCGCTGAAGTTCTACTCTTCGTTCCCTTGACTCTTTTTCGAAGTCGTTTTTCGCCTTAATGGATTCTTCTTTTGCTTCTAACAACGCTTCTCGCTTCTTCGATTCCGCTGTTTTGATAGCATCATCAAGAATCTCCCTGGCTTTTTGTTCTGCACTGCCGATCTTCGCTTCCGATACCTTCTTACGGTATGTGACGGTCGCTGCGGATGCGACGCAGGCTGAAACCACGACTGCGATCAAAACGGGAATCACAGTAGTTACTACCACAGGAGCACCTCCTTATTAAGTTTTTTATACAAAGTATAACGTATTGATTCTATACTTTTTTTATAAAAAAGTCAAGATGCACAGAATACATTTATGAAATTATTGTATATAAACCCGTTTTTCACTCAATATCCGAATAATTTTTCGTCATTTTTTTATCAAAAAAAGTTTGACATCCTCAACAGTTCTCAGACTCATACTCGTTAAGAAGCTTTTGAACCAGGCCGGGGGCATATCCCTTCCTCACAAAATGCGCATAAATCTTTTGTCTGGATTTGCGTTCCTCTCCCGAAAACTTAGCCGCGTATTTTTGGAAGGCCGGCCGAAGATCCTCCGGTTTCTGCCCGCCCTCTTCTTCCATGGCAAACTGAATGGTCTCGTGTTTGATTCCCTTTCCCTCCAGCTCAAAAATGATCTGGCGAAAGCTTTTCTTTCCTCTTTTTGAATAAAAATAGTCTCTCGCGTAGGAAAAATCGTCAAGATATCCCATCTTCGTAAGATAATCCACCGCATCCTGGACCGAACGGTCATCATGATACGATTTTTTTAATTTTTCTCTGATCTCCTGCTCCGTCTTATCTCTTTTGGATAGAATGGAAAGAGCATATTTTTTTGCCCGGGGAACCGCATACCTTTCACGGAGCCCCTCTAAAGCTTCCTCCGAAAGTATAGAGTGATCCTTAAGGCCCTCCTTGCGGACCTCGGAAGGATATAAATAGATTCCCTCCCTTTCTTCGGGATCTATATAAATCTTTTTTTTCTCCGTTGGTTTTAAAATAATGTCATAGTCCATCTTAAGCCTATTTATCCCTGTTTGTCCTATTCATTGAAACCATAATCCTCTCGCTTAAAACCGTAGTCCCTCGCTTGAGGCCTTAGTCCCTTGAATCCGTAGTACCCTCGATTAAAGCCCTAGTCCCTTAAAGTCGTAGTACCCTCGATTAAAGCCCTAGTTCCTTAAAACCGTAGTACCCTCGATTAAAACAAAACTGTAGTTCTCGGTCAAAGATCGCCGAAGACTAGATCTCGTCATCAAAGGTCATGTCCATCTGTCCTTCCTTCGGCTCAGGCGCTGCCGGCTGCTCGGATACCGGAAGGTTGAAAAATGCCCGGACCTTATTCTCCACTTCTGCCATGACCGCAGGATTTTCCTTTAAATACTTCTTGGCATTCTCGCGGCCCTGTCCGATCTTATCGCCCTGATAGGAATACCAGGCTCCGCTCTTTTTTACTTCTCCGGCCTTCACGGCAAGGTCGATCAGATCGCCTTCCCGGGAAATCCCCTGGCCAAACATAATGTCAAACTCCGCTTCTCTAAAAGGCGGAGCCACCTTATTCTTCACAATCTTTACTCTGGTGTGGTTTCCGATGATCTCTCCGCCCTGCTTGATCGCCTCCACACGTCTGACGTCCATGCGGACGGAAGAATAGAACTTAAGGGCGCGGCCTCCCGTCGTAGTCTCCGGATTGCCGAACATCACCCCTACCTTCTCTCTGAGCTGGTTGATAAATACCACGACGCAGTTGGAGTTGGATATCACACCCGTAAGCTTCCTCATCGCCTTGGACATCAGTCTGGCGTGAAGCCCCACTTGCAGATCATCCATATCTCCGTCTATCTCTGCCTTAGGAACCAGCGCCGCCACGGAGTCTATGATAATGATATCCAGAGCGCCGGAGCGGATCATGGTCTCTGCGATCTCCAAAGCCTGCTCTCCATGATCCGGCTGGGAAATGTAGAGATTATCGATGTCCACACCGATATTCTTAGCGTACTGGGGATCCAATGCGTGCTCCGCATCAATAAAACCGGCGATACCGTCCCTTTTTTGTACTTCGGCGATCATGTGAAGGGCAACGGTCGTCTTACCGCTGGATTCCGGTCCGTAAATCTCTACGATCCTTCCCCGCGGAACTCCGCCCACTCCCAATGCCACATCCAGACTAATGGAGCCTGTTGGAATCGCCTGAACATTAATATGAGCCGAGGCGTCCCCAAGCTTCATGATCGATCCTCTGCCAAAATTCTTCTCTATCGTTGCCACCGCATTATTCAGCGCGGTCATCTTTTCTTCTTTGCCCATGTTATTTCACCTCTTTTTTAAACTTCCCCTATCATAACACAGATCCGAAAAACAAACAAGTGTTCTTTCGAAAATATGTTCGATTATCAATAATTGATCATAGTTCTCAATAATCTTCCTGTAAATCAGATCAGCGCACCCAATAATTAGAAATATTTTACATTATTTCTAATTATTTTTCAAGATTCTTTTATCGATTATCGATTTTTTCCGGATACATATCATGATGGCTCAGTCTGTCAAAAGCCACTTCTTCCCATTTTGTCCCTGGTTTTCCGTAGTTGGTATAGGGATCAATGGAAATTCCGCCCCTTGGCGTAAACTTTCCCCATACTTCGATGTACTTTGGTTCCATCAGCCTGATCAAATCTTTCATGATGATATTCACACAGTCCTCGTGGAAATCACCATGATTTCGAAAACTGAATAAATAAAGTTTTAATGATTTACTTTCGACCATTTTCTGATCCGGCACATACGAGATATAGATTGCGGCAAAATCCGGCTGTCCGGTCATGGGACAAAGGCTGGTAAACTCCGGGCAATTGAATTTTACAAAATAATCATGATCCGAATGCTTATTTTGGAACGTCTCCAATAATTCCGGCGCATAATCCTGCGGATAAGAGTTTTTTTGACTGCCCAGGAGAGTCACGCCGGATAATTCTTCCTTTGTCCTGGAATGTGCATTATTTTCCATTATAAAAATCTCCCATTCACTCCAAAATCATCACAATAAGTAAAAGTTACATACACGTTGTCCGAAGGGATTTTTAAATCTTCCTCCATAATCTCAAAAATTCGTTGATTCAGTTTTTCACAGTCTTCCCTGGAAGGGCCGGATTTTAACACCACATTAATGTAAGCGCCAAACTCAAGGAAGTCGCCGCCTTTATAAATGTGCTCGTCGGAAGAGATCTCCACCATCAATCCTTTTTGGGTTTTTCCGGGAATTAAAGTGATCGCCTCTCCTAATTTATCCGAGATGATCCTCTCCTGTTTTCTGGAAGCTTGTTTTGCTAATTTCACATCAATATACGGCATATGATTACCCTCCTGTTTTTCTCTATAACTTTTTTGATTTTTTTCATTTTATAATTTCAGATCTTGCTTTTCCATAAGCGCCAAAACGGAACGCTTCGACATCCTGACTTAAGCTTTTTAAAGCTCTTTTGGTTTTTTGTTTTTATATATGGTAAAATGATAAATCAGATCAAAGTAGGTCTCTTCTTCCCCCACGCTTTCCAAAGTCCAGCCTTCTTCTTCATCCAGATTCGGCATCCAGGTGTCTGCGTCGTATCGGTAATCCAATTTGGTCACGTAGGCGGTATCACAGTATGGAAGCATCATTTTGTAAATGCTTTCCCCTCCGATGATATAAATCTCATCGGAATCATATTGTTTTAATTCTTCTATCAATTCCTGCCTGCTGTGAACCAGAATAGTTCCTTTTTTTTCGTAATCCTTTTGTCCGGTTAAAACAATATTTTTTCTTTTTGGCAGAGGGGATTTTCCCGGGAAACTTTCCAGCGTTTTTCTTCCCATGACCACAACTTTCCCGGTGGTTTGCTCTCGGAAAAACTTCATATCTTCCGGAATCCGGACAAGCAGTTCATGCTGCCGTCCGATTGCCCAGTTTTTGTCTACCGCAACAATTAACTTCATCCTGACATCTCCTTTGGTTCTTGCGATTATATTGCAATCGGAATATTTTTAATCTGTGGACCCGTCTGATAATTTTCTATGGTGAAATCATCAACAGTAAAATCATAAAAATTTTTGACCTGCGGATTCAAGGTTACTTTCGGCGCCGGGTAGGTCTCTCTGCCGATCAGTTCTTTGATAATCGGGATGTGCCGGTCGTAAATATGGGCGTCCGCAATCACATGAAGCAGTTCTCCCGGTTCAAATCCGGTCACCTGGGCGATCATCATAAGAAGGGCGCTGTACTGCACCACATTCCAGTTGTTGGCGGCCAAAATGTCCTGGGACCGCTGGTTCAGCACCGCATTTAACTTATTATCTGTCACGTTAAAAGTCATACTGTAGGCGCAAGGATATAAGTTCATTTCGTGCAGGTCCTGATGCACATATATATTTGTCATGATCCTCCGGCTATAAGGATTGTGTTTCAGATCATAGATCACGCGGTCTACCTGGTCCATCATGCCTTCTTTGTATTGGTGCTTTATCCCGAGCTGATATCCGTATGCTTTTCCGATGGAGCCGTCCTCATCGGCCCACTCATCCCAAATATGGCTGTTCAAGTCATGAACATTATTGGATTTTTTCTGCCAGATCCAGAGAATCTCATCGATGGCGGAGCGGATATAAGTTTTACGAAGGGTGAGAGCCGGAAATTCTTTGGAAAGATCATAGCGATTGACCACGCCAAATTGTTTGATAGTATAGGCATAAGTCCCGTCCGGCCATTTGGGCCTTACCTTCTCTCCTTCGGTACTGTAGCCATGCTCTATGATATTTTTACACATGTCTATAAATAAATTATCTGCAAGACTCATGATTTCCTCCTATTAATGAATTGATTTTCCGCACAAAAAGTATTAGAATAAAAACAAAAAAACAAGTGCATACTTGTAATTGAGGAAGGATGTTATTATGAAAAATTCTAAATTATTTTTCTTCGCAGCAATTTTAGGGGCGTTGTCCACACTTCTGGTAATCCTCTATCTTAAGAGAGATCAGCTAAAAGACTGTCCGTTATGTCAGAAGTTCAAAAATCAGGAATATGATCCTGAACCGGACTTTGAGGAAGAGGAAGCCGTTTCTTTCGACGAAGAAGAACAAGAACCCCTCCCTGTTAAGGAAACCAAACAGAAAGTCCGCCGTGGATATATCCCGTTAAAATTACATGAAGCGAATTAATCAGGAAAAGGGTGTTAGAAAGACACCCTTTTTAACATTTCCTTTAATTCTTCCACGGAAAACATATAGTGTGAATTACAGAAATGACAGTTCACCTCAATGGGTTCCCCTTCCCGGATCATCGCTTCGAGCTCTTTCTTTCCCACGCTGATCACAGCTTTCGACACCCTGTCCTTGGAACAATTGCAATAGAATCTGGTCGACGCCTTTTCTTCGACGCTCATATCAAATCCTTCAAATAATCCTTTCATAATTTCTTCCGGTGTTTCCCCCGCATCAAGATGCTCGGTCACCGAGGAAAATTCTCCAATCTTTTTTTCCAATGCGGAAATCACTTTTTCTTCGGCAAAAGGCATCATCTGGATCATAAAACCGCCGGCTTGTCTTACGGTATTATCCTTATTCATTAAAACTCCCAGAGCAACGGAAGTCGGAATCTGTTCCGATGAAGCAAAATAATAGGTCAGATCTTCCGCGATCTCTCCGGATACCAGATGGGTCTGTCCGGAATATGGCTCTTTTAATCCAAGATCTTTTATTACGGTAAGCACGCCCAGATCAAGAGCTCCTCCCACATCCAGTTTTCCCTTTTTATTAGGAGGGAGCATCACATCTTTATTAAATACATAACCTTTTACATTGGCTCTGGCGTCCGCTGTGACTACCAGCCCTTTTATGGGACCGTTACACTGAATCTGAATGGTGATCACATCGGTGTCATTTTTACACATTTTTCCCATCATCGCCCCTCCGGTGAGCAGTCTGCCAAGGGCGGCCGTTGCCACCGGGCTGGTATCATGATGTCTCCTGGCTTCTTCCACTAAATTCTTTGTATAGGCCGCAAAAAATCTCACCTGATTACCGCAGGCCATTCCCCGGATGATATAATCTTCCATCATTTCTCCTCCTTTCTGCGCTTTCCATTCTTTCCTCTCTCCTTTGCAACGACAACAATCCTTTCACTGTTTTCGTCGGCCGGCTTTCTTGTATAACCGTCAAAAGCGTCTACAAACAAAAGTCCGGCTTCCGCAAGGAGAGCCTTCATTCCTTCCAGGGTATATCCCCTTTGTATATGTTGTTCCTGAAACTTTTGATATCTGCCGTCCTCTTCCCGGACGAACACACTCAAATCTATCATATTAAGATGATCCGTCTCGTCATACTGATTATACCAGATGAAACTGACGTCACTTCTGTCTTCTGCGATCACTTGATCTCCGATCACCTCCCGGTAGGTGTACTCCGTGTTAAAATCAAAGATAAAATATCCTCCCGGATCCAGGTAATTGTTGACCAGAGAAAAAACTTTTTTTAATTCTTTTTCCTGCGTAATATAATTGATGGAATCACAGACGGATACCACTGCCCTCACCGTACCGTATAATTCAAACTCTCTCATATCCTGATGAAGATATAAAAGTCGGGAAGAATCTCCCGGAACTTTTTCCCTGGCAATTTGCAGCATATCGATGGAGGAATCCACTCCGATCATATCATAGCCCGCCGACGCCAGAAGTTCCATGAGCTTTCCTGTCCCGCATCCAAGCTCCAGGACAAGCCCTTTTCCGATCTGCTTTTCCTTTAAATATGACACGATAAACCCGGACCACTCTCCATAAGGCACGTTGTCCATGAGTTCATCGTACACCCTGGCAAAACTTTCGTAAACTGCCATAAACAAATTCCTCTTTCTATAATAAAGGTGAAAAAATTCTTAAGATTCCCTGAACGATACGGAAAAAAAGTTTTTTCTGGCACATTTCTTCCGTGATACGCGTACAGTTTCCCAAAGTATTTACAATGTCCCTCTTGATATCCATAACCGTCTCGCACTCATAAAGATAGACGCCGTTTTCAAAATGAAGATAAAGACTCCGGTAATCCAAATTGATCGTTCCCACAGTCGCCACCTTATCGTCGCTTACCGCACATTTGCTGTGAACAAAACCGGGACGATACTGAAAAATCTTTACGCCGTTCTCAATGAGCTGCGGATAGTAGGATTGGGTCACAAGAAAGACCATTTTCTTATCGGGGATCCCCGGCGTGATGATCCGGACGTCCACTCCTCTTTTGGCCGCTAAAATAAGCGCCGTTGACATTTCATTGTCGATGATCAGATAAGGGGTAAAAAAGTAAATATATTTGCTGGCATGATTGATCATGTTCAGATAGACATTTTCCCCAACAAATTCCGAATCCAGAGGGTTATCCGAATAAGGAAGTACAATTCCTTCGCTTTCCACCGGAGTAAGATCCCTCTCCAGAAATTGGGAGTAGGACAGCTTCTGTTCAGAGAAAGCGTTCCACATCTGCAAAAACATCACCGTCATATTATAAACTGCTTTTCCGGTGATTTTTACTCCGTTATCCTTCCAATAGCCGTATTTTTGTTTTTCATTGATATACTCATCCGCCAGATTAATTCCGCCGGTGAAGGCGGTCTTTCCATCTATGACCAGAATTTTTCTGTGGTCCCGGTTATTAAAAATGGTGGATACCATGGGAACATAAGGGTTAAATACCACACACTTAATTCCCTTTTCTTCCAGCTTTTTATTGTATTTCCACGGAAGCACAAAGATACTTCCCACATCGTCAAAGATCATGCGCACGTCCACACCCTGGGATACTTTTTCTTCCAAAAGATCCAGTATGGAGTTCCACATGACCCCCTCTTCCACGATGAAATATTCCAAAAAAATGTATTCCTTTGCCTTTTTTAACTCGGCATACATTTGTGTGAAACACTCTTCTCCAGAAGGGTAGTATTGCGCCCGAGATTCCTTCCAGGCCGGAAATCCGGACCAGTGTTCCAGATAATAGACCTGTCCCGCCGCCGGCGTTTCCTTTTTCTTTAATTCTTCCACGATGGCTTCGTCGGATTCTAAGTATTTTTCCGCTTCCTCGATGGCAGGCATCAACTTTTTCCGAAGGGGACGGATCATCCTTTTATCTCCGATATACAGATATAAAAGCCCTCCCAAAATAGGAAATAGTAAAATCACCAAAACCCAGACAAGCTTCACCGACGGATTGTCACTCCGATTTATCACATAAAGAGCGATCACAACACTTAAAATCTTAAAACAGACTGTGGCGATCTGGCTGTAAGCGGTGAACCGAAAAAACAAAAGGCCAAACCAGACAATCTGTAAGAAGATCAAAAATGTGATAATGAAGGCTCTGTGGGAAATTATTTTTAATATTTTACGCATGAACCTCACCTGTTTCTATTTCAATAAATTCCCCCAGGGCAAAAGAATAAATATGGCATTTTGCCACCCTTTTTCCCGTTATTTGTTCAAGAGCTATCCTATAATATAACATTTGGTTCTGATATCGGTCAAGCAGAACCCTCTCTTCTCCCCTTTTTATATAATCGGTCTTATAATCTAACAGCCATAGTCCTTCCTCCGTCTCACAGCAAAGGTCGATCACTCCCTGCACCACGATGATTTCTTCTTCCTGCCCTTCCTTTGGATACACCAGGCCGGAGGAGATCCCTATGGTAAAAGGAAGTTCTTTTTTCATTTTGCCTTCCTTGTCAAGTTTTCTGATTTTTTCTCCCAGAGGAGAGAAAAGGAATCCTTTTACGTAACGGCGCACTGTCGTTTTTGGTATTTCTTTTAACGGAGCATAGGATTTCTCCAACAATTCCAGGGCATGGGATAGTTCTTCTTCCGTTTGGATCGCAGAAAAAGAGAGTTCCTCCATTACTTTATGGATGATCGTTCCCCGTTTTGCCCCTTTCACGCCACGTTCCTGCTCCCCCTGCTCCTTCATAAAAGCGGGCACCGTCGATTCTTCCTCTTCCAAATACGTGGCCATATATGGTTTTTCTTCCACATAATCTGCCTCCATGGAAAGCTTTTTTAACTCAGAGACGGAATATTTTCGCTTCCATTTTGTGGACTCCCTGTATGGGTATTGGTAAGAAAATGCTTTTTTAATCTGTTCCTTATCTTTAATATTACCGGAAGCTTTCCATTTTTCCCAGTAATCTTTAAAGGAAATCTGTTCTTTTTTCTCCTGGCTTTCCAGTTCGGGAAGTTCGGCAAAGCGAAACAGTCTGATCTTTACATCCTGTTTTTCCTCCTCTTTATTTGTGCCGTTCCCCGCCAGAATATCCTCTGCGTTTAATGTTTTGCAAAAATGATCCCGATAGACCGGATATTGTATGAGCGCAGCGAGAATCCAGTCTAAAAACGATTCCGCCTGTTCCGGATGATAATTTTTCTGAAATCCTTTTACCTTCTCCCTAAGTCCGCTCTCTTTGGCAAAACCTGTGAGGATCAATTTTTCCTGTGCTCTGGTCATGGCAACATAAAGGATCCGCAGCTCTTCTTCCAGCGTTTCTTTTTTTAAGACTTCCCTCATCGCCTTTTTCTGGAAAGAAGGGTGGGTAATGCGGCTCTCCTTATCCACATAATCCATTCCCGCTCCAAAGGCCGGATGATAGACTACGGGGCGATTTAAATCCATGGTATTAAATTTACTGTGGATTCTGCCGACAAAAACAACAGGAAATTCCAGTCCCTTACTTTTGTGGATCGTAAGAATCCTCACAACGTCATCCTGGCTGTTTTCCAAGCCGCTTTTTCCAAAATTTATTTCGTAGGTTTTTAATTTTTCCATATAACGGACAAAATAAAATAATCCCTTTAGAACCGTTTTTTCATATTCCTGCGCCTTTTCCATCAGCATCAAAAGATTTTCTTTTCTTTTTTCTCCATCTGGCAAAAGGGACAGATCATCGTAATAACCAGTTTTTTGATAAATCTCCCACAGCAAAACATGGATAGGCGTTTCTTTTTTCTTTGCCCTCATTTCATCAAGCACCTGGAAAAAGCAGCCGATCTTATTTTTTAACTCTTCGCTTTCTCCCTGCTCCTGATAGAGCTTAAGGAGATCATATAAGTGAAAATCCCCGCGTTTTTCTAAAGCGACCATCGCCTTCATCCGGGCCAGTTCTTCGTTGGTGAAACCTCCGATGGAGGAAAGGAGAACCGAGGCCATGGGAATGTCCAAAAAGACATTGTCTATGACGGAAAGGTAGTTTAACACAAGGGTCACTTCTCTGGAAGAAAAATAACCGGTCTGCATATCGCAGATTGCCGGAATCTTTTGTTTTAAAAGGCAGTCGGCCAGGATTTCCCCGTATCCGGCGGCAGACCGGAGCAAAATCGCCATATCTTTATAGGCATAACCTTCTTTGGTAAGTTCTTTGATCCTTTTTGCGATCATAAGCGCTTCCGCCTCAAGGTTGGTATAGGAGGCTGCAAGTTCTTCCCGGCTCTCATCTTCTGTCAAGAGAAGAAACTCCGAGAAGGCCTCATTCTTTTCCATGGGACCGCCCTCGCCGGCTTTCAGTTCAATTTCCCTGGTGTAATCAATGCCGCCAAATTCCTTCTTCATCCATTTCCGGAAAATATGATTGCAATAACGCAGCACGCCCGGGCTGCTTCTGAAATTATCCCTGAGTTCAATACGAACTTCTGCTTCCGAGGTTTCCGGGGCGTATGCCTCATAGCGAGCAAGGAACAGATCCGGTCTGGCCTGACGAAAACGGTAGATGCTCTGCTTCACATCTCCCACCACAAAAAGTTCATTCAAACGCTGGTCATGCAATACTTGTATTATCATTTCCTGAATCAGGTTGGTGTCCTGGTATTCATCCACAAAAATCGCTTTATATTTTCTTTGAAGCTCTAAGGCGACTTTTCCGGGGATGGGATTTCCCTCTTCATCATATTTTTCAATGAGCAAAGAAAGAGCTAAATGTTCCAAATCACTAAAGTCATACAAATTTTGTTCTTTTTTCTTCTGATCGTACCGTTCTTTTAATTCCTGCGCCAGAGAAAACAACACTTTAAGATTTTGACTGATCTCTTTATTTTCGCGAAGAATCTCCCTTTCTTCTCCCATACACAGGGAAGAAATCTCTTTGGTGACAAAATCCTTCACCCTGCTGTGGATCTCCGAGACGTACTCCAAATTCTCCCAGTCCTTTTCTGCTTTTCCCGCTCTTGGTTTTTTTTCAAATTTTACGGTTTTTATTTCTTCGGACAGGCTGATAAAATCTTCTTTTGCCTCCAGACTATCAAGGATCTTTTTATCACTCTCCCATAAAGCATAATACTTAGCCGGCTCATGATCTTCCCCAAAGCAGCCCTCTGCTTCCGAGAGAAGTTCCCTGCATATACCAAGCAGCCCTTTTACCCTTTGATATAGATTCTGACAAAGCTTGGTCTGATATAAGGTTTCTTTCTCCCCATACTTTTGGGATTCTTCCAATCTTTTCGAAAACCACCTCTCGGTGTCCGGAAAGTTATTGGAAAATTCATACATTTCCTCGATCATCGTTTCTAATTTTCCATCGTCTTTTTCCGGAATATAGCTTTCGACAAAAGAAAGAAAATCCTCTTCTCCTTTTTCATACCTGTCTTCCAGCAGTTCTTCCATCACTTTCTGCCGGATCAGATAGAGCTCTCCCTCTTCCCCGATCCGGAAGGAAGGATCCAGCCCGATTTCCTGAAAATACATTCTTAAAAGCCTGGAACAAAAGCTGTGGACGGTGGAAATGTCCGCATGGCTTACCATTCGGATCTGTTTTGCAAGGAAATGATTCTCCGGTTCCTGTTCCCTTAAATCTTCCAATTTTTTCTGGATACGCTCTTTCATCTGCGCTGCCGCCGCATTGGTAAAGGTGAGCACCAAAACCTCGTCCATGGAGACGGGATGATCCCCATCAAGGAGAAGCCCTGCGATTCGATCGACAAGAACCCTGGTTTTTCCGGCTCCCGCTCCGGCGGACACTAAGATATCTTTCTTTCGCAGGCGGACTGCCTGCTCTTGTTCGATTGTATAATTCATTTAATCCACCTGCTCTCTGATCTGCTTTATCACTTCATTGGCAGAAAGCTTCTCAAATTCTTTATACCGATATCCCGGCAGCTTATCGTCAAACCCGCAGACACCGTGATAAGGGCAATAATCACACACCGCAAAGGAAGCATTCTTATAAGGATACGGAGTGATATTTCCGCAGTAAATCTCCTTTCCAATCTCTGTGATCTTGTGCCTGATATGTTCCCCCATTGCCAGAAAATCTTCGGATTCCATCACCGGGGCATTGCTGTAAGGGGCGCCTCCCTTCGTCATCCGGACCGGAACAGACACAAATTCTCCTTCCGTCACTTCCAGATGCTTTAGCACCTCCGGATCGCTGTTGGTATAACCGGATAAGCAAAATTCTTTCATTATCATTTTTTCATCCGGCTTCTCGATTCGGATGAGAGGATCTTTTACCTGATAATAATACATTCCGGCGGGAACCACCTTTTTTCCTGTTTCTTTTCCATAGATTTCCAGGGCCGCATTCATATATACCATCAATTGCATCTGCATACCGTGATATACTTTATCGATGTCAAAGCGGGTGTTCCCCGATTTATAGTCTATGATCTTTACATAAATACAATCATCATCTTCATAAATGTCCAAACGGTCAATGATTCCCTCTATTCTCATTGTTCTTTTTTCTTCCAGGGAAAGAACCGTCGATTCCAGGAAGTCGTTTTTTCCAAACCGGCATTCAAACTTATCCGGCTCAAAATCACTGTTTTTTAGTTGTTTATGCAGCACTTCTATAGTTTTGTTAAAAATTCTTTCCATGGTCCGCAAGTAATGACGGTTCCTTTGGGAACTTCCGATCATCTCCATCAATCGCTCATCCACAGCATAGGACAGCGCCTCTTTTTTCCATTGGCAGGAGAACTCCTTTGGCACTGTTTTCCAGGAATACTCTGAATACCGGATCTTCCGGGAGTAGTATTCCAGGGCGCTGTGGAATACGTTTCCCAGATCCAGCGCCTTTACTTTATACTCTTCCCGCTCATTCAGCCCCAGGCCATAGGTTAAAAAGAACTGATATGGGCAGTTATTATACCGCTCCAGGCGGGTAACGCTTCCGTAAAAATTATCGCCATAAAGTTTCGAAGGCAGGGAGCCACTCAAAGGATCGAAGGTGATAAATTCCGGTTTCTTCTCCCACAGATCCTCGATCTCCCGGCGGCAGCAAGGAATATCCATTCCATAAGAAAAAAGCGCATAGGCTACTCTGCCTGCCGGCTGATCCGGCTGTTTTTTCGCCTCGCGGATACATTCCCGAAGCAGTTCCCGGCTGTCTTCCCAACTGTAGTATTTTCGTTTTTCCTCTTTTAAATAGTCTCTGATCTTAAGTTTTGGAAATATTTTAACGCACTGTCCCAAAAGCAGGGAAGGTCTTCTCGCTGAACCGTCATTTCCCATGGAGGAATAAGAAAAGAATAAAGATTCCCGGGGTTTTGCAAAAGCTAAATACATATAAAATTCATTTTCCAAAACCTGCTCTTCTAACCGCAGGGATAACTCTACTCCAAGGGGAGCCAGAATTTCTTTTTCATCGTCGCTTAACAAACCATGTTCTCCCGGAATCGGCGGGATAAAAGTATCGTTCATTCCGGCCAAAAACAGCGCTTTAATCTGCGGCAGTCTTGTCCGTTTAAGATTTCCCACGATCAACTGATCCATGGAAAGGGGCGCGACGGTAATTCCCAGAGACTCCAGTCCGGCGTCCATGATCTGGGCAAGTTCTTTGACCGGCATGGCCATATCGCCGAATATATTTACCGTCTTATCCATCAGATCCATAAGGAGAGGATAAAACTGCTCATATTCTCTGGCCTGGTCAAAATCCGCCTGTTCTTTGGCTTTCCATGCTTTTTCTTTAAATTTTTTCTCAAAATCCAAAGAAACCAGGGTCTGATAAAGGGCCGTCATTTTTTCCCGGACAGAGCTTTCCCCGTCTTTTAAAACCAGATAACAGTCCCGGGTCTCCGACATCACCTGCTGCCGCAGCCTTTCGATCTTTTCCTCGCCCTCTTCTCCCAAAAGATAAGTTCTTCGTTTCATCGGTTGATTCCACATGGAAAATCCGCGGATTCCTGCCGCCAGAATGTAGTTTTCCAGATAGTCGGTCTCTTCGTCCAAAAGATTGCTCATACCGGATTTCAAATACCGAAATACGCTCTCATAGGAATAATCCATCTGCGCAAGGTAAAACAAAGCTCTGACCGCCTCCACTCCCGCCTGATAGGACAATTGTCTGCTGACGTCCGCAAACAAAGGAAGATGCAGCCTTTTTGCCTGGCGTAAAAACGCCGGAATATATTCTTCTTCATTTCCGGTCAATATGGCGATATCCCGGTATCGATAGCCCTGTTTTCTCACCAGTTCTTCCGCTTTATGCAGTATGTACTCCGCCTCTTCCTCCGGATTGACGCAGCGGACAATAGAAATGGCGCTCACTTCATCTGCCCAGACTTTTGACCGGGGCCGGAAAATATTTTTTTGAAAAAAGGAAAGTTCCCTTCCCTGATCGTTTTTTTCATATCTTGGAGGGATTTTCTCATTAAGAATCACCGGATCTTCCAGCTCTACCTTCTGTTTTTCACAAATCTTTAAAATTGATTTAACGGACTTCTCGCTAAAATAAAAGAGTTCCTCTCTTTCCCGCCGTCCCACAGGAAAATAGGGAATGGTCACGGTAAACACCACTTCCTTAGCCTGCAAGATGAGAGCGCTGAGTACCTTTAATTGAAGGGGAGTAAATCCGGTAAACCCGTCAAAATAAAAAATCCCCTTAGAAAGCAGCTTTGATTTTGGAACAAGATCCTTTAAAACATCCAGGGTCTGTTCCATCACCATATAAGTTCCCGAAATCTCCTCCATAAAATAGCGGTAGATCACCGACAGTTCTTTTATTTTGTGATTTAAAGCGGGATAGCGCTCGATTTTATCTTCCAGGTTTTCGATTTTTTCACAGTCAACTCCGTAACTGATAAATTCCATGATCATGGATTTTAATTTGTCCAAAAATCCCTGCTGATGAATACTTTTTTTAAAATAAGGCAGCTCCCCGGCGTGTTCGTGGAGGATTTTTTTTAAGATCATACTGACTCCCAGATCTTCAAGCAATTCCCCCGGTTCGTAGCAGCATTCGTCAAATACCCGGTAAGCCAATCGAAAAAAGCTTAAAACATCCACATGGAAAAAACCATGGGAGGGATGGGAAAGCACCATCTCCCTTTGCATTTGCAGGCTGAACTGTTCCGGCACGATCACAAAAAAGGATTGCTCCGGTTCCTGCATGGATCGGCTGATCACTTCGTTTTTGATATATTCTGTTTTTCCCTGTCCGCTTTCTCCTAAAATAAACCTTACTGACATACTATCCTTCCCAATGGGCAAGTTCTTCTCTAAGAACTTCCAAAAGCTGATTTTCCGGCACTTTTTTTATTACCTCGCCTTTTTTGATCAACAGTCCCACGCCTTTTCCGCCGGCAATGCCAATGTCCGCTTCTTTTGCTTCGCCAGGGCCATTGACCACGCAGCCCATCACTGCCACTTTAATGTTTAGATGGTCAAATTCCGTCACCATATTTTCCACCTGATTGGCAAGACCGATCAGATCTATGTTGGTCCGTCCGCAGGTAGGACAGGACACTACCTCGATGCCTCCTTTTCTAAGGCCAAGAGTCCTCAAAATTAATTTGGCGGAAGCGATCTCATTAACCGGATCTCCGGTGAGCGATACCCGGATCGTATCTCCGATTCCCTGATGCAGGATCAGCCCAAGACCCAGGGCCGACTTAATATTTCCGCTAAAAACCGTCCCCGCCTCGGTAATCCCCACATGGAGAGGATAATCGCATTTTGGCGCAAGAAATTCATGGGCTTTGACGCACATTAAAACATCGGAAGACTTAATGCTCACGACCAGATTATCATAGTCCATCTCTTCGATCATCTTTACTTTATTCAGGGCGCTTTCCACCAGTCCTTCGGCCGTTACCCGGCCGTATTTTTCGATGAGATCTTTTTCCAGGGAGCCGCTGTTTACCCCGATGCGGATCGGAACATGATATTCTTTTGCCTTATCCACCACGGCCTTCACCCGTTCCCAGCTCCCAATGTTTCCCGGATTGATCCTAATCTTATCCGCGCCATTTTCTATGGCTGCAATGGCCATCCGGTAGTCAAAATGGATGTCTGCCACCAACGGAATATGGATGCGTTTTTTTATTTCCTTTATAGCCTCTGCCGCCTCGATGGTCGGCACGGTAGAACGGATGATCTCACAGCCTGCCGCTTCCAGCTCTAAAATCTGGCGGACCGTTGCTTCCACATCCTCTGTCTTGGTATTGGTCATAGATTGAATCCGCACCGGCAATCCGCCGCCGATTTTTACTCCCCCGATATCTACCACTTTAGTATGAGAACGATACATGATTTTTCCTCCTAAATGCATATAGGAGATGCCCTGATTTTTATTTTCCCATAGGAATCACAAGCACCTCCTGTAATCAAAGTTTTAATCTTAAAGTATTGATTTTACATTAAATAAAAAATATATTTCTGATGTCATTTGCCATGATAAAGATCATAAAAGCAAGCAGCACCACCAGTCCGGCAAAGTGAACAAGTCCTTCCTTTTCCGGTGAAATCTTTTTTCTCCGGATCATCTCCAAAAGGATGAACACCAGCCTTCCTCCATCCAGCGCAGGGATCGGAAGCAGGTTCATCACTCCCAAGTTTGCGCTTAACATGATGCAAAAGGAAAGCATATTGACCAAAACGGCTTTCAGTCCGTAAGTCACCGATTGTTCGTAAGTGTTGCCGATCATGTTGACAATTCCCACCGGGCCGGACATATCGTTGATGGACGCCCTTCCGGATACCAGATACTTTAGGCTTAGGAAGGTGGATTTTATCTGATAACGCACTTCCAGAATGCTATATTTCAAAATTCCGAAAATATTTTGAGAGGTATCCTGCGTCATGCCAACACCAAAGGCGTAGGATCCGCTCTCCGTCTTTTTTCGGACCACCTGTGCGGTATGAAGCTCTCCATCTCTTCGATAAGTCACTTCCACCGCCGGATCCTTGGTTTCCGTAAAATTAAATAAACTGATCTCACGGAAATTATAAATTCGCGAACCGTTCAGTTTTACGATCTGGTCTCCGGCCATCAGCCCGGCTTCCTTTGCGGCGCTTCCGTCTTCCACCAGCCCGATCACCGCCGGATCGGCGCCTCCGATCCCAATGACGAAAATGGCGATGAAAAATGCAAGGATAAAATTAAAGAAGGGGCCGGCAAAAATCACCCAGAATCTCGCCAGAGCTGATTTGCTTCCAAAAGCCCTCGGATCTTTACTGTCTCCGTCTTCCCCAAGCATCATACAGCATCCTCCAAAGGGAAGACATTTGATGGAATACTTGGTTTCTCCCTTTTGGATCCCCACAATGGTAGGGCCGATCCCTATGGCAAATTCCTCCACGCAGACGCCGTTTTTCTTTGCCAGGAGAAAATGTCCCAGCTCATGAAAAAGCACAATCGCGCTGAATATGATAATTGCGATAATAATTTTTAGCATGAATAAATCATTCCTTTCCAATCTCCTGCCTTTTCTTCTGTCAGACGGTATACCCACTGTTCTGTCTCAAGAATATCTTCCAGGGATGGATGGTCAATCAGAGTATGCTCCTGCATACAACGGTCTATGATTTTTTCGATATCCATATAAGAAATCTCTTTCTTTAAGAACATTGCGACTGCCTTTTCGTTGGCGGCGTTAAATACGGTCGGCATACTTCCGCCGGTCTTTCCCGCTAAAATCGCCATGGACAGCCCCCGAAATACATCATAATCCGGTTTTTCAAAGGTTATACTGGAAATCTTTGAAAAATCAAGCCGCTCTCCTTTTAAACCTCTTCTTTCCGGATAAAAGAGCGCATATTCAATCGGAACCTTCATATCCGGCGTGCCAAGTTGGGCGAGAATCGCCCCGTCAATAAACTGCACCATGGAATGAATCAAACTCTGCGGCTGCACCACTACCTGAATTTTCTCATAATCCACATCAAAAAGCCAATGGGCCTCCATCACTTCCAAACCTTTATTTACCATAGTGGAAGAATCAATGGTGATTTTTGCACCCATGGACCAATTCGGATGCTTTAGGGCGTCTTCCAGTTTCACCGTGCGCAAAAATTCCCTGTCCCTGCCGCGGAAGGGTCCGCCGGAAGCAGTCAGCAATATGGAATCCACCTCTTGCCTCCCCGCTCCCTGGAGGCACTGAAAAATCGCCGAATGCTCGCTGTCAACGGGAAGTATTTTCACGCCGCACTCCCTGGCAAGGGGAATGATCAGGTGTCCCGCCGTCACCAAGGTTTCTTTATTGGCTAAGGCGATATCCTTACCGCACCGGATGGCTTCCATGGTCGGCAGGATTCCCATCATACCCACTACGGCAGTGACCAAAATATCCGAGGAAGGCTCCGCCGCCACGGCCAGGAGTCCCTCTTTTCCCCAAAGAACCTCCACAGGTTCTCCGGAAAGTTCTTCTCTTAACTCTTTTGCTTTTTGTTCCTCCGAAAGGCTTACCACAGCCGGATGAAACTCTTTGATCTGTTCTTTTAATTTTTCTTTATTATGCCCGGCTGCCAGAGCTGTGACACACAATTCGTCCGGGTGTTCTCTCACCACTTCTAACGTCTGCGTTCCAATGGACCCTGTGGAGCCAAGAATTGCTATTTTTTTCATTTTAATCCTACCACCATTGTCAATACATAGTAAATTACGGGTGCGGTAAATATGATACTGTCAAAACGATCCAAAATACCGCCATGACCCGGAATCAGATTACTGTAATCTTTGATATCGTAATTTCTTTTGATCGCCGACGCACCAAGATCTCCCACGATACTGATCAATGCGCCGATCACGCAAACTGCCACAAACGCTGCGGCGATGTTGTAGCTTACCATGATATATCTTTTGGCAAAAAGAGAGTACAAGCCTCCGAGGATACCGGCTCCCACAACGCCTCCCACAGCTCCTTCTATGGTCTTTTTCGGACTTAACACCGGCGACATCTTATGTTTTCCAAATAATCTCCCCGCACAATATGCCAGCGTATCATTTCCCCAGGCGCTCAAGAACACCAGAACTATAATATAAGCTCCATCCTGTAAGATACGGATCTGATAGATACAAGAAAGCATCACCGTCACATAGCAAAGTCCGAAAAAGGAAATCGCCACATCCCCAAAAACATATTTGGGAAAGGTAAATACATACACTGCAAATAAAAGCATGAGCACAAATAAAAGCAGCGGCAGAATATACTGTTCAAGGCTCATCAGAATCAAAATATAGTATAAGATACTTCCGGTATAAATAATCACAGCCAGCGCAGATTTTTCCCTTTTGATCACGCTCATCAGTTCATAAACGCCGATCAATGAAATCCCCATCGTCACGATCCATGTGGGGAATCCTCCCAAATACAAAGTGACCACAGCGATGATCACAAGAATAATCCCGCTGATCAATCTTTCTTTGAACATAAATTCCTCCTGTCGGCAGATTTAAACTCCGCCATATCTTCTCTCTCTAGTATTATAGTATTTTATGGCGTTCATTAATTCCTCCTTATCAAAATCCGGCCATAAAACATCGGTAAAATAAAATTCCGCGTAGGCAAGCTGCCAAAGCATCCAGTTAGACAGTCTCTGCTCTCCGCTGGTCCGGATCATTAAGTCCGGATCCGGCAGATCTCTGGTGTCCAGATAGGAAGATAACAGTTCTTCGTCAATCTCCTCCCGGGAAATCTTCTTTTCTTCCACGTCCCTGATCATGGCCTTCGCAGCCCGGATGATCTCGTCGCGGCTTCCGTAGTTTAGCGCGATGGTAAAGTTCAAACCGGTATTGTTGGCGGATTTTTCTTCCAGTTCCAGAATGGTCTTGCGGATATCTTCATCCAGACGGCTTCTCTCCCCGATCACGCGAAATCTCATGTTATTGGTTTTTACTTTATTCAGATAATCCTTGAGATACTTGCGAAGCAGTTTCATCAACGTCTTTACTTCTCCCTCCGGACGCTTCCAGTTTTCCGTAGAAAAAGCGTAAACGGTAAGATACTTTATTCCCAGATCCCAGGCGTCTTCGCTGATTTGTTCTACCACCTTTGCTCCTTGAGTATGTCCCACGGTTCTGGGCATCAAACGCTTTTTTGCCCATCTGCCATTACCGTCTAAAATAATCGCCACATGGTTTGGCACCTCATAGCTGACGCCATCTATTATTTTTTCCATCGTAATCTCCATCCCTTATCTCATAAATCTATCACAAAAAAGCCCAACGGCCAGTCAAACCGGCTGTTGGACTGTAAATATCACTCTATGATCTGTTTAAACAGTAAGAATTTCGTTGGACTTTGTATCCATCAGTTCATCAACAACTTTAATAAATTTATCTGTCATTTTCTGCACCTTTGTTTGCAGATCTTTTTGTTCGTCTTCTGTAATCTCGCTTGCCTTCAAAGCCTTTTTCAAACCGTCATTGGCATCTCTTCGGATGTTGCGGATCGCAACCTTGGCTGCTTCTGCTTTTTTCTTTACATCCTTAACAAGATCCTTTCTATGTTCCTCCGTAAGTTCCGGGAAAACAAGACGGATCACCTTGCCGTCGTTGGACGGATGGATTCCGATATCGGATACCTGGATCGCCTTTTCGATCGGTTTGATCAAAGAATGCTCCCATGGCTGGATACAGAGCATTCTAGGTTCCGGAACCGTGATATTGCCCACCTGCTGAAGCGGAGTAGGGGTTCCATAATAGTCCACTTTGATCTTATCAAGAACATGAGGATTCGCTCTTCCTGCACGGATACCGTTATATTCTCTCTCTAAATTATCGATGGACTTTTGCATTTTCTGTTCGTATTTATCTATTATCATTACCTATCCTCCCAATTTTCTTATATATAATGATATATGAAAGCCTGCTGTCCCTTACCTTAAAGCGATCTTCCCTCGGCTTACTTTCTTAGGTATAATTTACAACACGGGTTCTTCCTTGTCAACCGTTACATAAGTTCCGTTGAACTTACCGCTCATGGTATTGACAATGCTGTCTTTTTCATTTAACCCGAAAATAACAAGCGGCATTTTATTTTCCAGACACATGATGGTTGCCGTTAGATCGATCACACGAAGCTTGTCGGCAAGTACCTCATCTAAACTGATCTGATCGTACTTTTTCGCATCCGGATTCAGTTTTGGATCACTGTCGTAAACTCCGTCGATGGCTTTGGCCAGTAAAATAGCGTCCGCCTCGATCTCAATCGCCCGAAGAGCAGTTGCCGTATCCGTAGAGAAATAAGGATGTCCGGTCCCTCCCGCAAAGAAAGTTACGGTTCCTTTTTCCAGTTCTTTTACGGCGTCGTCCCTGGAAAACAGCTCGGAAAAAGCGCCGCAGACAAACGGAGTATAAACCTTGGTCGCCAGTCCCACATGGCGGAACATATCCGCTACATAGATGCAATTCATCACCGTGGCAAGCATTCCAATCTGATCTGCCTTGGTGCGGTCCATATTGTCGCTGGTTCTTCCTCTCCAGAAATTACCGCCACCAATGACAATGGCGACCTGTACTCCGGAATCTACAACTTTTTTTACCTGTCTGGCAACTTCCAAAACTGTCTCTTCATCAAATCCGGTTTTTTTATCCCCGGCCAGCGCTTCTCCGCTCAACTTGAGTAATACGCGATTCAAATGGTCTAGTTTTTTCATGTTAATCTCCAAATATCCTTCCATCTCTTATGCGTTCATATCCGCAAGTATTTCTTCTTCCAGTGGTTTTGCAATGGCAAGTCCCAAAACGAGAGCTTTTCTCACGTAAGTGAGGGCTTCTTTGCTAGATTTTTTGACTCCTCTTCCCTGATAATACATCGTTCCTATGCTGTAATAGGCCATACGGTAGTCCGCCGCCTCAGCCGCATTAAAAAAGCACTGGAGAGCTTCTTCGTAGCTTCCCGCATTGTAAAGCTTTGTTCCCCTTTGGTACATTTTTTTCGCACGTTTGACGTCCGCCTCGTCCTTTTTCTCCTGCTCAAGCTGATAAGCCCTGGCGATTTTTCTCGCCTTTATGATGGTTTTTTCGTACTGCATATTTACCTTGTATGTACCGTCTTTCTCGAGCAAAAGTTTCTGGGTGGTGAGAGCCTCCAAAAGCTGCGTCAAAACGTCCTCCACCTCATCATATGGCATGGAAGCGTTCAGGATGCGGCGGGTCTGCTCTAAATCCACCGTCTGCTCTATGAGCGGAAGCTGACCCACAAAAAGAACGGAATGCTTTTTCACATTCTTTTTTTCTTCCACATCCGATGCATTCTGTACCATATTATACATCTTAATAATATTATTTTTTTCTAATGTCTTGCCATTCATCATGGCACTTATCTTTGAACTTTCCACGTTAACTCCAATCCATAATTTGTTTCATGTCCGGAAAATCGATCCTCCCCACCGGCTCCTGTCCGCAAACACTCACGATATAATCTTCCATTTGATCGGACCAAAACAATTCCTTAAGAGGCTCCTCATGCAAAAAACCCCGTATATTGGTTTCGATTTGAAATGAGAGACCGGAAAGCATCCCAGAAAGCCCCCGCCCGTTTTTTTTGGCATAGGCTTCCCGCAGGGTCCACAAACGAGTAAAATAAAGCTCCCGCACCCTCGTTTTCTCCGCTGCCATCAGCAGATTTTGCTCCTCTTTCGAAAAATATCTGCGGACAATCCCCGGATGGACCTGCCGGATTCTTTCGATATCACATCCCACTTCATAATCAGAAACTGCGCACATCGAATAGCCGCCGGAATGGGAGATATTAAAATAAATTCCATCCATGAAAGGTTTGCCATGTGAAATCTTCACAGGAAGAGATCGCTTAAAACTATATCCTTCTTCCTTCATGGCATACCGCAAAAGAAATCCGGCCAGAGCCCCTCTTTTGCGATCATCCTCCATACAAAAAGAGGAAAGCCTTTCCCATCTTCCGGCTTCCAAAACATCCTTCCACTCCGGATGAATAAGAGGGTCATCCATAGTGAAGATACCGGCAATATAGACACGAATCCCCATACTATTGAATCAATTGCATAACCTGATCTTTTTCAATGTAGCCAATTGACCGATTGACCACCTCACCTTTATCGATGACAACAAGCATCGGAATGCTCATCACCCGAAAAGTGGAGGCTAAGTCCGGCTCCTCGTCCACGTTTACCTTGCACACCTTCACGTCGTCGCATTCCTCTGCCACTTCGTCTACAATCGGTGAAAGCATACGGCACGGACCGCACCAGGACGCCCAAAAATCAATCAATACCTTTTTATCAGAGTTTAATACTTCTTCTTTATAATTTTCACTTGTAACATTAACGATATTCATAGAAATAGAATCCTCCGTCCTAAATAAATTCGATGTACTTATGGTAGCATAAAAGTGTCGATTTTTCAATCTTTATTAGAAACGAGGATTTCCTTGACAAATCACCGATTTGATATGAAAATGAAGAAAATCCATAAACCACAAAAAAAGCATAAAACATGAAGAGACCATTTTTTCTCAAAGGAGGTGTTTTTTATAGAAATCAAAAAATTTTCTGCCGTACAGACCTCTCCCTCTCATCCTTTCTGGGAAGAGCTGATCAGACGGCCTTCTGAATTATACCAAAGAGCCGATGAAATTCGAAGTCCCTTCTCCAGAGATTATACCCGAATTATTCATTCGAATGCATACCGCAGATTAAAACATAAAACACAGGTTTTTTATAACATTGAAAATGACCATATCTGTACCCGGATGGAACACGTAGCGCACGTGGAATCCGTAAGCGGCACCATCGCAAAATATTTGGGTCTGAACGACGAGCTGACCAAGGCGATCGCCATCGGACACGACTTGGGTCACGCACCCTTCGGCCACCGCGGCGAAGTGATCATCCGAAAACTGAGCTGGCAATACTTAAAAAAAAATTTCTGGCATGAACAAAATGGTCTTCATTTTGTCGACGACGTGGAACTCTTAGAAGACAATTATAACATACACCGCAATCTCAATCTGACCTACGCCGTGAGGGACGGCATCATCTCCCACTGCGGAGAGGTAGACCAAAACGGACTGATTCCGAGAAGGGAACTCTTTTCTTTATCTGATTTTCAATCCCCAAACCAGTACCAGCCCGCCACATGGGAAGGCTGCGTAGTAAAGATCGCCGATAAAATCGCCTACATCGGAAGGGATATCGAAGACGCCATCCAGTTGGGATTTCTTGAAAAAGACGAACGGGATCAGTTAGTGGAAATGGCCCGGGCCAATGATGAAAAAGCCATCAACACGACGGTGATCATGCACAATCTCATCATTGATATTTGTAAAAACAGCGATCCGGACAGAGGAATTTGCCTAAGCTCCAATTTTTATCAGCAGATGAACGCCATTCGGGATTTCAATATCGAACACATTTATAAACATAAACGCTTAAAACCTTTTGAATTATATTCCGAACTGGTTCTCACCCAACTTTTCACCGCCCTCCATCAGTCATATGATGAGAAAAACATTTGGTCTTCCCTGGAAGCAAACAAAAAATACTGTCCTTTATTATTCGGCTCTTTCGAAAAATGGCTCGCCAAATATTGTGAACCGGAATGCATCCAGGCTCCTTTGCTTTTAGAAGCCGCCTCAAAATATCAAAACACAAAAATATACGGAAGCCTTGACGACGAATCCCAATACATACAGGCCATTTTGGACTTTATTTCCGGAATGACCGACCGATTCGCCGTAAAAGCATTTCAGGAAATGCTCCAATATTAAAGATTGAGATAAGTAAGCCCAGAGGACGCAAAAAATCAGCGCTCTAAAAGCTCTGAAGGATTTTTTTAACGCCGAGCAAAATGCACAAAGAAGCGCTGCAAGATAGATGAGTAACATCTATGGAGCAGCGCTTCATGCTAAAAATCATAGTTTTATTAATTGTTACGTTCCCTATTTTTAATTTTTCGCTCGGAAAACATTCCGGGTCTTCTACAGTCACATTTACACTTTATTCCATTTACTGTTGCCGTAACTTAATAATTATGCCAAGCATTTCACTTTTGAATGGGATATGTCAGCTCAGTACCGTACCATCGGCCAGGGTGATCGTAAAGCCATTAA
>CAZKQV010000016.1:0-60457 GCA_964555015.1 uncultured Eubacterium sp. | reverse complement strand
TTCTATAACCACTTTGCCACGTCTAAAGCGTGATACGTTATGATCATATGCGCTCCGGCGCGCTTCATACCGATCATGTTTTCCATGACGATTTTTTTCTCATCGATCCAGCCATTTGCGGCCGCTGCCTTCACCATGGAATATTCTCCGCTTACGTTGTATGCGCAAAGGGGCATATTGGTTTCCATGGATGCAGTTTTTAAAATATCCAGGAACGCAAGAGCAGGTTTTACGATGATGATATCTGCGCCTTCCTCAATGTCATCGATGATATCGCGCATCGCTTCTCTTGCATTGTGGTAATCCATCTGGTAAGTCTTTCTGTCGCCAAATCCTGGTGCGGAGTGAGCCGCATCACGGAATGGGCCATAGTAGCCGGACGCCATTTTCGCACTGTATGCCATGATCGGAATGTTTGTAAGTCCCGCTTCATCTAAGGCTTCACGAATGGCGGCAACGTGTCCGTCCATCATGTTGGATGGCGCCACCATATCTGCGCCGGCCTGCGCGCAGGTTACTGCGGTTTTGGCAAGGAGAGGCAAAGTCTCGTCATTTAAGATGATTCCGTCTTTGATCAGTCCGCAGTGTCCATGGGAAGTATATTCGCACAGGCAGATATCTGCTATGACAACCAGCTCTGGAAATACTTTTTTGATATAGCGGATGGCTTCCTGGATAATACCGTGTTCGTTGTATGCCTCGGAACCGCATTCGTCTTTATGGGCCGGTATTCCAAATAACAGGATTCCCTTAATGCCTGCCTCTCTGATTCGATCTAATTCTTCACCCAATCTGTCGATGGAATATTGATAAATTCCCGGCATGGAATCGATCGGATTTTTTATATCGTTTCCCTCAATCACAAACACCGGATAAATCAGGTCGGAAACACTTAAGGATGTTTCCCTTACCAGCGCTCTTAAGTTTTCACTTGCTCTTAATCTTCTTCTTCTGATCATTTTAATACCCTCCTTTGTCACTGTTACCGTGACCATTTGCCTGCATCCCAAGCAATTTCTAACATTTTAAATACTGTATCATCCCTGGCCCCAGGCTATCCGTCGGCCGGGATATAAAGCCATGTTTTTCATAGAATCTTTCCCGGCCTTTGGCGCACATCAGATCAAACATCATTGTGGTGCCCTCATAACCGAGATTGATGACAAATTGTTTCAGAGTTTCTAAAATCATTCCTCCGATTCCCTCTCCCTGAACTTCGGGCCGGATGATCAGGTCCTGGATGTAACAGATGACTGCTCCGTCCCCGACGATCCTCCCCATTCCCACCGCCTTTCCGTCTTTAAATGCGGTCAGAACATAAAGGCTGTTTTCCAGCGCTCTTTTTGCCTGATCTCTTGTCAGCGTGTGAAAATGAACTGCCCCTCGAAGTTCCAGATAGGTATCGATGTCAAGACGGTCTTCTACCAGTTGTACCATATATGCTGCTTCCCATCATTCTTTTAGTTCTTGTGAAAGCTCTTCTTTTGTTAAAATTCTTCCCAGGGAAAATGCCCTGGCCGCCGTGTTTTTCAAAATTCTTCTTCTGTCTTTTTCTTCGGGAATATGTTCTTTTACATAACGGCGCACTTCCCCGAGCTGATCTGCGATCTGCTCGAAATAATCCGGCACCGCTTCCTCGATATTTTTTCGAATCTGTTTGGAGATGATCGGACTTTTCCCCGCGGTATTAATCCCGATGCTGATATCCCCTCTCTTTACCACCGAAGGGAATAAAAAAGTACATTCCTCCGGCGCGTCGATCACATTTACCAAAATATTAAGCTCCCGGCACCACTCATAAACCTGATGGTTCACTTCCCGGCTGCTGGTGGCCGCTATGACCATCATCCCGCCCGCAAGATCTTCTTTGCGTGCCTGCCTTATATGGAGGGATTCTTTCGGTAAAATATTTGCGATCTCTTCACAGATATTTTTTGCCACTACTACAATATCGGCGTCGTATTTTAGAAGAGTTTCTATTTTTCGAAGAGCTACCTTTCCCCCTCCGACTATAATACACCTTTTTTGTGATATGTCAGTAAAAATCGGAAAATATGCCATATTATTTTTCTATTCCTAAACGTGAGCTTATCCCCTGGTCAAAGGGATGTTTTACTTTGTGAATTTCGGAAATATAATCCGCCAGCTTTTTTAATTCTTCGGAAGGGTTCCTTCCGGTAAGCACCACTTCAAGATGCCGCGGTTTCTTTTTCAAAAATTCTATTACTTTTTCCTCTGTCAAAGTTTTATTGGCCATGGCGTATACGCTTTCATCGAGGACGAGCATATCATAATCCTTCACCATCTCCGTAAGCTTTTCAAACATAGCGTCGTTTTCTTCGGTCACCTTGTCAAGTTCTTCCTTAGTCATCCGGAAGGTGAACTTCGCCAGTTCCTTTCCGGGAACCACCGTAACCTCCGGAAGCTGCTCTATATATTTTCTTTCGCTGGATTTATTATTTTTTAAGAACTGGTGAAGGAGCACTTTTTTCCCGCTGCCTGCCGCCCGCAGGATTAACCCCATGGAACAGGTGGTCTTTCCTTTGCCGTCGCCGCAGTAAATGTGGATCAGACCTTTGCCTCTCTCATCGTCTTTCATGCCGCCGCATCCGAGGTCCGTTTCTTGTTTTTCCTTTTCATTGGCTCCGAAAAGTATCTGGTATATTTTTTCCATATCCAGGTGATTTCGGATCAAATCCGCCAGCTTATTATATTGGATTTCTTTATATTCCGCCACGCTCAAATGATTTTCTCCGGGATGAATCCCTTTTTCCCGCATCACATCATGGACAAGGCCAAACAGCAACTCTTCATTGTCAAAAATCCCATGGAGATAGCTTCCCCAGATTCTGCCGTCCTTTGTCATGTATGCGTCGATCCTTCCGTCCTTAAGGTCAATCATCGGAACGGCCTCTCCCAGATTGGTGGTGGCTCCCATATGGATCTCGTAACCTTCTACCGTTCTGTTTTCCAGATGGTAAAGATTTTTATCCTCGCGGATATTGCCCTGTATTCTGGTTCTCGTCTTTCCTCCCTGAAATACTGTGGAGATATCCAGTAATCCCAGTCCCCGCATATCTCCGCCGTGCTCTACGCCGTCCGGGTCGTGGAGTTCCTTTCCAAGAAGCTGAAATCCGCCGCAGATTCCAATGATGCGGGTGGTTTTTGCCGCGCGGATCAATTTTCCTTCCAAACCGCTTTCAATAAGCCATTCCATATCCGCCATGGTATTTTTCGTTCCCGGCAGCAAGATTAAATCCGGATCTCCCAGCTCCCTCTTGTCGGCGACATAACGTAAAGAAACGCCGTCGATCAATTCAAAGACGCTAAAGTCCGTAAAATTGGAAATATGAGGCAGGCGGATCACCGCCACGTCAATCCCTTCCGTGATGGTTCGCTGATTTAAACGGTCTGAAAGACTGTCTTCGTCGTCCACATCAATTTTTTCCAGCGGCAAAACGCCCAAAACCGGCTTATCTGTCAGATCTTCCAGCATTTTAAGTCCCGGCCTTAAAATCTCTGCGTCTCCCCGAAACTTATTGATCACAATACCGCAGAACCGGTCCTGATCTTCCTTCGGAAGAAGTTTCACCGTTCCATAGGCGCTGGCAAAGACTCCGCCGCGGTCAATGTCCGCCACCAGGATAACCGGGGCGTCGGCCATTTTTGCCATCCCCATATTTACGATATCATTCTCCGCCAGATTAATTTCCGCCGGAGAGCCCGCTCCTTCAATGACGATAATGTCATTTTCGGCGGCAAGATGATCAAAGGCTTTTTTCACCTCCGGAGCCAGGTTGTCTTTCATTTTATAGTATTCCTGGGCGCTTAGGTTATCATAAACCTCTCCGTTTACGATGACCTGGGATCCCATATTGCTGGTAGGTTTTAGCAAGATCGGATTCATCCAGTGTGTCGGAGGTATCATGGCGGCCTCCGCCTGCATTGCCTGCGCTCGCCCGATCTCCAGCCCTTCTTCTGTGATATAGGAATTTAGCGCCATATTCTGAGATTTAAATGGCGCCACCTTATACCCATCTTGTTTAAACACACGGCATAATCCCGCTGTGACGAATGTTTTTCCAGAATTGGACATTGTCCCCTGGACCATAATTGCTTTTGCCATATTTTTCCCCATTTCTTGATGTACTATTTTTCGATATCCCCTGCGTCGGTATTGTCATTGGCTGCAAATACTTCGCGAATTGCCTGCACAAACCTCATGTTATCTTCCCTGCCTTTTACCGCAGTTCTCCAATAATCCTTTCCCAGGTTTACATAGTTGCTGCAATTGCGGATCATAATTCCCTTTTTCTCCATCCGCTTATCAAGGTCTGTCACTCCCGGAGCCCGGAAGAACAGAAAATTGGCCTGCCCTTCATAGAGGTGGATCGGCAGGCTCTTTAGCGCCTCGCACAGGAATTGTCTCTCTTCTTCCACAATTTTTATTACTTTTTGTTTGTAGGTTTTTTCGCTTAACGCCGCAATGCCGGCGCACTGTGCAATGTGGCTTACGGACCACGCCTGTCCGGCCCGGTTGACTCTTTCAATGATATCCTCATTGCTGCTGATCAGATATCCGAGCCGAACTCCCGGGATGGCGTAAAGTTTCGTAAAAGATTTTAAAATCATCAGATTATCGTATTTTTCCACGAAGGGCTTTAGGGTATATTCCTGCTCTTTTACACAGATCTCCAAAAAGCATTCGTCCAGAAGAAGGTTCGCTTTTACTTCTTTTGCCTTTTTTAGAATATCAAAAATAAGCGTTCTCTCTGTCAAAAGCCCCGTGGGATTATTGGGATTACAGAGTATGATCAGGTCGATTTCTTCCGTGATCTGATCCAGGATATCCCTCTTAATCCGGAAATCCTTTTCCATGTAATAATACTCCATCTCACTGCCCACTGCCTGGAGCGCTTCCTCATATTCCACGAAAGCCGGCACTGGCAAAAGTACTTTCTCCGGTTTTAGTCCAAAGGCAAGGCGGTAGAGCATATCCGCTCCGCCATTTCCGCAGGCAATCCACTCTTTTTCCAGTCCGTCGTTTCTGGCAATGGCTTCCTTTAGATCACTGCACTCCGGATCCGGATAATGGATGGTTCCGGAGATGGCCTGAATCATTGCCTCCTTAATATGAACCGGGATCCCCAGTGGGCTGATGTTTGCGGAATAATCCAGCAGCTCATCTTCTTTTAACCCCAATTCTTTTGCTTTTTTATATATATTTCCACCATGAGAATCTTTTTTCATCTTGTTTCCTCAAAATTATCAGAAAATCACTATATGAATCAGCGCTGCGATAAGCAGGCACACCACTAGATTAAGCGCTGCGCTGACATACAATATCCGGTTGGTCGTTTTAATATCCTCGTAGGATACCGCCCTTACATCATCTCCGATGGTAGGCTTTTCCACCGGTTTTCCAAAGTATGTGTGGGTTCCGCCCAACTGGATGCCAAGAGCCCCCGCCACTACCGATTCCGTCTGTGCGCTGTTTGGGCTTAAATGATTATAACGGTCTCTTTTAAATATGCGAACCGCCTCTTTATCATTCAGGCGGAGGATCCGGCTTGCCAGGATCATGAGCCCCGCTGCCAGTCTTGCAGGAATGTAGTTAAAAACATCATCCAGTTTTGCAGAGATGAAACCGATATGTCTAAATTCATCACTGCGGTATCCGACCATGGAATCCAAAGTGTTGACCGCCTTGTAAGTCATACCAAGAGGGATTCCTCCGATGGCGATGTAAAGCATCGGCGCGATCACTCCGTCCGCCGTATTTTCGGCGATGGTCTCCACATCGGCTTTTGCCACTTCGCTCTCGTCAAGCTCTGCGGTATCCCTTCCCACCAGATAGGAAAGCTCCTTTCTCGCTCCCGCCAGGTCTCCTTCTTTTAATTTGTGATACACTTTCATAGATTCTTTTTTCAGGCTCTTTGTTGCAAGAATCTTATAGATCAAATAGGCTTCCACCACAAATCTTACCACCGGATGGATCATTCCCGCAAAATTTAAAATCTGCCAGGTTACGATATAGGTTCCCGGTACGATCAAAAAGGCCAGCACAAAACCGCAGATCTTTTCTGCCAGGGGCCGCCGTTTTAAGATACCCTTTCTCCTTTTTTTACGCATCGCCTTATAACTGCATCCGTACAAAAGGCGCCAGATTCTTTCCTTGATTGCCGTAATGAACCAACCAATGATCACAACCGGATGAACAAGTCCCCATCTTGGATCTCCCAAAATCAGATCCAGAATAAATCCCACTGCGATCGCTCCAACTAATTTCATTGATTTCCCCTCTTTCGTATTCTTATGATTCCCTTTATCTTCGTCGTAGTAAAAGAATGATCAAGAATTACTTTGCTGTATCGTTTGAATGTATTTTTGCCGCCAGATTCACGAAATTTTCGGCGATTTCCTTACAATTATGGAAATAAAAATGCGGATATCCGGCAAGCACATTTCCCTGAACATAGAGGCCCTTCCACTGTCTCCCGGTCTGCTTGGTCATGACGCAGGCTTGTCCTCTTTTGTCTGCCTTAGAATAGTGAAATTCATGAACTCTCACTTTCATCCCTTTTTTAAAAAACGGAGTATCTTCCATGGTTTCCATGGTCACATAACCAAATTCCATGGACAGCTTTTTGGTCATTTGCACGTCCGTCGGAATTAATCCAAGCATCGGCGCCTGGCTTTTGTCCGTCTCCACCAGATGATCCGCCGCATACATGAACCCGCCGCACTCTGCGATCATGGGAACGCCGCGACCCACCGCTTCTTTTATGGACCGGCGCATCGTTTCATTTTCCGACAATTCTTTTCGGTAGGTCTCCGGATAACCGCCGCCCAGATAAATCCCATCGGTTCCCTCCGGCAGTTCCCGGTCATTTACCGGGCTAAAAGAAACAAGTTCCGCCCCCAGTTGTTCCAAAATTTCTAAGTTTTCTTTATAATAAAAACAAAACGCTTTGTCATCCGCCACGGCGATCCTTGCCTTTTTTTCCTTCGGCACGGTCTGCTTCGGCGCTTCCTGCAAAGGTCTTGCGTTATCTGCAATTTCAAGGACAGCGTCAAGATCAATTCCTTCCTGCGCTGTCTCTCCGAGGAGATTTAGCACCTCGTCAAGATTTCTGATCTCTGCTGCGGTCATCAGACCAAGATGTCTGCTTCCGATATGAATCCCTTCTTTTTGAGGAAAATAACCCACGACTTTAATGCCGAGAGCATTTTCAATCTCCGGTTTCATCATACCATAGAGTCCTTTGGAGCATCGGTTTAATATGACTCCTTTCACCGGATTTTTCTGGTATTCGATCAGCCCTTTGATCAGCGGTATCATTGTGTGGGACATTCCCTTTACATTGACAATTAAGATGACGGGAGTCTGCGTCGCCATGGACACCGTGTGAGTGCTTTTCTCCGAGGAGACTCCGATTCCGTCATAATATCCCATAACTCCTTCCACAATGCAAAGCTGGGCTCCCCGGCTGTCTTTTGCCATCAGGTAAGCCAGATCTTCTTTTGTGGAAAAAAACGGGTCTAAGTTCCGGCATTCTCTTCCCGTGATATGTCCATGGAGCATCGGATCAATATAATCCGGCCCGCATTTATAGGATTGAATTTTTATTCCCCGCTTTGTGAGCGCGTGAAGCACTCCGCAGGTGATACTTGTTTTGCCGCACCCGCTGTTTGCTCCGGCAAACAAGACCCTCGGCACTTCCACTGTTTTTGGCCGGCGGATTAAAATCATCGGGATTCCCGCTTCTTTGCACGCCTTAACTTTGACATCCACGCCTCCGTTTTTCCCGCTGTCTTTGCTGACCATCACCTTAGCGTCGGTCTCTTTCAGGATTCGCAAATTATCCTCCACGGAAAAAGGAGGCATTTCCCCATAAACATGATCCTCCGGATAACCGGCCGCCGCGCAGCCTTCCCGGGAAGATGCGTTGTCCAATACTCTGATATAAAGGCGTTTTTTTGCATCGGTCACTTTTTTGGCATAAATCCCGGCGGTGTTTACACCCGTGGTAAGAAAGATATTGCCTTCGATATGATTTAACTGCCCGATCGCTTCCTCAATGTCCGCCGCCCAATAGATTTTATCGTAATCATAGCTTTGTTCCGGACGCTCATATCGTTCATAAGGGATTTTCTCCCGCTCTGCGGCCTTTTTCACCGTCTCTGTCACAATTTTAGCGAAAGGATGAGATGCGTCAATGATAAGCCGGCAGGGATTTTCTTTTAATAGTTTGCAAAATCCTTCTTCATCCAATCTTCCCACATGAATATCGATTCCATATTCTTCCAGTATTTCCCGTCCAAGCTCTGTGGCAACACTGGCAAGAATTTTTTTTCCCTGTTTCAATTGTTCCTTTACCACTTCCCTGGACTCGGAAGTTCCGGCGATCACAATTACATCGTACTTCATCTTCATTCCTTTCGCTGCACAACATTATTAACAAATTTTATAACTCGTTTTTAATAATCATGGTAGTAAAATATCCGTACTCTCTTTCCGGTAACAGAGGTCCGACATATTCTCCTTCCATTCCCACGTTACTGATGATCACGGCGTTATTTTCCTTGCCGTCCTTCACCAGAAGATCATACACTTCTTTCACATGATTGCCCACTTTCATAATCACCAGGTTATCAAAAATGCCCATCGCTTTTTCTACCTGGTCGATTCCTCTAAGAGACGGGATGACTCCAAAACCTTCGTTTCCTTCCACGATAGAGATCCCCGCTTTGCTGGCGCCTGCGCAAAATGACGGGATTCCTGATATCATTTCCACGTCATAGCCTGCTTTTAACAGACGTTTGTGAACATAAGCATAGGTACTGTAAATTCCAATATCCCCTAAAGCGAGCATGGCGATGGATTTCCCCGCATCCAGATACTCCATGATTTCTTCTGCCGCCGCCTGACGGCAAGCCTCTCTCTTTTCTTTATTTTTATCCATGGTAAATAAAATTTCAACGATTTTTTCTTCCGGAATCTCCACTGCTCCTTTGGCGATGTTTAGCGCAACGCTGAACTCGCCCACTTTTTTTACCGGAACTGCCACAATATCACATTCCTCAATCAATCGTTTTGCTTTCAGCGTCAAAAGCTCCGGATCTCCCGGGCCGACGCCGATTCCATATAACTTTCCTGCCATAGTGTTTCTCCTCGTTAAGTTTTTTATTAAGCGCCCAAATGTCCCACGAGAACATCCCCGATTGCGTCAATTTCTCCAAGACCTTTTAAGATAATGCTTGTCTCAAATCCCTCTTTTTCCATGATGGATTTCCAGGAATCTTCTTCCTCTCCGGCCAGGTCATTTCTTGCATGGTCTCCGGCAACGATCATCAACGGCATTAAGGTTGCCTTTTTCACTCCTTTTTTCTTAAGGCGGTCTATCACATAATCGATATCCGGAAATCCTTCCACGGTTCCCACATAGACGTTTTCATATCCGTTATTGCGCAGTGTATTCTCAAACTGACAATATGCGCTGTTGGCATGGTGATCCGTGCCGTGCCCCATAAGTACAAAGGCTTCGTCTTCCCCAAGGGGTGCGCCCAGTTCTTTCATTACGATTTCACAAACCTTTTCGTAGTCCTGCTGCTCGGTAAACAGCGGAGAACCGATTTTTATACTTGGGATTTTATCACGAAACTTCATCAGCATGGAGATCATCTTGTCATTTTCCACACCGTTAATGATGTGGGTAGGCTGGCACAATACTTCTTCGTACCCTTCCCGAGCCAGATGTTCCATCACTTCTTCCGGGTTGTGAATGATGATATTTTTCGTCCTGGCAAGTTTTCTGATGATCATTCCCGACGTCCATGCGCGGTAAAAATCATGATCCGGATATGCCTCTTTACAAATTCTTTCGATATTTTCAATTGCTGGCAGCGCCACATCGTAACTTGTACCAAAGCTCACTACCATTAATGCCTGTTTCCCCATATTCTCCTCCCTTATCACATCGTTTCTTATATCATTGCCGTAAACAGCATCACCGGATTGTTGGTATCCATAATATGGTAACTTCCAATCCTTCTTCCTCTTCCCACCGTTGCCTGGATCACATCGTAATCTTTGTCATATTTACGGATCGCCGCTTCTGCCTCTGAAATAGTTTCCAGTGTGACTGCGGAAACCACCACCAGCACTTTATGATGGAAGGATGCGATCTTTTCCAGGATCTGTGAAAGCTCTCCCTTACTGCCGCCGATAAATACCTTATCCGGCACAGGCAGCTCCCCGATCTTTTCCATAGCGTTTCCTTCATAAACTGTCAAATGGTCTGTCTTAAATTTTTCTTTATTCTTTTTGATCAGTTCCACCGCTTCCTTGTCTCTTTCCACGGCGTGAACCTGCCCGAACGGAGCCTGCCTTGCGCATTCTATGGAAACAGAACCCGTACCGGCTCCGATATCCCAGATCACGTCCTCCGGATGAATCTTCATCTTATGAAGGATCAGCACCCGGATTTCTTCTTTTGTCATCGGCGTTTTTCCCCGCTCAAAATCAACATCCGACAAAAAGCACGGTCTGGTGATCTTCTTCGGGTGGGGATTTTTGATCATTGCTACGCAAAGGGCCGGATAGTCTTTTTTGGATATTTCTTCCGGCGTCCCCCTCTCAAGCAGCTCTTCCTCGTAAGAAAGATTGGCTCCCACATACACGGTGACGTCTTTTAAACCATATTCCAGCATGATCTTACTAAGCCATGCCGGGCCTTGCTCCTTGCTGCATAAAAAGAATACTTTTTCATTTTCCGTCACACTAAGGGCGATGGATCCGGCGCTTCTGTTCCTTCCGTGAACGCTTAATAACAAAGCGTCTTCCATGGTCTCCCCGAAAGCGGCCCCCAGCATTTGCAGTGATCCGATCCCCGGTAAAATTTCCATCTCCCAATCTGCGCTGACCGGATCATTTAAGATCGTTTTATAAAGGCTATACATCAGCGGATCTCCGCTTACGGTGAGAACTACGTCTTTCTTTTCTTTTAATAATGCGTCGATCCGGAGAAAGGTATCTTTTATCTTTCCCATGGGAGCAAAAACCGCGTCGGTTTTCTGACAAGATTCTTCCAGCATGGGAAGGATCCTTTTTGCTGCGATCACAGTGTGGGCCGCCCGCATTTTATCCCGGGCCGCCGGCATAAAATACCCCTTAGTCCCCGGTCCAATTCCTACTATCGTTAATTTACTCATGATGCTCCTTTTATTTTTCCGGCGGATTTTTCAGAACCTCTTTTAAAACCTGATCCACATTTCGGCTTTGCGCAAGGAGGCGGTTATTGCTGTCAAGGAAGATCATTCCCACCTCCGCCATCTGATGTGCGGTTTTTTTGCAGTTTTGGGCTGCTTTTTCCGCCATATCCGGCCAGATTGCCATAAGTCCTTCTTCTTCCACCGTTTTCATCGCCGCTTTGGTGGTAAGGCTCTCATAGATCTTGCGGACGACTTCTGTGGAAGCGCCATGCAATGCTGCGTGGGTGCATATGGTCTCCATTCTTCCGTCCGCCACATGGCTGTGGGTATTCATCGTTCCCGAAGCAACCTTCACCAGTTTGCCGACAAATCCTCCGATCAAGATATTTAAAAAGCCCCGCTCCACTGCCTCTTCAATCATAAAGCCAATATAATTGCTCACCTGCAAAACGCAGCGAAACTCACCAAAAATTTCTTTTAGGGCATTTTCTCCGGTGGTTCCCAGAACAAATAAAATAGACTTGTTCCCCTGTGCGGCATACATATCAAGCTCCACTAAGAGAGAGTCTTTCATCGCTTCTTCACTCATGGGCCGCACAATTCCGGTGGTTCCCAGTATGGAGATTCCGCCTTCAATACCCAATCTTGGGTTAAAGGTCTTTTTGGCCAGCTCTTTTCCTCCCGGCACGCATACCGTCACCACTGCGCCTTTCTCTCCGATAATTTTTCGCAGCGCTTTTATGGTCATCTGTCTCGGAACCGGGTTGATCGCCCAGTCTCCCACCGGCTGCTTTAACCCTTCCTGGGTGACTATACCGATGCCCTCTCCTCCCCGGAACAAAATCTCTCCCGGTTCTTCTTTGATCTCCACATGGGTGATGATCTCGCTGCCGTGGGTCACATCCGGATCATCTCCGGCGTCCTTGATCACTCCGCAGCTTCCATTTCCCCTGGGGATCACATCCAGATACAAGGTTTTTCCAATGGGCGCCTCCACTTCCACCACAGCCGGACAGCTTCCCGTTGTCTGCCATATGGCGGACGCCGCTGCGCCGCCGGTCATGCAGGATCCGGTGGACACCCCTTCTCTTAATCTTTTCATCTTGCTAACTTTTATAACTGATACAACATGGCGTTGCAGATCGTTGCCGCGATATTACTTCCGCCCTTTCTTCCCTTTGGAACGATAAAAGGCACTCCTGCTTCCATGATCAGTTCTTTGGATTCCACAACATTGACAAAACCAACCGGCGCGCCGATGATCAGAGCCGGTTTCACTCTTCCTTCCTGGATCATCTCATAAAGACGGATCAATGCCGTCGGAGCATTTCCGATGGCGAAAATCACTTCTCCGGGAAGCGCCGCTCCTCTCTCCATGCAGATTGCCGCTCTGGTGCAACCCTTTTCCTTTGCCTCTGCCGCCACATCCTCATCGGACATGAAGCAATGTGCCTCTCCTCCAAAGGACGCCAGTTTCTTTTTATTGATTCCCGACCACGCCATTTTGGTGTCCGTCACAATATGCGCTCCCCTTTGGATCGCTTCCATCCCCAGTCGGGCCGCATCCTGGGAAAAACATAAATTATCCGCATAATCAAAATCCGCTGAAGTATGGATGCACCGTTTTACGATGGCAAATTCCGGATCAGGCCATGTTCTGCCGTTTAATTCCTCTGTAATAATTTCCATGCTGCGCTTTTCAATATCCATGGGTTTTACATGAACGATTCTATCTAACATTTTCTTTTTTCTCCTGCTTCTAGTGATATCAAGGTCAAAAAGTATCTAATCCAGTTCTTCATAAGTTCCAAAATTCGTCTGTTCAAAGCTTGGAAGTTCCCAGTAGGCCTTAAAGGCGTAATCGGCTATGGTAAATCCCATCACTGCGCCTGTCCCCTCTCCCAGGCACATATTTGCCAGGATGTACGGCTGTTTGCCAAGCGCATCAAGGACCATTTTACCCGCCGGCTCATTGGAACAGTGGGAAGGGAAAAGATAAGGATCACATTCCGACGCGATTCTCACCGCCAGCAAAGCCGCCACAGAAGAGATAAATCCATCGATAAAAATCGGGATCCTGCAAGCCGCCGCTCCGATGTAGCAGCCCACCAGTCCGGCAATATCAAGACCTCCCACTTTTGAGAGCACATCGAAAGGATCCTTCGGATCCACCTGATTAATTTTTATACTCTCCTTAATCACTTCGATTTTGTTAAGAAGATCCTTAGAGGTAAGCCCTGCTCCCTTTCCCGTCACTTTTTCCACGGACTGGTCAAGGAGTACCGCGCAAATGGCGCTGCTTGTGGTGGTATTTCCGATTCCCATCTCGCCGGTCGCCAAAAGATTATAGCCTTTTTCTTTCAGCATTTCTACCATTTCAATTCCCACTTCAATCGCCTGCACCGCCTCTTCCTTGCTCATGGCGGGACCTTTTCTCATATTATCCGTGCCATACTTTACTTTTCTGGCGATCACTTTCGGATTGTCGCAGTCGGTCGCAATTCCCACATCCACCGGATACACATCCGCACCACTTACGGATGACATGATGCAGATGGTCGCATTGTGCTTTGTCATATTTTCCGTGACCGTCTTCGTCACTTCCTGCCCTGTCTGGGTGACGCCTTCCGCCACAACGCCGTTATCCGCCGCCATGACAATGACCGCCTTCTTCCCAAGACGCGGAGTTTTGTCTCCGTAAATTCCCGCAAACTGAGTCACCATCTCCTCAAGACGCCCTAAACTGTAGAGCGGTTTTCCGAGGGTATTCCATCTCTCATGGGTATATTTCATAGCCTCCCGGTCCAAAGGCCGGATTTTATCGATCGCTTCCTGAAGCTTCATCTTTTATTCCTCTTTCTTCTTTACATCAACAACCCGAATAACCCTGTGGGAAATCCGGCAAATCTGGTGATCACTAAAAGGGCGAGCACCAGCAGCACTTCGGATAACTCGCTGCACGCTCCCATGACATCTCCGGTAATTCCTCCGATCTTTCCCGTGATATATATCCGGAAAAGAAAGGCAAAAAGATAGAGCGCCGCAAAAAGAATCACTCCCCAATAGGAAAATGCCGCCGTCATAAATATAAGGGAAATGATAATCGTGCCGATCACCGTAGGGCCGTCCACCGTACCCACATAGATGCCGATTCCTTTTTCTCTTGGATACACTGCTTTATATACAACCGCGCCCTGCACCATCTTTCCCGCAACCGGCATCATCAAAAGAAGCACCGGCAGCGCTTCCTCCGGAAGATAGGCAAGTCCCGCTATTTTTAGGATGAGATCAAAACACATGGCGATGGCGCCGTTGGTGCCGATCCGGCTGTCCTTCATGATCTCAAGCATTCTTTCCTTTGTTCTCGCAGAATAAATCCCATCGGCAGTATCCGACAATCCGTCCAGATGAAAAGCGCCTGTGACGCAAAAGTTCGCCAAAATAGCAAAAACAATACCGAAAAACGGCGGAAGAATGAGGGAGACCAGGAGATAGACCACCATATCCACAATGCCGATCACCAGTCCGACCACCGGATAATATAAAAATCCTTTGTGGGTATCTTCTTCTTTTATTTCCCCAAGATCTACATTGACCGGAATGCGGGTCATAAATCCAAGGGTAAGCAAAAAGCGTTTGATTTGTGTTTTCATAGCCATAAATCCCTTTTATTCGCAATCTGCGCTGGCTGCATCCTGCATGATGCATTCCACTACGCCTCTTGCGGTGTAAGTCACTGCGGTCCTGTGAACCGAAAGTCCGAGCTTCTCGGCAGTTCTTGTGGTTACCGGCCCGATGCTTATATATTTTCCTGTCACTTCCGTAAGATCGTCCACCATGGATACAAATGCTTTTACCGCACTGGAACTTGCAAAAGTAATATAATCACAGGTCTTAATCAATCTGGAAAGTTCATCTGCCTTTCTCATATCGGTCACGGTATGATAAAGTGAGATGCAGGTGTTATCGATTCCGGCCTTAGTAAAGGCATCCGGCAAGACCTTGTTGGCTTCCTCGGCCCGCAGCATCAACACCCGGTCCCCTTTCTTCATCAGAGGAATCATGGTCTTTGCCATTCCCTCCGAAGAGTAAGCAGTCGGCACAAAATCGCTGTAAATGCCGTGATCTTCCAGCGCTTTTCTGGTGCCGTCTCCGATCACCGCAAAATGGATTCCGGCAAACTCCCGGATATCCTTTCTTAAGGCTTTCAGTTTATCAAAGAAGCATTCTACGCCGTTGGCGCTGGTGAAAATCACCCAGTTATAGCTGTTAATCTCTTCCATGGCACGGTCAAACTCTTCCGTAGACAGATTTTCCGTATGGATCAAACTAAAGGAAATCGCCTCGGCGCCTTCTTCTTTTAAGATCGGAGACAACCGTTCCACCATGGACGGGCTTCCGGTGACAAGCACTCTCTTGCCGGAAAGCGGTCTGTGTCCATACCAGTCAAGGACCTCGGAAAGTCCCACGACCTCTCCCACCACGGTGATGGCAGGAGTTTTAATCCCTTCTTTTTTCACAATATCTACGATATCTTTTAATGTTCCCGTTGCCACCCGCTGTTTTGCCGTTGTGCCCTCCTGGAGAACTCCCACCGGAGTATCCGGATCCTTTCCTCCTGCGATCAGGGCCTCTACAATATTTGGCAGATTCTTTAATCCCATAAGGAAGATCAAAGTTCCCTCTTCCTTCGCGAGCGTATTGTAATCAAGAACGGTCTCTCCGTTTTTATGATTTCCCTCGTGTCCGGTGATCACATGGAAGGAAGACGCATAATCTCTGTGGGTTACCGGAATGCCGCAGTAAGCGGGAACCGAATAGGAAGAAGAGATTCCCGGCACGATTTCGAACTCAACGCCGGCCTCCCTTAATTCCTGGCCTTCTTCTCCGCCCCTTCCAAAGATATAAGGATCTCCTCCTTTTAGACGGACAACATTTTTTCCTTCCAGCGCAAGACCAATGAGAAGCTGGTTGGTCTCATATTGTTTTAAATGATGATGGGACGAACGCTTGCCCGCATAAATCAGCTCTGCGTCATTTTTTACTTCATTTAACAGGGAGCTGGACGCCAGGTTATCATAAACGACAACATCCGCTTCCCGAAGCAGCTTAAGTCCCTTTCTGGTAAAGAGATCTTCATCCCCGGGACCGGCGCCCACCAGGTACACCTTTCCCCTATTTACTTCCCTCGCGATCTCCGCTCCAAGGTCAGCCGCACGTTTCATAAGCTCTTCCGGCTTATCCTCCGGATTCAAAGAGACACTTTTTTGAGCTTTCTTTCCATGGACTCCATCCTTAACGTACATGGCATTCATGGATAATGTGTTGTCTTTCATCTTACAGATTCCTGCGGCAGGCGCATTACAGCTTCCGCCAATCGTGCGCAAAAAGGATCTCTCCGCAGACAATAATATCTGAGCATTTACGCTGTTGATCTCTTTTAGGATCGGAGCGATCCTCTCATCATCTGTTCTGCTCTCCACCGCCAAAATTCCCTGTCCGGCCGCCGGAAGGAAGAGATCACTGTCCAAATACTCATAGAAGATCCCGTCTAAATGTTTATAATCCATCCGCTCAATTCCGGCTGCCGCCAGAATAATACCGTCGTAGCGTCCTTCCGTAAGCTTGCGAAGTCTGGTTTGTACATTACCCCTGAGCATTCGGATCTGCACATCCGGGTTGATCTCTTTAATCAGCAGTTCTCTTCGAAGGGAACTGGTTCCCACGATACTGCCAGGCTTTAACTCGGCAAGGCGGCTTCCCGTGGTCGTCACAAACACGTCTCTTTCATCTGCGCGGTCAAGGCAGGCTCCGATTCCCAGTCCTTCCGGGAACTCCATCGGCATATCCTTTGCGCTGTGTACCGCAATATCAATGGCGCCGGACAGCAATTCCTGCTCCAGTTCCGCGGTAAACACTCCTTTTCCTCCAAAAGAAGTCAGGGATTTATCAAGAATCTGATCCCCTTTGGTATCGATCTTTACGATCTCCGCCTCAATTTCCGGAAAAGCTTCTATTATTTTATTTTTCACGATTTCCGTCTGAGCCAGCGCAAGCTGACTCTTCCTTGTACCGATTCTGATCAATTGTTTCATCCTCGAAAGACTCCTTTCAACTTGTCTTTACTACTCTGTCTTGAAACCATATTTATCCTCATATCCCCGAGGCGTGATCATTTTTCCGTCTTTTACATAGGTGTTGGAATTACCGATGATCACGATGCTAAACATATCGATCGGCGCTTCTTTGAGTTCTCCCAACGTGGTGATATAGGAAGATTCGTCGGCGCGTCCCGCATTTCTCACCACGCCCGCCGGCGTATCCGGATCACGGTAGATCATCAAAATATCCGCTGCCTTTTCCACATAATCTGCTCTTTTTTTACTCTTTGGATTATACAGGCAGACAATAAAATCTCCCTGTCCTGCACAATCGACTCTCTTTAATATACGATTAAACGGCGTCATCAGATCGCTTAAGCTGATCACGGTAAAATCATGCATCAAAGGCGCCCCCAACACCGACGCTGCCGCGCTTGCCGCAGTCACTCCAGGGACAGTCTCAATTTCCACATCGGATTTCATTTCGTTTTTTATTTCCAGCAAAATTCCCGCCATGCCATAAATTCCGCTGTCTCCGGAACTTACCATGGCAACGGTCTTTCCTTCGCCAGCAAGCTCCACCGCCATACGACACCGATCCATCTCTTTTGTCATTGGAGTGGATACATATTCCTTCTCCGGAAAGTATTTTTTTAGCATATCGACATAAGTTGTATATCCTGTTACAATATCTGCATTTTTAATCACATCGATCGCCTTTTGTGTCATATGTTCGTATCCGCCCGGGCCAAAACCCACTGCATAAAGTTTCCCCATGTTTCTTTTCCTCCTGCGCCGCACTTTGCGCGGTCATCTCTTAATGTTTTAAGCATTTAAAAAATACTTCCAGATCCTCCGGATCGTTATTTTCTCTTACCCAGTAAAACAAATGGTCAAATGCCTTTTCCACGCCTTTATGTTCTGTCACTTTCAAAAAGTTATCCCGAACCTGAGCCATGGTAGGCAATGATTTTTGAAATACCATCCACTGTTCAAATTGTTTTTCATAGTCCTCAAGAATCTCGCTGGCTGCCTTCGCTTCCTCGATTTTCTTTTGATTATTTTCCTCTGCGATTTTTGTAAAATCATCAATATTATAATAACAGGCTTCTTCCAGGGTGCCGACCTTCTTTTCGATATCCATAGGTACGGCCAGGTCTACAAACACCCTGCTCTTTGGCGTTTCTATACTCTTTTTGATCTTACTGTAGGTGAGCGTATAGTGAGGGCTCGCCGTGGCGCTGATGATCACGTCCATCTTGTCAAGGTAGTCGTATCTCACATCATAATCGATGGAGATAAAATCTGCCTTCCCGTGCTTAACAGCCACCACTTTATTGCTTCTCGTTGTCACGTAAATTTCCGCATCCCCCTGAGAAATCAAATTCATCAAAACAATTCCGCCGATTTTTCCTGTTGCTCCGATCAGCATTACTTTTTTCCCTTTGAGGGAGCCGAGTCTTTCCTCTGCCACCTTAATTGCGAGAGTGGCCGTGGAAACAGAAGTCCTTGACAGATCGGTGTCCGTTTTTACTTTTTTCGCCGCAGTGACCGCCATCCGGAAAAAGGTATTAAGATAAACTCCGGTCATTTTGGCCTTTCTTGCCTGCTGATGGGCGTTCTTTACCTGTCCCAGGATCTGATCTTCTCCGATCACCATGGAGTCAAGCCCGGCAGCAACCTGGAACAAATGCTGAATCGCTTTCTTTCCGTAGTAGAATAAAAGATAGCTTCCGATTTCTTCTTCCGCCTCCGCACCTGCTTCCTTTAGCAAAACATCTTCCATAAGGTTAAAAACCTGTCCCTGACTTCCCGAAGTTGTATAAACGTACATTTCCGTACGGTTACAGGTAGACAGCACTACACATTCCGGAACTTCCACGTGCGACGTCATTTCCTGCATCATGTGAATCTGCTGCTCCTCAGTATAAGCAAATAATTCCCGGATATGAAGAGGGGCGATCTTATGGCTGATACTGATTATCTGAATCCCCATAGTAATTTTTATTCCTTTGCTGTTCTAAATTCATGTGTAAATGTTTTATCGTACAATTTGGATAGTTCGTATTCGTCTCCCAGGAAATCACCTACTACGGTAAGCGCCGTTTTGGTAATTCCAGCCTCTTTTACTTTCTCTGCGATATTGGTGAGATTGCCGATCACGATTTTCTGGTCCTCCCAGGACGCTTTATAAACAACCGCAACCGGAGTATCCTCTCTATATTCTTCTTTTAATGTTTCCGCAAGCTGATCGATCATGCCGACACTTAAAAAGATTATCATTGTGGAATTATGTTTTGCCAAATCTTTTAACTTTTCCTTCGGAGGCATCGGCGTCCTTCCTTCCATACGAGTTAAGATCACGGTCTGACTCACGCCCGGAAGGGTGTATTCTTTTTGAAGCGCCGCCGCTGTGGCAAGGAAGGAGCTTACTCCCGGAATCACCTCATGGGCAATTCCCAGACGGTCCAATTCGTCCATCTGCTCTCTGTGGGCCCCAAAGATTGCCGGATCCCCGGTGTGAACTCTCGCAACGTCAAGTCCCTTGCTCTCTGCATCTTTCATCACATCGATCACTTCTTCTAAGGTCATAGTTGCGCTGTTATATATTTTTGCGCCCTCCTTCGCCCCGGCAAGCACTTCCTTATTCACAAGGGATCCTGCGTAAATGATCACATCTGCCTGATCGATCAATTTTTTTCCTTTAATAGTTAACAATTCCGGATCTCCAGGTCCGGCTCCAATAAAATGTACCATTGATAATCTCCTTTAGTATTTATTTAATATTTCAATCGTCTTTTGGACATCCTGATCGCTGTGGGCGCTGCTGATGAACATTGCCTCAAACTGGGAAGGCGCCACATACACTCCATGCTCCAGCATATGGTTAAAATATTTTGCGTAAGCCTGAGTATCGCTTTGCAGGGCTCCGTTATAGTCTTTTACCTCTTCTTTTGTAAAGAAGGCGCACATCAGGGAGCCAATCTGATTCACACAAAGATCCGTATGGTTCTTTCGCGCGTAATCCCGGTAGGCCTGTGCCAGCGTTTTTGTTTTTTCTTCGATCTGGTCATAAACCTCCGGATGCTCCATGAGCAGTTCCACTGTTTTTATTCCCGCCGTCGTGGCGATCGGGTTTCCGGACAGGGTTCCCGCCTGGTATACCTTGCCGGTCGGAGCCACGTGTTTCATGATCTCCCTTTTCCCTCCGTAGACCGCCATCGGCATACCGCCGCCTACGATCTTACCCAGGGTAGTCATATCCGGTTTGATCCCGAAGCGTTCCTGAGCGCCGCCGATTCCAAGGCGGAATCCGGTGATCACCTCATCAAAGATCAACACAGCTCCATTTTCCTCTGTGATCTCTCTGAGGAAGGAAAGGAATCCCTCTTCCGGAAGGACCACTCCCATATTGGCCGCCACCGGTTCCACGATCAGGGCTGCGATCTGATCTTTATTGTTCTCAAATAACTCTCTGACAGAATCCTTATCGTTATATAAAGCGACTAAGGTTTGCTGTGCGAAGGATTTTGGAACGCCGCTGCTGTCCGGCACAGACTGGGTTAAAGCAGCGGAACCTGCCTGAACCAAAAGTCCGTCCGAATGTCCATGGTAACATCCCTTAAACTTAATGATCTTATCTCTTCCCGTATATCCTCTTGCCGCACGGATCGCGCTCATGGTTGCCTCCGTACCGGAATTGACCATCCGCATCATCTCCATGGATGGGATACACTCTCTTACCAAAGCTGCCAGTTTATTCTCCTTACCGGTCGGCGCCCCAAAGGTAAGTCCGTCAAAACAAGCTTTGATCACTTCCTCAATCACTTCCGGTCTTGCATGGCCAAGGATCCCAGGCCCCCAGGAGCATACGTAATCGATAAATTCATTATGATCTACGTCGTAGACGTAAGCGCCCTTTGCATGATCGATAAAAAGAGGATTTCTTCCCACAGAACCAAAAGCGCGTACCGGGGAATTAACCCCGCCAGGCATCAGGTCCAGGGCAATTTTATATAATTCTTCCGATTTTGATGTATTCATTAAATTCCCTCCTAGTATATTCTAACGATAAAATTACCAGTCCTCTGTGTTTTATACCCCATCTGTATCGTTTGCAGTAAATACAATACGCGGTAGGGTATTTACTGTCTTGGACAATTCCGGACAATATCAGGCTCATTATATCACAATCAAATGAGGTACTAAAGGCAGTTTTCTTTCAGAAAAAACATTTTTGTACATTTCAGGCTTGTATTTTTTTGTTATTTTGCAATTTTTTCTTCTTCTTTTCATTTTTTAAGTTACATATTATACTAAAAAAAGAGCATATTTTTCCGAAAAGAGGTTTTATTTTATGACTACTGCTTATTTTTATTTGACAGAGGAAGGGAAAGAATTGGCACAACGTCTGGCATCTTCCCATCCCGGTGTGATATATGGAAAGGACAATTTTAAAGAGAATTTAAGAAGCGCTTTCTTGCGCTATGACTATCTGGTCTGCATCATGGCAACCGGCATTGTGGTGCGCATCCTTGCGCCCCTGATCGACAAAAAGACAAGCGATCCCGGCGTGGTCGTCCTGGACCAGCGGGGACAGTACGCCATCAGTCTCCTGTCCGGCCATCTCGGCGGCGCAAACGACCTGGCGAGGGAAATGGCGGCCATCTGCGGAGCTTCCCCGGTCATCACCACGGCAACGGACGTAGCCGGAAAACTTTCTTTCGATACCTTTGCCAAAAAATACGGTATGGCAATTGAAAATATCAGCCAGCTTAAACACGTAAGCGGAGCTTTCCTTTCCGGGGAGAAGGTTCGCGTCATCACCCATCGAATGTACCCGGAACTCCTGGACAATAAAAAAGGACGTATGGACCTTTCTTTGACAGAAGAATTTCTCCACGAGAAAAATGACTGCTTCTGCTCCCTGGACCATTTGGCGGTTGTCGTCATCGATGAAAAACTCACCCTGCCCGAAGAAGAAATTTCCGTCCCCGTTCTTTATCTTCGCCCCCGCACCATATGCGCCGGAATCGGCTGCAAACGAAACATGGACGCAGATCCCATCTATGAAGCATTACTGCAAGTTTTAAAGGAAGAAGGGATCAGCCCTCTCTCCTTAAAGTGCATCAGCACCATTCCTTTAAAGGCAGACGAACCGGGCATCCTGGAGACGGCAAAGCGGCTTAACGTCCCTTTAAAGGTCATTCCGACGGAAGAAATTGAAGCCCTGGATATCGAAGCGCTGGGAATTGCCTCCTCCGGATTTGTGGCACAGCAGACCGGCGTATTATCTGTGTCCACCGCCAGCTCTTACCTTGCCGCAGACTGTGGACAAATTCTTCGTGATAAAGTAAAATTTAAGGGAATTACCATCGCATTAAGCAAGGAAAGGAACTAAAGAACATGAAATTTCGTCCATGCATAGATATTCATAACGGAAAAGTGAAGCAAATTGTCGGCGGCAGCCTTTTGGATCAGGGCGACTACGCCATGGACAATTTTGTTTCCGAAAAAAATGGAGATTATTATGCCAACCTCTATAAAAATGCCGGTCTTGACGGCGGTCATATCATTCTTTTAAACCCGGCCGGAAGTCCTTACTATAAAGAAGACGTCCGCCAGGCCTGCCTTGCCCTTAACGCTTATCCCGGCGGCCTGCAGATCGGCGGCGGCATGACCGATCTAAACGCCACGTTTTTTTTAGAGCAGGGCGCTTCCCACATCATCGTGACGTCTTTTGTATTTAAAGACGGCAGAATCCATTATGACAACCTGAAAAAAATAGTCTCTGTCACCGGTAAAGAGCATCTGGTCCTAGACCTTAGCTGCAGAAAAAAAGACGGTGACTATTATATTGTCACCGACCGCTGGCAGAAATTCACGGAGGAAAAACTCACCTATTCTATTATGGAAGATTTGGCCTCCTACTGCGACGAATTTCTTATCCATGCTGTGGATGTGGAAGGAAAGGCCAAAGGCATCGAACCCCAGATCGCATCGCTCCTTGGGACGTGGGATAACACTCCCGTCACTTATGCCGGCGGCGTTGGTTCATTGGAAGACCTCCGTCTTCTAAAAAAGCTAAGCCAGGGAAAAGCAGACGTCACCATAGGGAGCGCGCTGGATCTTTTTGGGGGAAGTTTAAGTTTTCATGAGGTTTTGGAAGTAATCCGGGAACCGTAGTTTTTCATCGCAGCTTATTTAAAATCGCGGTCAAATCGAGGGGATAATGGTTCTTCGCCTTTTAAGTACATCAAAAAATTCCGGGCGATCTTTCCATAATCGGCGCGGGCCTGATCAAACAGCTCTTCCAACTGAAGTATGGACGCCATATATTCTTCCGGAATATCATCATCCACAAAAAGATCTCCCAAATGAAGCGGCATTGGAAAACGGCTTATGAAATTCCGGGCAACGGCTTTTTTTCTCCCCGAAGGGGAATACAACAGATTCATTACCGAAACCTGTCCTTTGCAGGCCGCTAAGATAACATCGGCATCATAATCATAAAATCTTGAAATAACCCTGGCAGCTTTTAGATCCGGCTTTAAGGAAAATCCACGATTTACTTTCGTGGGAATCAAAGAATCTTTTTTCATCAAATAAGAATCAAACATGGATTCCAGTTTGTCATGGGTTATCTTAAGGTTTTTTCGCTCTGATTCCACATATCCATGACAAGTGGAATCCAGAACAAAATGAGACAGAAACCCGAACAGATAGGAAATCATCTCTCTTTTATTTCCATATTGATGATACACTTCCTTCGCGTTTTCAAAAAAGCCTCTGGCGGGAGTACCGTGAAGTCCGCTTCCATATTTTATTACCGCATTTGGTCCAAAGGGATAATAATAGAAAAAGATATCCGGTCCATGGACTCCGATATCATAAATCTCCCGGCGCTGTTCCACCGCTCCACGGATCTTTGGAGGCAAAGCCTCCCTGCACTGATCTCCAAACTTATAATGCGCATATGTAGATGGCATAGCTATCCCTCCTAATTATTCTTAAATATAGTATACCATATTCGTCAAATTTCATTAGGCCGGATATTATTATCTAATCATCCATTTCTCTCAATAAAACCACTGCCCTCTCCAACTGTTCAATGATCTGCTCTTTACTGATCCCATCATTCTCTCCGGCAAAACGAAGCACAATATCCGTCAATTTATCCGGAGATACTTTAAGATCGGACATCAGAATAGAACTGTATTCTTCTCTCGATACGCTGGTCTTGAAAGTTCTGGCATACTGCGTATTGCACCTCACCATACCGCATTGTTCAATATACCCCTTATCAGCAAGTCTCGACACAACATTTTGCACAAAATTCCTGGTCCATTCTCCCTCATGCATTTTAAACAAATCAACCGTTGTCAAGGGCTCCTCCGTATTCCAGAAAACTTCCATTACCTGCAACTCTCTGTTTGTAAGCTTTTCCATAACGTCCTCCTTTATGCAGATATTTATAATCAAATTTTATTCTCTCTGTGATTAAAAGTCAATAACTACTTCTCTTTATAATTTTTAGATTTGTTTATTAATTACTATTTTATCACATTATTTAATTACTTGAAACATAAGCATTTCTTTTTATCCTATACTTTCTCACAAAAACAAATCTGCATACTTTAATTTCTATTATTTTATTAAAATATCCTCACAAGCATGGATTTTAATTTCCGGAAGAAACTTTGGCTTGGATATAAAAATCCCCCTTAAGCAGACTTTATTTATTTACCTTATCTACCTAAGGGGGGATCATATCTTTTGACGGATTTTATGCAGCTTAATTTTATGCAACTTAATTTTATATAACTTAATCTTATATAACTTTGTGCCGCTTAGTAAAAATTATATTAACTCAATTTCCTCTAAGTCATACGGCACATAAACCTTTCCTTTAAAATAAGCTCTGGCCTCTTTTTTATACATGGACTTTCTCTTTTTTATGTTTCGATCTTCCGTATGCCACAAAATCAGATTTTTTACCTCCAATTGCGTTGCCAGCTCTGCGCTGTCCTTTACAGTGCTGTGATGCTTTTCATACGGGTCAAATATATCTCTCTGGCTGTAAAGGCAAAATGCTTCATGGAGAAAATAATCTGTCTGATAGGAATACTCATGGCAATGATCCTGATAAGGTTCGTCCCCGCAAAATGTAAGGCGTTTTCCGCTATTTAACGTAGTAACAAATCCAAATTGTTTTGCTTTCGTAGACCGTATATCAAAAAACTTCACCTCATAGTTGAGAATTTTTCGAACTTCCTGATCTTCCACCACATGGATGTGAATCCTTTTTCCAATTAAGTTCGTAAGTTTACTTACCAAAGTCAACTGGCAGATCGTTGTTAAAATCTTCGGCAGCTCATCATGACAGTATATATGGAAATCTCCTTCATACTCATCAGTCAGCATCATCTGAGCGATAGTTCGGATCATCCAGATTACGCCAAGTAAATGATCTGTATGCTCATGAGTCAAAAATAAATGATGAATTTCTGCTAAAGGTATATTTTTCTTCTCCAACTGAGTAAGAACTCCGTTGCCGCCCCCGGCATCCACCATGAAATACTCCCCCTGCTGGTCCCTTAAAACAAAACAGGTGTTAAAACATCTGGTAACAGAGGCATTTCCAGTTCCCAATACAATTAATTTTTCTGCTTGCTGTTCCATTGACTTCCCCTTTCCGTTCTTTTCCTGAAAATGATATTTTAATTTGGTAATTGATTCTTTTAAAATACTATTTTCTTACCTTAACTATAACTTTTTACTGCTATATGTCAAACAAAATTACAATACTTTTTTATAGTCTTCAAAGGCGGAAGGCATAGCATATTTTTCTTCCAGTTCTGATTTTTTTACCATAACCCAATTTTCTTCCTCACATATCTTCTGAGGGATACTATCGGCCTGAATTTTATAAACGCTCATATGCCACTCTATATGAGAAAAAATATGTTTTTTCTTTCCGAGGGATACCAAATCTTCTCCCTGAATCCCCCATATTTTCAGCTGGCGCTTTGCCTTTTCTAAAGGAAAACTTCCATTGACATTGGGAAATTCCCACAGACTTGACAGAAGTCCCGCAGACTCTCTTTTATGAAGAACTACCTGATTGCCTTTTTCAATAATAAAGACCCCAAGCTCCTGTTTTTTTCGTTCCTTTTTTGCCGCCTTTACGGGAAAATCTGTTTCCTTCCCTTTTTTATGGGCCTGGCAAATACTTTCCCAGGGACATTCATCGCACAAAGGTTTTCCATTTGGCAGACAAATTCGTGCCCCCAAATCCATCAACGCCTGATTAAAATCCCCCGCTCTCTTTGGCGGCATTACTCTTTCCACTTCCCGACGGACAAGTTTTTTTGCCTTGCCCGATGAAATTTCTTCGCCGCAGGCCAAAATTCTGGAAAATACTCTAAGAACATTCCCGTCAATCGCCGGCTCCGGCAGCCCAAAAGCAATGGATGCGATCGCTCCGGCTGTGTATTCTCCAATCCCTTTTAAAGAGCACAACTTCTCATAATCTGCCGGAAGTTCTCCGCCATAGTCCTCCATCACAGATACGGCGGCCGTATGGATATTTCGAACTCTGTTATAATATCCAAGCCCCTCCCAGAGCTTTAACAAAAACTCTTCCTCCGCCCTGGCCAGACTTTGAATATCCGGCAGGGCTTCCATCCAACGGTCATAATATTTTTTCACCGCCTCTACTCTAGTCTGCTGCAGCATAATTTCCGAAATCCATACATGATATGGCGTCGGATCACTCCTCCACGGCAGAACTCTCGCATTATAATCATACCAATCAAGAAGTACCTGCCCAATTTCTTTCGGAGCGATTTGCAAAGGTTCACAGATCACTTTCCAATTATCCGTCAATCTTTCCAGGGAAAACGCAGCGTTAGCAGGGCTGGTAGATGGGAGTTTTACCGCTTTTATCCCGATTACTTTTTCTTGATACTTATGATAATACTGCCATGAAGTCGCCCCATTACAAAATACAGCTTTTACAGGCGCATTTTTAAGAACCTCAGAAAGATCATTTGGCACTACATTTTTTATGCTGCTGTCTGAGGAACCGATAATTTCACACTGCTTTATAACATCCCAAACCGCGACATGATTGCGATGAAGAAATTCCTTCTTTTGCTCAACTGTCACCGGTACTTCCTCAGAAAAAAGTCTCGCCAAAACCTTCCAAAATCGATTTTGAGGATGCCCATAAAAAAATGCTGCCTCTCTGGATTTTACAGAGGGAAAACTCCCTAGTATCAGAATCTCTGAATCCCTGTCATAAAGAGGGGGAATTGGATGTACTATTGTCATACTCTTTCGTTGATCCATAAAACCTTCCTTTTTCTATGCGTCTATATCCTTTCGTATGTTTAACAACAAAAACAAGGGGTTGTGGAATCTTTACTTTCTGCCACAACCCCCGCTGTAAACACTTTCAATTTTTTAAAATATCTCGTATTCCTTGCCATGCTGATCCAGCCATTCCCTGTGATCTTGATAGTTAGGCATTATTTTCTCTATCTGTTTCCAAAATGCCGGTGAATGGTTCATCTTTTTTAAATGGGTCAACTCATGGACAAGAATATAATCAATAACTTCCATCGGCAGCATCACAAGCTTCCAGTCAAATCTCAACTGCTTCTTCCGGGTACAGCTTCCCCATACCGTCGTCTGATTATTGATCTCAAGATTACTGTGTGCAAGCCTGGAATAATGGAACTTCGGTTCCAGACTTCGATTAGTAATCTGCACGTCATCATATTGAAGCTTCATCGCTGTCGCATAAACCTTAAGACGTTTCGATATCAACGCCTCTGCGCACTTTTTATAATAACATATAATGCAATACCGAATAAAATCCTGGGAAGGATTATCCGTTTCGATCACCAGATACTGCTCTCCCTTTGCCCCTTTTTGCGGAAATATTCTAGTTCCCGATCCGCTGAAACGGCGTTTCACTCTAAGGATAAGATTCGTCTTTCCCAAGAAAGGAAGCGTGGAGCCGGAATCATATTGATTTCTGCCTTCTTCCGTATTGCAGGTTACAGGCAGCGCCTGTTGTTTTTCCTGTCTGATACGTTCATAAGAATCAATAATCTCCTGTTCATATTTTTTTATATATTTTTCTACCAGGGTCTCTTCCATACCAATGGGCACCCGGAGATCTATACTCAAATCTTCTTTCACCACATAGTCTATAATCCGATTCTTTGTATTCAACAGATTAACGGTAAGATCCCCCGACTCCCGGTGAATAATAGCCTGTGCCATGCAATTCGCCTCCGCACCTATAATGTTATTTTTTGTGTTATTTGGAATTATAACGCGTTTTTTCTGGCATTGCAACTGATTTCTTTCGGTCCGACACAGTTCTTTTTATATCATTTTAAAACTTCTTATATACTTCTCCCCAAATCCTCTCTAAAATACTACGCCCGCTCTTAAGATGACATTAGGATATGGAGAAAATTCTCCGGTACGAATCGCAAATTTGCACTTGCTGCTGAATTTCTTCAAATCCTCATGAGGCATATACTCCACCTCTGCGTCCGCCAAAGAAGTTTTTATATACTCTTCCAACTCCGGATTATATTCTTTAATCTCATGGGCAAGATAATATCCCTCAATTTCCGTATCTTCCAATACGGCATCCATCACCTGTTTAAAGGTCGGAACACCAGCCGACAAAACAAGATCCACAACCTCAACATCTTCCGGAATAGGCATTCCCGCATCGCCGATCATAAATAAATCTTTATGTCCCAAAGCCGCAATCAAATAAGAAAGCTGTGCATTTAAAATTCCTCTTTTTTTCATTATGTCTCTTTCCTCCTAATTATATTAATTTATTCTTTAAATTCCAGATGTTTCCCATATTCTACCACAGGTAACAATGTCTTTTCAACTCTAAGGTTAATCGCGTTATCTTCAAGCCCAGCGCTGTTATGATGTAAAAAAAGCAGATGAAACCGGCTTCGCTCTCATGCTTTGCCATCTTTTCATCTGCTTTATCCTTTATATCCTTATTCTACTGTGTAAGGCATAAGAGCAACGTGTCTTGCTCTTTTTACTGCAACAGTAAGCGCTCTCTGATGTTTTGCGCAGTTGCCTGTAATTCTTCTAGGTAAAATTTTACCTCTTTCAGATACGTATCTTTTTAATTTATTTGTATCCTTGTAATCGATGTTTGTGCTGTTATCTGCACAAAAAATACAAACTTTTTTTCTTCTGCGGCCGCCTCTTCTTCTCATGGAAGCATCTCCGCGATCTTTGCTATATGCCATGATATTACCTCCTAATTCCTCTACTCTAAATAAAAGGCAGTTCCTCTTCTATTCCTTCCGGAATTGTCATAAATCCATCGCTGACTGCTTCGCTTGGATTTGGACGGCTGGACATCGCAGGTTTAGGCATCTGTTCTCTCGGCTGATAATCTCCTCCGCCGTAATTTCCTCCGTTATAATTGGAGGCTGCCGCTTTACTCTCTGCAAACTCCTGCTCCTCTACTACCACGTCGGTCGTATACACTTTCACGCCCTCACGGTTAGTATAACTGCCTGTCTGGATTCTTCCGGAAATTGCGATCTTAGTACCTTGTTTTAAATACTTTTCTGCAAATTCACCCTGTCTGCCAAAGGCAACACAGCTAATGAAATCTGCGTTCTGATCGCCGTCTCTTCGAAATCTCCTGTCAACTGCCAAAGTATATCTTGCTACACACGTTGCATTCTCTCCCTGTGAATAACTCACGTTAGGATTTCTTGTCAAACGTCCCATCAAAACTACTTTATTCATGGAATTCCTCCTATTCGTTATGCATCCTGTTTAACGCATAAATATCTAATGACTGGCTCCATGATACGAACACGACGTTCAATTTCTGCTGGACAATCACTTGATGCATCGAATTGGATGAAATAGTAATATCCCTCTCTCATCTTCTGAATTTCGTAAGCTAATCTCTTCTTACCCCATTCATCCACGTTAGTAATCACACCGCCGAATCTCTCGATTAAAGCTTTAACTTTATCAACGGCGTCTGCTCTAGCGTCATCTTCGAGTTTTGCATTAATAACCAAAGCTAATTCATACTTATTCATGGTCATCTGCACCTCCTTCTGGTCTTTGCGGCCCTCTGAAACAGAGAGCAAGGTTTTACACATTACAAGTAAACATTCTATCACAGAGCATTAATAAATTGCAAGGTTAAATTTTTAAATTTTATAAAATTTTACTGTGCTATTTTACTGTGCTTCTTCTTTCTTTATGTATCCTCTAAAGTTTTTCTCCACCAGCTTTCTTGGAACCATAACCTCACGTCCACATTTTGCGCATTGCAGACGAAAATCCATACCTACTCTTAATATCTTCCATTGATTTTCCCCGCAGGGATGAGCTTTTTTTAATTTAATTACTTCACCAAGCTGAAAATCCATTATGCTAACCGCCTCCTTCAATCTCCTTATAAACTTCGGCATATTAAGATTCGGCACACTCAAGTTTTCTCTTCTGTCTGCCTTTTGTCTATCCACTATACCAGAGATTCCAGTATTCGTCAAAACTCCCACGCTTTATGTTTTCCTTTTATTTCTGCTCTTTCGCACGTTCCATTGGCTTTTTCCTTGCTCTGGTACTCCTGTGCGCTCCGTTAGTTTTTCGCTTATTCTGGTATTTCTGCATGCTCCGTTGGTTTTCCGCTTGCTCTGATACTCCTGTGCGCTCCGTTAGTTTTTCGCTTACTCTGGTACTTCATAGTTTCATTTATTTTATTTCTGGCGTTTCGGCATTTTCAATGGTATACTATTAATTTGCAGCGTCCGTTACTTAGCGCTGACCACCCATGATTAACCAAAGAAAAGGAGAGTATCATAATATGATTGCAAAAGATGACATTATAATCCGCAAAGCAATTCTTCATGTTTTAGATACCATTCACGGCGAATGTATATTATCAGATCAACTTCTTGACCCGGGTCCTGATTTATATGATTTCATTCGAGGACATATTTTTAAGATAATTAACAGTGATGATACAAAAAGCTGTATTTTTAATCCGGAAACCTCTCCTCTCTATAAAACGCTGTCTTCCTGGGATGAAGAGGATGAACAGTCTTTTATCAAGACAAGCCAATCCGTAGGGGAACGTCTTTATCAGGAAATGGGAGAAAGTCCGGATATCCCGGCGGCAGATTTATTATTTGTGACATTTCAGGCCCAAGGGGAACTGTATCTTACTCTTTTAAAACTTAATTACAAAGAAAACTACACCCATCAGATTAAAATATCAGAACAAGAGGACGAGGACAGTTCCGGAATCCATGCTTCCATTGTAAAATCCAGCGCCCTTTTTCCTTCTTCCAGCGCACGGATTCCGGAGGCAGTTCTGATTCATTTATCTGATCTTAGCATCAAACTGTTGGAAAAACAGTACGAGATCAATGGAGAAAAGACATTTTATTTATCGGAAAACTTTTTGGTATGTACCACCAATCTGCCTCCGAAGAAAAAATTAAATATTCTTACCAAAGTCATTAACTCTATCACCAACAAATACGATGACGCAGATCTCAAAACAAAAATGGACACGAAAAGCGCTCTCTCCCGGGAATATCAGGAGAAGCAGGAATTTAACATCGAAGAAATTGGCCAGGCATTATTTGGAACGAGTCCGGAAAAGAAAGCGGAGTTTGACGAAAAAATGGAAGAATGCGATCTTCAATTTGACTGTTTCCGTGTCGCCAATGAAAATACGGTAAAAAAACTGGATAAACAAATCATCCAGACCGATTCCGGTATAGAGATTTCTATTCCAATGGATGTTTACAACAAACTTGCCCACTTTGAAGTCAAAACAGATATGACCGGAAAATCTACCATCATTATAAAAGACATTGATAACTTAATCGTCAAATAAAAGTACAGCAAAAATCCCCTTATACTATGTCATCATTTGTATAAGGGGATTATATCTTTGAGATTATAACTATATTAACTATAATCAGCGATACGATATATCAATCTAATGCTATTTGTTACTTCTTCTCCAAATATTCATCTTTTCTGCTTCTGCAATAAGCTCATCTCTAAAATCAGGATGTGCAATATTGATCAGCGCTTCTGCTCTCTGCCATGTAGACAGACCCTTCAGGCATACTTTTCCAAATTCCGTCACAACATAATGGGTATTTGGTCTTGTATCTGTAACAATGGAACCCTCTGCTAATGTAGGACGGATTCTGGAATGCATCTTTCCATCCTTGGAAGTAAATGTGGAAGAACAGCAGATAAAGCTCTTACCGCCTTTGGATAAGTATGCGCCATGTACAAAGTCAAGCTGTCCGCCGGCGCCGCTAATCTGTTTCGTACCTGCACTCTCTGCATTCACCTGTCCATATAAGTCGATATCCACTGCATTATTGATGGAAATAAAGTTGTCGATCTTTGATACGGTATCCGCACAGTTTGTATAATCTACAGGAGCGCTCATACATTCTGGGTTGTCGTCAAGATAATCATACAATTTCTGTGTACCAGCGCCGAAAGCATATACCTGACGTCCTCTATCGATGTTCTTTTTACTTCCGTTGATCTTTCCTGCTTTTGCAATGTCCACAAATGCATCTACGTACATTTCTGTATGTACACCAAGGTCTTTCAGATCGGACTGTGCGATCATAGAACCTACGGTATTTGGCATTCCGCCAATTCCAAGCTGTAAACAAGCTCCGTTCGGGATCTCTTCCACGATCAGCTTAGCAACTGCGATATCCACTTCTGTCGGAGGAGCTCCTGCTCCCATCTGTCCAATGATAGGATTGTCGCCTTCTACGATATAGTCAACTTTGGAGATATGGATGCCCTCTTCAAAACCTCCAAGGCATCTTGGCATCTTTTCATTAACCTCTACAATAATAACATCTGCGATCTCACATACTGCCATCATATGGGAAGCATTCGGTCCAAAATTAAAGAAACCATGCTTGTCCATAGGAGCCACCTGGAACATAGCAACATTAATATGCTTGATATTCTCACGATAATACCGAGGAAGCTCTGAATATTTAAGCGGAGAATAAAATGCAAATCCCTGGCTACACGCCTTTCTCTCAATTCCGCTCATATGCCACGAGTTCCATGTAAAATGTTGTGCGACATTATCAACCTTAAAGATCTCCGGAACCCACATTAAAATTCCGCCTCGCACGTTAACATTCTCAAGTTCTTCTGCCCGTGCTGCAAGCGCTGCATCAAGCGCAACAGGTGTTCCTGTCGTCCAGCCATAGTCGATCCAGTCATTGGATTTGATCACTTTCACGGCTTCTTCTGCTGTAGTAAGTTTTTGTGCATATTCTTTGATATAGCTCATTTTTCCCTCCTAAATCGTTCCAGTTCTGCAAAATACATGGTTATATTTTACCACTGATACAAAGGATGGTCAACCTCCGATCACCGTCAAAATCAGGCCTCCAAGCAGTCCTCCAACATGGGCCGCATTATCCACTCCCATATCAAAAAAGCCGTACGACAAGGCTGCACAAATTGCAAAAATGATGCCTGTTAATCCGATATCTTTTATTCTCTGCCGCTTTTTCTTTATCACGTCCACGAGAATCAGCCCAAGAACCCCTCCAAGGACCCCAAAGATCGCCCCGGAAGCACCGGCAGAAACAATATAAGGATTCCCATGGAGAGTGAAAATGATAGATGCTGCAGAACCGATGATTCCGGAGCCCATATAAACGGCAAAATATTTTATTTTGCCGATGATTTTCTCCAATCTCCATCCCATGATAAGGAGGATTAACATATTCTGGAACAAATGATCCGCTCCAAAATGTAAAAACATGGACGTGATAATACGATAGTATTCCTTTCCCTCTACAATACTGTCATAGAACAAAGCTCCGTGCTGCGCCATGAACACCGGATCCTCCACATCGCCCAGAAAAGTTAAAACGACAAACACGATAATATTAATCAGCACCAGCGCAGTATTGACCGGTGTAAAATTTCTGAAAAACTCTGCCTGTTTTTTTGCGTGCTGTTCCTTGCCATATTCGGATAAAAAACTTTCAAGAGGCGCTCTTAACCCATAAAACTCTGTTCTTTGTCTCTCATAAATGAAAAGGCAAGATCTCAAACGGCTGATACACCAAATATCCGGGCATAGTTCCATCTCTTCTAACGCTTCTTTGTCCGGCATATCACGAAAAACCGCCAACATAAGACATTCCGCACTCAATCCGGTTTTAATCATAAAATCACTGCATATTTTGTCCTTTTGTCCGTAGAGGGACTTTATGTTAATTTTATCCTGACCCGGAAGGCTTTCCGGCACCAGATAGAGGATTTCGCCCTGATTATTCTCAACCCTATACCAAATACTGTTCTGGTCATTTCCCGGGTGAAATCCGTTTTTCATCAGCCACTCCGTTAATATATTATAAAAATCCATTCCTTCTTTTCCTTTTATTTTTTCTATATATTACACAGCAAAAAGGAAAGAAGCAAGGAAAATTAACGGGCGTAGGTTCTTTTTTTATATTGCTTTTGCTCCCGGGGCTTTTCTCTGCCTTCCTGAACAACAAACGATTTGTACAAAGCGCAAAAAACGCCTGCCAGACACACCGCCCCGGCCAGATGTTTTAACAGATCAAATTGAAATCCATACCTTATTCCGGTTACCAGCACGGAAAGTATGATTATAACACTGCATAAAATTCCCAGGCAGCATAATATCTTTAATCCATGAATCCCCTTTTCTTTAGAGGAAAAATTATTTTTCTTTTTTACTTTTTTTGTTCTTTCATTTTCCACTTTATCCGGCAAAGTCATAGCCGCTGTCTCCTGCGTCCGTTCTTTTTGCTTTGCCAAATACAGCTCCTTTTGACGTTCTTCCTCCTTTTTCTTTTCATTTTCTTTTTTTAATTTCATTTTCTGATATTTTTCCCGAAGATCGCTGCCATATATAAGACATTCGTCAATTACTTTTTTCGATATCCCTTTATTCCGGATTTCATCATATACATGATAAATAAATCTGATACAAAGCTGGTCATTGTAATCAATTTTTGAAAGCATCCATGCGAAAAATTCTTCCGCGTCATTTTTCACTTCATAGGAATAATCCGGCCGGTACATCCAGCGTATTTTTCCGTCTTTCATCAAATAAATCTCTTTTTTTGAAAAAGAAATATGCTCGATTTGGAGCATAAATTCTCCGATCGTCTCAAACAATTGCTTCACGCTTTCCACCAGGCGATTACAATCTTCAAAACTGCTGTTTTTCCGCAAAAGCGCTTCCTCCAGGGACTCTCCCTCTGTAATATCATAGAGCAGCATCTTTATTCCGTCTTTTTCCCGAATCTGCATCGGAACAAATATTTCGAGCATATTTTGATGTATCATTTCATATTCTACAGAGATAAAGAAATAATTATCGATATCATCTTGAATATAATACTGTTTTAGCCCTTCTTTCTGTAATCTCATCTACAACTCACCTTTCTTCTATAAGATTCTCCATCCATTTCCATTCTTTCCTTTTATCCGGTACAGATTTTGTCACAGACTTAAAACAAAGCCCTTCTCCCAGGTACTCTCTTAACGCCTTCCACGGCCATGACATAACAATCGTTACTGTCACAATGATTTTGGAACTTGAATATTGAATATCACAATTTTTTATTTGAGCCACATTGACTCTTTCTTTCAACAATTTTCTTAATTCTCTTTTTTCCTGTTTAATGAAATCTTCTTCTGTCATATTATCCTTGACGTAACTGTTTAATTCATCGACAATACTTTCCGCCTGATAAATACAACTTCCCTTAACGATTGCCATATCCAAAAGAAAGAATAAAATAAACAGTATTCCGGCAGACAACAATAAAATGAAAGGCACCAAAACGGACATCTCCACAGACGCTAATCCTTTCTGGTTCTTTTTTAAGATGCTCCACATCTTGAACATGGTTTCATGCCTCCTGTTTGGCTTAGACGGATTGCTTTTATTGTCCTTTTTAATCCACTGCACATTAATGTACTGTGATATGCGTCTCCATGAACTGTCAAATAAAGAACAACATAACTTTCCCCCGGATGAATACACTTTTTACATGGTTTGTGTGAAGAATTACCGGTGATATCCTGTATGGATGCAGCGTCGCTGATTTTAAGGCAAATATGAGAACAAGTCATTTTTCTATGATATACGGTTCCATACTCTGCCACATACACAACCGGATCCCTTTCTGTCCCTTCTCTTTCATGATCAACATAGCCGGAAAAAATTCTTTTTTGTATTGTGCATTTTATCGGAAAAGAAATCCCATTAAAATAGGGAACCGGAACCTTCAGTAGATAGGAAGCAGTGACGCTTACATAATATTCCTCCCTTTTACCGGTGATGATAATGCCTTCTTTTCCTCCCACAATCCCATTTTGACAAAGTTGATTTCCCTCTATTAAAGAACGAAATTCGCTATTTAATTCCAGATTTTCTCTTATTATATTTTCATCAAAGACTGCCTCACTGCCCGCATAGATTCCTGCCGTTTTAGACAGCGCATATTTTACCTGCGTTTGTATCAAAAGCATCTGTCCAATCATAAGCAAAGAACATATTGCACAAATAAATATCGGGATTGCTGCCGCAGCTTCCACCACAGCAGCGCCGTCTTGATTGTTTGAGCAGATCATTCTAAAGTTAACAAAGCCGCTTTTTTTATTGGATCGTGTCTGGAGAGATCTAAAAAATTTATTATTATGAAATCTATTGTTATTTCTTTTTATAAACATAACTTTCACCAGCTTAAAAAACTATTCTGCTCCCGCCATTGGAAATTTACAAAAGGATTTTCCTCTCAATTCCATTCCTACTTCTTTCTGCTTTGCTTCGCCGAAGCCCATAATATTTTAATATCCAGAATGTAGATATGCAGTCCATAGGCTTAAATTCCGGAGTGGTGACACCGTATCAGATTTTGAACCTTCCTTAATTTTTGCTGCGCTCTCTTCTTACTTTCACTTTCTGCTTCCCCTGCCGCTTTTTTCTTTCTCTCAATCGTTCTTTGAAGCCTTGCCTGTTTTTTATACAGTTTTTTTATACTAATAACACCAGGCTCTTCCCGGCGACTGTCTCTCCGGATCATCCTTTTTGATACGGCGTCGGTTTGCATATGGATTAAAATGTACCAGCAGAACCCGTCGAAGAAAAATACAGCGGGATAATTGCCCGGAACTACCCGTTCTTTTTCTGCAAGTCTAATATAACAGCATACATCTCTTGGAAATAACTTCTGTATTTTTACATAGTCTCGTCCCACCTCCACGGTCTCTTTTCCGCAATAAAAACAATATCCGCAGGATTGGAACAATTTTAAAGAAGCGCGGGCGCATTGATGCAGCTTTGTATTTTGTTTATTGTTTGGCCTTAAACGAATCTTTACCGTTTTCAATAATATTTCCCCCTTTTACTGCATCCCTCAATATCCTGCCGACCCCTCTATATGAATTTGTGTTTCCGAAACATTGGCAAATTTAAACCAATTAACACATTGGAAATCTGTTTCCCATTGGAAAAACACAAGAGCCTCTTTCATCAAAAATCCTTCTTCATCCAATTGAATATTGTTTTGCATAATATCAGCCATACGTAAGAACGTAGACTTTTTACTCATTCTAATCCCAAGAAACATTTTCAAGTAATCCGTATAATCTATATTCACCTCTCCTTCTTTCACTATAGTTTTTTCCCGCAAATGCCTTCCCGCATTCTCAAAAGATAGGGTAAAGGTGGAGGCGTCCTTTAATAACGGAACTTTTTTCCCTGCAAATAACGTATGGACATCCAGCAAAGCCTCACCATAACTTAAAGCCGACAGCAAAACGACTTTCACAGCCTCTGCAAGCATCGGCATCCCTAATGTACCGCCAATCACGCTTCCGATGGCTTCCGCCTGGGAAACTAAAACCGTATCCTGACTGGCATAAGCGTAGTTCACGGCAAAACGGATCAGAAATATTTTATTGGCCACATACTTTAAGTTCTCTTCATCTTTGTTCTTTCCGCCAATTAAATATTCCATTTCGTAGTGCAAAGCTGTAGAAAAATCCCAGGATTCATCCGTCCACTTTCGGAAATTATCTTCCACATAATCAAGGAGCAAGTATTCTTCACCCAAAGATAGCTCTTTTTCTTCTTCTTCCCCTTTCCCCGCAATTTCCTTTAATATATTTTTTAATCTCTTAATGCCGGAAAAGGAAATGGCGGGAACTTCAACGGATTCCCCGTAATCCCCTTGATTTTTAGAAGGCGCTTTCTCCAATTTCTCCACGGAAATCTCCAAAGATGATATTTCCCTGTCTCCTGCCGCATAATGCAATATGCCAGAATGCAAAATGTCATCCAGAGTCTCCTTTAATTCTTTCCAACGGGAATCTTCTTTTTCTTCGCTCTCTCCCTCCTGTCCGTCTTTTTCCGTCTCGTTTTCGTAAGACAGTTCTTTTTCTTCGGCGGATTCTATTTGGTCTGTGATATCTTTAGTATTTTCTTTGACTTCCTCATAATGCCCCGCTAATTTTTCTAAAGCCTGTTTTCCATCGGATATTTTTTTATATTTCATCCACTGATTGATCTGATCCATAAAATACTTTCCGTTTTCATCTAATATAGAAAACTTATTGGTGATCAATAGATTACCAGAGCTTATACTTTTCCCCGAAGAGTCACCCAGATACTTTTTTATATAATCTTCTCCATCGGATTCTATATAGGAATTTTCTCTGGGATCCAGGGCAAATAAATGGTATCTTTGATATAATGATCTATCGTAATTGGCCGTCACTTCTTCTCCTGCGCCTTCCAGCGCATCCCTGGCCAATCCTTTCAGAAAATACAGTCTCATCCCATCTGTCAGCCATAAAATTGCCGTACTCAAAACGAGAAACAATAAGGCGAGGGCAACGGTGATCTGTCCTTTACTATCCTTTCGCATCAGTTAATTTGTCCGATATTTGACTGTATGGTTGAAAAGATTGACGACACCACTCCTCGAATATTATTCTGAAAAAGAATGACCAGCCCAATCAGCACGACGATAATTAAAATAACTTCCACAACTCCCATCCCATCTTTTTTAGTCAAAACTTTCCAGACCATATTCTTTATTTTTATAAAATTACCCATCATTCTTCTCCTTTAAAAATTGCTAAGCTGCATCAATGCAGGAAACATGACAAGGATCATAACAAGTCCCATCAAAACCACCATTGGAAATAATAACTTTGCCGAGGCTTCCTCTCCTCGTTTTTTTACACAATCTATGTGGGCGTTAAATACCTCCCTTTCCATGCCATTCATGAACGCTCCGATCTCTCCGCTTCCTTTTGATAAACCTTGCATCAGCAAAAGAGAAAGCTTTCGATAGACAGGTTCCTCCATATCCTTTGCCCACTGCTCGCAAGCTTCTCTCTGGCTCAACCCGGTCTGCATCTTAATATCCATGGCGACCACTTCATCAAAAGCGTAATGGGCTGTCTTACTTCCGGTGAGAAATCCCATTTTATAATCTTCGCTGATCCGATGTATCGCCCGGGCAAAAGAAAGACCGGCGTCAATATAGAGTGTGAGAAGGTGGACGATGACAGGAAAGTCGTTTATTACCATTTCACGATTTTCCCTTCCCGTTTTTTTCAATTCTTCATATTTTCTTACTCCCATCCCTATGACGATAATGCTTGTAAAAAAAATAAGCAGTCTGCTTTTTTCCTTCTCATCTCCCATGGTAACCTTAATGCCATTAACTTGGGATGGCACGGAAAAATCCGACTGTTTTCTGGTGTTTCTTTCTATTTTAATAAGTTCATTTTCTGCTTCCACAAAAGGAGAAGTTTCTGTTTTTTTCATCTCGGGAATTACCACAATATGAAAGGACTTCTCCTTTTCATAATCATGATAAACGGCAATTGCTGTAACCTCCGTCTCCAGCGTGCCGGCTTTTAAATTCTTAGCGTCCTCTCCCAAAGTTCCGTCTAATTTTATGCAATTTAAGTTCTTCACTTCATACTGTATATGAAAAGGATATCCTTTTAGCTCATCTGCAAAGTGAAGGGGACTTGATACCTCTTCTAAAGATGGATTTTCTCCGCATAATTCCTTTTTCAGATCTTGAAAAAAGTTGGCATACAGCAGTCCGATCTCTTTTTCATCCACTTGCTGTTCTTCCACATCATAAGAAATTTCCGCAGAGCTGTTTCCATCCTCCATCTTAAGCACCACTTGTTTCTTTCCCTGCCCAAATCCATTTCTCTTTAAATGAATCTGATTTACTTTTCCGGCGCCAAATCTTAAGATCACCCCCAAAACAAAAATCGTCATGCAGCCCCAAAAAAACAAACTGATCTGTTGTATGATAAACTCCTCGGCCTGGCTTGCAGCCTCCTCCCTCTTTGAACAGGCACGATATCTAAAGTGGGGATGCAGCCCTTTCTTCATCCATATCTTCATCTGATGCGGCAAAATCCCATAAATTTTTCTTGCCGGAAGATTTATGATCTCTTTTTCTTCCCCTGTATCCCGGTTTTTCTTCACATTCTATCCAACTCCTTTCACAAAAGTCTCAAGTCATACAGCGGTATAAGATCCGTTCTGCCCAGAAAAAACACAGCAAGACAATCCCAAGGAATACCGTCATCAGCAAATGCCCCGGTAGCGTCTGATAAAACACATCCAAATAACCAGGATTAGCGATCCGCAGGTAAAGTAGTATAAGAAACGGCATTCCAAGCATTATATTTTTTTCATAAATTTTTCCGCTGAGTAATACTTCTATTTCCTGCTCCGCCTCGATCTTTGTATTCAAGTGTTCTATCGTATTGCGGATTATGTCCACCAGATCTCCCCCGGTTGCCGCTGCAATCTCAAGGACCACTGCAAACTGGTGAATCTCTTTTAACTGCGTTTTTCCTGCAAAGGTGTGAAACAGCTTTTCCGCAGGAATCTGCAGCTCTAATCCAACTACGATCTCATAAAGAGGCTCCATCATGGGATGCTTTTCTTCTTTGTAGAGTTCCTCCATCTCCTGATAAGATCTGCGGCAGGCATTTTCCAGAGAATATCCTGTTTGGAGCGAAGTCATTAAAGATTGAAGCAGGTTTAAAAATCCCTGCCGGTATTTTTTGTGAGTTTTTTCCCTTTTTTTCTTCTTAACGTAGGAAAAATACGGAATGAATAGTAGCTGCAAAGGAAATAACCACACAAACTTCCCATAACACAGAAGACATATTCCTGCGATTAGGATCTCGCCCACTGCTCCCTCCGCCAACAGCCCCTTTATCTGCGCCTTTGTTATCTTTGGTCTATGTTTTTTCTCTGCGTGAAAAATCATCCATGGCCTTTTTATATACTTCAAATTGTCCACTACTTATCAACTTTCTATCCTTCAAAATAAGATGGTTATCCACAAGCTGGGGTATATTATCCACATACTCCATAGAAAACAACGGGTTAATCTCATAATCTTCTCCATATCCGCACACCTCACACATTTCAAGGAGCCTCCTTTGTCCGTTTTTTTGCCGGCCAAGATGTATTAAAATATCCACAGAGGAGGCGATCTGACCTTGCACCGCTCTTAAGGGGATATCGACTCCCATAAGCACCATGGTTTCCAATCGCTTTAGTGCATCACGGCAAGAGTTGGCATGAATTGTACTAAAGGAACCGCTGTGCCCCGTAGACAATGCCTGCAGCATGGACATAGCCTCGGCTCCTCTGACCTCTCCTACGATAATTCTGTCCGGTCTCATTCTGAGGCTTGCCTTGATTAAATCCTGCATAGATATCTCATTCTTTCCTTCTATGTTTACATTCCTCGTCTCCATGCGAACCAGGTTATCTACATGGTAAAATTGAAGCTCCGCCGAATCTTCTATAACAATGATCCGCTCTGACTCAGGAATCAATTCTGCCATAGCATTCAAAAGGGAGGACTTGCCCGAATTGGTGGCGCCGCTTATCAATATGTTATACTTTCCCTGAACCAGACATCTTAAAACCGGCAGTAATTCTTTGGGAAATTCACCGTAAGCAATGAGCCTTTCCATCGTCATTCCTTCCTTCGGGAACTTCCGAATGGTGATCACTGGCCCCACAAGGGAAACGGGAGGGAGTACAATATGCACCCGGGAACCGTCGGGCAATCTGCTGTCCACAATGGGAGAAGATTCATTCACCATACGGTTTGTGGGCGAAACAATATGATCGATCAAGCGATAGATCTCTTCCTCCGAACCAAATGTCTCCGGTATTTTTCTTACGCTTCCGCACTGCTCCACAAAAATCTTAGAAGGACCCACCACCATGATCTCTGTGACGGTATCATCATGGAGATATCTTTCCAGGATATCAAATCCTCGGATCGCATAAAACACCTGCTCGCGTAAAACCTGTTTTTCAGTGATGCTTCCGTAAGTAAAACGGCTGTTTTTTAAAATGACCCGGTCTATCTCCCGATATACTTCCTCATCCGTTGGTCTGGAGTCTCGATTCAGACTTTCTAACACCTCCTCCCTTAAACGGTTCTTACTGAGCGGATTCATACAAAAGGTCCTCCCGGTATCTCAAAATCACTCCCTCGGCAGGAGCCGGAATCCCCGAGTCCATCACCCGGGCAAATCTTTTACAAAAGCTGTGCTGCCTGAAATTCTTTTTAGAATCTAACACCACCACCTGATCAAAGTACTGAAAAAGCTCCGCATTATGTACCGCCGCACTTCCCATACCGAGGCAAAGCCCCTTATAAGTGCCGTCCTCTCTAAACTTTTGAAAAAGCCATTGATAATCTGCCGCAGACAACCCTGCAAAATCATAATAAAGAGGAGGGGAGTCAACAAAATAGCAACGGCCTTCCAATCGTCGGATCTCCTTCACCTTCTCAAAAATCTGTTCGTCCCGAAGCCGGATATAATAACACAGATCGCTCACATCCCCCTTTTCATTGATCTCAGTTCCCATATCCTCCATGCCAAGATACAAAAATCCCTCTTCCATAAAATGCTGTGCGATAAAAAGCATATCCTCATCATACACCGGCGTATACAGGGCGATGATCCTGCTCTTTTCCCTTCTTCTCTTTTTAAAATCATCCCCGGTTTCTCCCATTTTTTTTAAAATCATATCAGCCAATCTCGCCGGACTGTGATAGCGATAAAAAGCTCCTTCTCTTTCCTTTTCGCTGATCATAATATGGTTATGTTCCCCGAAACTTCCGACCTTCCCCTGTCCACCGATCCGCTGCAAATTCAGACAATCCTCCCAAAATCTCTCTCCGGTCACACAGTAGGTATATGATGACATATTCATCATAAAGCTCTCCGGATTGGTATAACTTATCACATGGATATCCTCCGGCAATGCATCTTCTAAAAAACGGACCAGCCTGGAAGTGTATTCCTCTTCGTCTCCAATCGCCACGACTCGCATATTCCACCTCTTTCTTGTTTTGTAAAATATTTACATTTTTGATGCCCTAACTATATCACATAGAACTTCATTTGTCTACTATTATTTTCCATTTTTGTAAAATATTTTATTTCATTTTTTCAGGACAATGCACATAGGTATTTATAAGATGATTTAAGAAACAGGGGAGGATATGCATTCATGGATTCTATTTACGTCATTTACGGAATTTTGGGAATTTCCGTTTTTATCTACACACTTTCTTACATCAAAAAAAGACCGGCAGCAATTTTGACATTTATATGCCGTCTTGCTGTCGGTCTGCTTTATATATATTTATTTCGTTCCTTTTGCACAGCGAGAGGATTGTCTTCCTTTATCGGCGTCAATCCCTGGACCGCTCTGGTTTCCGGTATTCTTGGACTGCCCGGCGTAATGCTTCTTCTCATGGGATCTCTTCTTTTGCATTAACTAAAGCGTGCAAGAATGTTATTTAAAAATTCTATGATTTTATCAAAAAAACTCTGGGAATCCACTCCCATTTCATTTAACTTATCATAAATTCCGGATACCTGCTCCTTCAATTCTTCCGTACTTAAATTCAGGTTATCCAGTTTTTCCAGGAGTTCATAAACCTTTTGTTTTTGCTCCTCGGTAAGCTCGATCTCAAAGGTCTGGCAGCCCTCGTCCACGATTTGTGCCATATCTTCTTCTGATTCTACATCGATATCGCCGGCGGCCACCTTTTCCTTTAAGTAAGCGATGAATTGCTCTGTTTTTTCAGAATCCCCGATTTTCTCCGCCAATTCTCCGGTCACTACCAGCTCGTTGGTAGCGGCATCCTTAGATTCCACGGATAATTCTTCTCCTGTCATCTCCTCATAAGCCTTCATCACGCCGACCAATGCCGCCGTTCCCGTAATATTAAACGGTCCGGCAACTGTCACATCAGCATCGTTGATGCCAGCGGTAATCAGAGCGTTTTCATACATTCCTTCTGTACAATAAGTTATATTTTTCGTAGTAACATTGATTCCGGCTCCTTCTTCTTTTTTCTCTACCAAAACAGAAGATAGGGCCCGGGATCCAATTACCGAATTGCTTAAATAATCATCAAGATAATCATGTTCTTCCGCATTGGTAATGGTTACTGTTTTATAGTCCTTAAGATCATCCTGATCAACATCCAAAAGTTCGAGAACCTTTTGTTTTTCTGTTTGTTTTAAATCTGCTCCCAGTGCAAGATATGGGGTTTCCTCCACCGCATCTGCCAGAGAAATGCACGTATTTCCCGCAGCCATACTCACACTTAACACCAAACTCAACGGAATCAATACTTTTTTATTCATAGCGACCTCCTATATTCCTGATCCGTTTCCTCCTTCGAATATAATATATCTGAATCAAAATGAATATACCGACGGAACATAAACTTATCTTCCATCCGATCCGATATCCTGGAGGAACAAATGTTAAATCTACTTCATGCTGCCCTTCGGGTATTATAACAGATAATAAGGCATTGCCAACGGCAGACGTTTCTGCATTTTTACCGTCAACCGATACCGTCCATCCTTCATCATAAGGAATGGAAAATACAAGACGGCTTTCTTTTTCCGATTGAATCTGCCCTTCTATATGATCATCCGACATGGCGGTGATTTTATAACCCTCCGCAGTAACCTTCGCCGCCATTTGATCAAAAGCTTCCTGGTCAAAGGAAGCCATGGACAGACGGACATAGCCGCTCATCTCCTCCCCTTTCAACTGGAAAGAAACCGTTACTTCCGAATCCTTTTTGGCGCTGCCAAGGTAAAGGATCTGGCCGTCGATATCTCCCCCGTTGATGCGTTCCCCGTTAATTTCAATTTTGGATTCTTCCACCTGGGTTCCGTCATAATGCATATAAAGATGAGGAACGTCCTCCGCCAGCTTAATACGGAAGAAAATATTATCTTCTGCGCTGTTCTCATAATGAAAACGGTATTCCCCATCGTTGGTTTGGGTCACGCTTGCCCCATTTGTCTCTGGTTCCGGAATTTCAATGTTGCTAAAAATCTTATCGCTGCCAAAACCATACATACACATTTCATTTAACACCCGGAAAGGATAGGCGCTTTCATAGTACCATTCATCGATATCTTCGTCCATCAAATAACCGAGGGAAAGATTCCCGACAGGATTTTCAAAAATATCAAACTCTCCCACAGAATCTACATATTCAAATTCGGAACGGAGAGTATCCTCTTCGTGATAATAAAGATACCGCACTCCCAAAAGCAGATTGCTTACCGGATTGCCCCCTTTATAGAGATATTCATTACACCCGGTATAAAAGCCCAGAGAATCCATGAACTTAACCATATCGTGCTTTGCCGTTGAGCCAAAAAGACTCACGCCCCTAAGCGGATACCAGGCGCTTTCATCCACAATTTTTCCCTCTGCCAATTCACTGCGGTAAAAGGAACCGTCGTCCACCAACTGTGCCGCCTTTTCCATGTCTTCGGTTCCGGAAAAAAACTTCGATACGGAAATCTGCCCTATATTATAAAAGCCCAGGGCAGAGCTTACTATGATCTCTCCCACGGCAAACACCGCAAATACGGTAAGCAGCCATTTTTTGGGTTTTCCTAAAAATGCCATCGCTGCAAAGATCGCAATATAGCATATGAGCAATGTAATAATTACCACATACTCGCTGCCTTCCAGCGGATCTCCCGCATACTTCCAACTGATCCCCAAAAATCCTAAGATAATCAATCCGGCCAAAGGAGGATGCCACAATTCTATTCCCGCCCAGTTTGTCATCACTTCGTAAAGCATATAGATCAGGACGAACCCATACATAAAAGAAAACCGGTTAGGAATCCCATATTGGTTATGAAATCCGTGCCAGATAAAGTTTAAGATTTCTTCATTACAGCTTATCAGCAAAAACAGCGCAAGTAAAAGCCTGGTAATCTTTTTATGCAGACTGATTCTGGAATGAAATAAAAACAAAAAAAATGCCATTACAACAAAAATTCCAAAATACAGATTGGCATTTCCATCAAAATTATCATGACTGATCGGGTTTGCTAAATCCATCTGCCTTGTCAGCAGATCGGTAAAGCTGGTAAGCCAACTATGTCCGGGCAGAGACATATCTTCGCCGGAAGCAGTTTCTTTGATCCCTAAGTATGCCGGAATTAAAAGAACCGCCGCCATTCCCGCCGCCAAAAAAGAATGCAGGGCAAAGGAGATCCCACTTATGATAAATTGTCTGACCGAAGTAAAACGGCAGGTCAAAAACCAGAGCACAGAAAAAATACAGATCATAAAGGCAATATAATAGTTGCAAAACAGCGCATAAAACAGCGTAAGCGTATACAGACGTCCGTCTCCTTTTTCTATGATCCTTTCTATCCCCAGCAGAATAAGCGGAAAGATCATCACGGCGTCCATCCACATGATATTCCAGCTATACCCGACCATATAACTATTTAAAGCATAAGCCGCAGCGACAATAAGCAGCGTCGGCATGGAGGATTTCTTTTTCGATCCAAAGTAAATCGCCGCCGTAAGCCCGCTTAAGGAGATCTTTAAGACCATAAGAAAGCTCACCGCCATATTAAGCTGCGTCTTTTTAAAAAATAAAATCAGTAAATTAAAAGGGCTGGATAAATAATAGGACAGAAGGGACAAAAAGTTAATCCCTACACCTGTCCGAAAAGTATAAAACAGCCCCTCTCCGGATTTTAACTTATCATAAAGTATAGAATAAAACGGCATATACTGATGCAGCCCATCTACGATGATAAAAGAATGATCCCCAAAGGGTTCCACTTCAAGAACGACCATGATCCCGATCATCACCAAAAGAGGCAGCAGAAAGGCTGCGGCATAACAATATCCTTTTTTCGTTACGATAGTATTATATTTCTTCATCCAAACGATTCTTCCTAATTAAAATCAACGGCAGACAAAACAATATGTTGCAGCGTTTTTTTATCATTTCCCGCCAGGTTCCATGCTCCATCTGTGTCACGTTCTTGCTGTGACGCCGGTATTTTATGAGAGGACGTTTGATCAGGCCGACTCCCCCTTCCAGTTCCGCGATCGTACCGATCCAATAATCATGCATATACATACGCCGGGGAATCGGGCAGATCAGAGGAATCAATTCTTTGCGAAATGCCATACAGCATCCCACATAACTGTTTTTGATAAAATTCTTAAGAAGCCCCTTGTTGCTGTGCCGTAATCCAAACAGATCACCGCCCATGGGCTCTCCATTTTCATCCACCAATAAAGCATTATGTAAAATCGCCTTAAGAGAAGTATTTTTTTCAAAATACTTTATCATAGTTTCCACCTTATCCTCCATCCAAATATCATCCTGATCTGCAAGGAAGATGAGGTCGCCGCTGCAATGTAATATGGCATACTCAAAATTTTTTACCACGCCTTGTCCCGGCCCCTCGATCAAATGCACTCTGCGGTCTCTGGCGGAAACTTCGAGCAGGCAGCTCATCTCCTCATCCCAGGCTCCGTCAACAGACAAAATCACTTCGTCTTCCCCGCCAATCTGGCATAAGATAGACTCTAACTGTTCTTTTATGTACTCTCCTCCATGGTAATAAGCTAATGCAACGCTTACTTTCATACGGCCTCCCATCACGATATACTATAATTTACACGGATTATCCGCAGGCTTCCCGCCCGCCTTTGTCCTTCGTTCATAAAATGATGTCGTCTTCGATCTTCTTTTTTCTGGCGCGCAAAATCCGTTCCCTTTCTTCTTGTCCCAGATTTTCATCCTCCAGCAATGTATCATAATTTTTTGTACTTTTTGTTAAATTATCGCCCAGAAATACCTTGGCCACCTGGTCATCCAATCTTCCAATTACAACGCCCATATTTTTCTCCTCACTTTTTCATCAATCCATTTGACCTGCAATATGATTGATAAACTGCTGCGCCGTTCTTCCTGAAATACCGCCGTGGGATAACTCCCACTGATGAGACCGGGCAAGAAGTTCCTCTTCCGGCAAATTAATTTCCGGATATTTTTTCGCCAGATTTTTTACGATCTCGTAATACTCTTTTTGTGACGGTTTAGAGTAATTAATGGTGATTCCAAATCTTGCCACAAGGGACAGCTTTTCCTGCATCGTATCGGACCGGTGCAGTTCATCGTCTCTGTCAGACCGGTCTTTCCAGGTCTCTTTGATCAGATGTCTTCGATTGGAAGTAGCATAGATTAAAACATTATCTGGTTTTGTCTCCATTCCGCCTTCGATCACCGCCTTTAAATACTTATATTCTGTTTCGAACTCTTCAAATGACAAGTCGTCCATATAAATAATAAAACGGTAATTACGATTTTTTATCTGGCTGATCACCGCGGACAAAAACTGAAATTGATGTTTATATATCTCAATCATCCGCAACCCCTGGTCGTAGTACTGATTTAAAATTGCCTTAATGCTTGTGGACTTTCCGGTTCCGGCATCTCCATATAAAAGACAATTGTTGGCAGTCTTGCCTGCCACAAAAGCTTCGGTATTATCGATTAACTTCTTTTTTTGAATCTCATAGCCGGTCAGATCGTCCAAAACCACTTTGTCCATATTATTAATCGGAAGAAAAGTAAGCTTTTGGTCCGTCGTCAGAATGCGGAAGGCTTTGTTTAATCCGAACATACCAACGCCATAGTCTTTATAGAACCTAAGAATATGTCCGTAAAACTCATCCACATCCTGGGCCTCGCCCAGTTTTTTCGCCAAAGCCCGCACTTTCTCACTAACATTTTTGTTGTACATACGATCTGTTTTATACACTGCCTTGTAATTTAACAGCGTGGAAAAGCAGTCAATCCCAAGAACTTCTTCTATTGATTTAAAGTTGTAATGAAAGAGATTCATAAACACTTTATAATCATTTTTCACAAAGTGGCATACCGTTCCGTCCAACTCTCCCACCTTTTCGCTGGTTAACGTGAAGGGATTTTCATTGGTGATCAAAACAAAAGTCAAATAATTATGCCACAGATTTTCATCAAATCCATAGGTGGTCGCCACGTCAAGAAGTTTGCTGATCTGCTCATAAATGTCCGTGATAAGATCTTCGCTCCTATAATGGCAGCTTTCAAATCTTTTAAAAATCTCCGCCAGCTTAATTAATATGTTGTCCTCTCCTAAATTACGATAAACGATCAGTTTTGATACTTCTTTATACATATCGTCCTCTTCCCCTTTGTCTAGCCAATCTCCGGAACATTAAGCCCGTCCAGCTCGGCAGCAAACTGTTTTTTCATCATTTCCAGTTTATCCTGCGCTTCCTTTCTCGCTTCCTCTCCGTTTTCAGAAAATGCGGTATATCCTTCAAAACCTGCAACCGTAGGTTTCCCGTCATCTTTCTTTATAAATTCAAGGCCCGGGAACGTCACGATTCTCTCATCCGGTCTTACCTTTCCGTTTCGGACTTCATCCAAAAGCACCAGTCCCGGGAAAGCATGTTTTGGCCGATAGTCCGGCATTTTGTAAACATGAAAACATTCAAGAATATCGATATCGCCAAGCAGCTCCGGTAAGTCTTCCTTTAAATATTGTGGAAAATGATCTTTATAAAATTCATATACTGCCTGCTTTGCTTCTCCTTCTTTCACATCGGCCTTTTCATCGTTAATATAAAGATAATACCGATCCACCATAGGTAGGATCCGCTCCTCGATCGTAATGGAGCTCACCCCCGGCGTCGCAGGATAATTCACTTCTATCCGGCGAAACGTAGAATTTCCTTCTTTGGTTTCCTCCACCCCATCCATTTCATATTTGTCCATTTCGTAATAAAGACTTTTTAATAAAGAAAACTCAAACATAATATTCCTCCATCTGGTCAAGAAGCGAGGCAAACAAAGCAAGCGCTTCCTTAACCGGTTCTTTTGTCGTCATGTCAATGCCGCAAAGCTTTAACAAATCAATAGGATTCATGGAACTGCCGCCGCTTAAAAACTTAAAATATCCGTTCAGCGCTTCCTTATCTCCGCTTAATATTTTCCGGCTGATGGCAATGGCCGCCGAATATCCTGTCGCATACTGGTATACATAAAACGGAGTATAAAAATGCGGGATTCTTGCCCATTCCATGGCAATTTCCTTGTCCAAAACAATGCCGTCTCCAAAATAAAGCTTATTGAGGTCATAATAGATTTTTCCTAATACTTCTGCGGTTAACGGTTCTTTCTTTTCTGCCATCTCATGGGTGATCTTTTCAAATTCAGCAAACATCGTCTGGCGATACAAGGTTCCTTTAAATTGCTCCAGAAAATAATTAATAAGGTACGCTCTCTGCTTTTGATCGGAAGTATTCGACAAAAGATATTCCATCAAGAGCGCTTCATTGCAGGTGGAAGCCACTTCCGCCACAAATATACGATAGCCTGCGTATGGATAAGGCTGATTCTGATCGGAAAAATAAGAATGCATGGAATGCCCCATCTCATGGGCGAGGGTAAATACATTATTCAGATTATCCTGATAATTCAGCAGCACATAAGGATGCGTTCCATAAGCTCCCCAGGAATAGGCGCCGCTCCGTTTTCCTTCATTCTCATACACATCGATCCATCCGCCGTCCATGCCCTCGGAAAGAATCTTAAGATATTCATCCCCCAGAGGAGCCAGCGCTTTTTTTACAATCTCCTTGGCTTCTTCAAAGGAAATCTTCATGGCGGCGTCTTCTACCATCGGCGCATAAAGATCGTACATATGCAGCTCATCCACTCCCAAAGCTTTCTTGCGGATGGATACATAACGGTGCATGGAGTCCATATTCTCATGAACCGTATCGATAAGCTGCGTGTAGACCTTAACCGGAATTTCTCCGCCATCCAGCGCCATCGCAAGAGAACTGTCGTACTTTCTCACTTTTGCAAAGAAAGCGCTGCTTTTTAAATTAGCGCTGTAAGTGGCGGCCAAAGTGTTTTTAAATTGTTCATATTGGGAATATAAAGAGGCAAACGCCGCTTTCCGGATCTCTCTGTTTTCACTTTCCATCAAAGAAGTATATCTCCCATGGCTAACGATCAGATCTTCTCCGTCCGCATCCTTTATGGACGGAAACTTCACGTCCGCATTATTGAACATGGAAAATATATTGGAAATATCTCCGGACAAATCCGACACTTCGGTTAAAATTCCTTCTAATTCTTTGGAAAGCACGTGTTCCTGCTGGCGAAACAGCTCATAAAACATTCTTTCATAGACTTTAAGTTCCGGCGCCTGCTCCATCCATCTTGCGGTTTCTTCCTTTCCGATTTCTAACAGCTCCGGCTCTTCAAAAACAGTGGCATTTTCAAGGCTTACCGAAAGCATCTGCGCTCTGGCGCACAGTCCCTGATAAAAAGCATTTCCCGTATCTTCGTGATATCTCTGATTGGCATACACATAAACCGCTTCAAAAAGCTTCATCAGTTCTTCTTTCTTCTTCATATAAGAAAGAAAGGTCTTTGCCCCCTCTTTAAGCCTGCCTTCATAAGCCGCAAGAGTCGGGATCTGCTCGGAAAGTTCAGCGAAAGATTTTTCCCAGGCTTCCTCACTTTCAAATAAATCCTCGATATGCCATTTATACTTTTTATCAACTTCTTCTCGTTTTAATAATCTTTTCTTTTCTGCCATAATATTCTCCGTCACATTATATTATTTGGTCGTATTATTTTTTCTTCCATTTTGCATAAACTGTTTTATTTAGAGTATTTCCTTTTTTAATGGAGGTAATACGCTTTTTTAATCCTGCGTCCGCATACCAGCCCACAAAGGTATATCCCGCTTTTTTCGGAGCTTTCAACACCATCGCCGACTTTCCGGACGCTGTAAAATAATTTCCATCTGCATTTTGCAAAACATTCTTATAGGTGATTTTATAACCGGTCACATTCACTTTGCAGACCGCTTTTTTCGTCTTACAAACAGCGGTGATCACGGCGGAGCCCTTTTTTATTCCGGTGACCAGACCATTTTGATCCACAGCTGCCACCGAAGGATTGCTGCTGCTCCACTTAATCTGCGCCTCTTTCTGTCCGTTTAGCATGGAAAGCCGGGCCGACAATCCGGTGTTTAAATTGATCGTTTTCTTTGTCAAAGACGGCTTTGTAGTACTCGCCGAAAGAGCGCCCACGGAAATCGTCTGCTTTCCTTTGTTAGCTCCGTGAAGATCATAAACATAATACTTCATTTTTCCATTGGTATCAAAAAGGAATCTCCCCACATAAGCAACCTGCCAGAAGAAGTCCACGTTTTGACTGCGGTACTCTGTTTTTTTGACGGTACACATTAAAGTTTTTGCCGTCCCCGTATAATTCATTCGATAAATTTTATCATTAACGGAAACATAAAGCCTTCCGTTATAGTCATCCACCCATCCCACGTTTTGGGTATCTGTCGCGCGGTAAACCGTTCTGGTTTCTGCGCCGTTTAACTTTGATTTTTTTAAATTATTATCCGTGGAAACCCAATACCAATATCCGTCATGATAAGCCATGCATGGGCGGGCGTAAATGCCGTTTTTTATGGAAGTGGAAGCAGGGATATAATCTGTGTTGGAAATAGCGAGGGATTTCAGATTCAGCCCGTTGGAGTTTCCCGTCCCATAAATATCGCTTTTGCTATAACCGGAATGAGTTTTTAAGAAAGCAGAAACCCCCACTAAATTTCCCTGGTAGCTCACTACTTTCCCTTCATGGATCCCACTGCCCACGCCGAGCGTAAGATCACTCAAATACCACTTACTCCCGATCTTTGTCAGGTTCCAGGAATGGTCTTTCTCATAATGAGCCACAACGGTACATTCTACTCCCAAAGTATTCATTGCCAGAGCGTACACATTGGCCAGCCCATCACACACTCCCGTTCCATTTACCAGCACATCATAGCCGGTATGTCCTCCCCTTGTGGAGCGGTACAAAGTATTTTTACATAAATATGTGTAGACTGCCGCGGCCTTATCTGCGTCTGTCATCGAAGAATCCACACAGGATAATACCTTATTAAGCCCTTTCATCACATTGGCATACCGTTTTTTGTAGGCACTTCTGCTCACTGCCTTGGGGGCATAAAGAACGGTTTTTGACGAAGTTTTTTTCACGGAATAATAATGTTTCCAACTGCTGTCAAGGAAATCAATATCTTCCGCAATTAACGCCGCTCTATTGTTGATCAAAGCCTGCTGCATACACTTTTTCCCTTCTGTCGTAGAAGAAATCGTGCGGTAAGCATCCAATGCTCCGTTTTCTGTGCCGTTACGGATATAGCCGGACAATACATCCGTATATTCCGTCTTTTGCTGGGTTGTCACCTGCGCATTTGCGGGAAGCCCCAAACACGTTAGCAGGGAAAAAAGGCAGATTAGCCATAATAATTGATACTTTCCTCTCATTCTTCACCATCCAATCACCGTTTAACGGGTTCGGTCTCTGATTTCTCTCCTGCTTCTTCCTTAAGGATCTGTTCAATATACCCGTTCACCTTGCATACCGGAAGACCCACTACATTATAATAATCTCCATGAATTTCCGGAATATATTTTGCGCCAAAGGCCGTTTGTATTCCGTAACCTCCGGCCTTATCCTTCCAATCATCACAGCCATCTATATAAGAAAGAATCTCTTCATGGCTCATCGCTCTCACATTTACATCGGTCTTTTCGTGCATACGATATACTTTAAGTTTCTTATCTGCGGAAAAATACCATAAAGCGACTCCGGTATAGACCTGATGGGTTTTTCCCGCCAGTTTCCAGATCATGCGGTAAGCCGCTTCCCGGTCTGCCGGCTTTCCAAGAACGCGCCTGCCTCTAACCACAATCGTATCCGCTCCAATAATCAAACAACTTTCTTCCATATTCTGTGAAAAAATCTTTTCCGCAACTGCCTCCGCTTTGCGATATGCCAACTCCTCCACCATCAAAACCGGGTTATCGTCTGCCACATTTTCATCGGCCTCACTGACCATCACTTCTATCTGATATCCGGCTTGTAAGAGAAGCTCCTTTCTCCTCGGAGATCCCGACGCCAAAATAATTCTCATTTTTCCTCCTATATCGCCTTTACGTCAAAGGCTGAGACAAACTCTCAGCCCTGTTTTTCAATTTTTTTCACCTGCTCTTCCACGATGGCAAAATGTTTCTCCATCGCTTCTCTTCCCGCAGTATAGTCTTTATTTACTAATGCATTATAAATCCCCCAATGGGAACGTGCAAGCATTTCCGCACGCCTTTTATCTACCAAAATCCGCCCTCGAAGATTCTCAACAAACTGATCGGCCAAATCGCCGATCATGGACGAGTAAAGCATCAGCATCCGATTATGGGAAGCCTGTGTCAACATATCATGAAAATCTTTGTCTAATTTTGCGCTCTCCTTTACACTCATCGGTTCATCCATTCTTACCAGGATATTTCTCATCGTCTCCAGCTCTTCTTCCGTAGCTTCTGTGATCGCCAGTTTAAGAGACATATGTTCATACCCGCAGCGGATATGAAAAATCTCCGTATATTTGATATCAAGCAAAGACATCACCATATGCACGGATTTCAGCATATATTCTTCCGGATGGCAGCGCACATAATTCCCGCTGCCCTGCAAGCATTCTATCAAGCCGGTGATTTCCAGCATATGCATTACTTCCCGCACCGAATTGCGGCTGACTCCCAAAGACTCCGCAATCTCCCGTTCCGGCGGAATGCGGTCGTTGAGTTTTAGCTCACCGCTTAAGATCCGTTCGGAAAAATAGTCAAACACGTATTGATAAGTTTTCTGATTTGGTTTTAATGGTTCCATGTTATATTCCTTTATTTCGTTATAGTAAATATCTTTTCCCCAAAAAGAGAAACTGATTATTATATTATTTTACACCGTATTAAAGAATTTTGGTAGATACATTTTTACCGTGTCAGTATCAATTCCGGAGGCCAAAAGAAAATGCACATAGCACATTAGGAGGCAGCCCGCAAAGAATTTAAAGAAAAGTAAATATCCGAACAACTCGCAAAGCAAGCCTTTCGGATATTTCATAAAAATAATTTATATAAAGTTTTAGGATGCGATTTATTGCTGTCTTTTTCTTACAAACGGTAGCATACCTTGCCCGGATTCAAGATCATCTTTGGATCAAATACTCTCTTGATTCCTTCCATGATCGCCATATTAGTATCGCCAATGGAATCAACCAGGTATTTAATCTTACCGGAACCGATTCCGTGTTCGCCGGATACTAAGCCGCCGCAATTTGTCGCTTCTTTATAAATAATCTCAAAGAATTTATCAACTCTCTTTTTAAATTCTTCCTCTTCGAGATCATTGGAGCACTGATAAATATGTAAATTACCATCTCCTGCGTGTCCAAATGATTTTATGGTAAGTTCGCATTCTTTCCCTGTTTTATTTACAAAGTCAAGATAATCGGCAATTTTATTCACCGGAACAACAACGTCGCACTCATCAAGAAGCTTTGTTTCTTCCATGATCGCTTCCAGGAAGGAAGAACGCGCTGCCCAGGCGTCTCTTATTTTATCTGGCGTATCTGCAACAAGTACGTCCATAGCGCCTGCTTCCAGTACCAGTTCTGCTGCCTTTTCCACCAGATCATATACTTCATCCATGGAGTTGCCGTCCAGAGTCACAAGAAGGTAAGCTCCGATGATCTGTCCTTCTAACTCCTGTGGGAAAATAGATTTTCCAATGTATCTTTCTGATGCCAGGACAATTTCTCTTTCCATGAACTCGATTGCCTGCGGATCCATATGAGCCATTTTAAACTTCGGAACCGTGGATAACGCAGTATGCAGATCTTCAAATGGGATGATTAATGATGCGGATGCTTTCGGAGCCGGAATAATCTTTAAAGTGAGTTCTGTGATAATTCCTAAAGTTCCTTCGGATCCGATCATCAGGTTGAGCAAAGAGTAACCGGAAGAAGTTTTGGAAACGGTTGCTCCAAGATGGGTAATCTCACCGGTCGGTAAAACTACTGTCATCGCCCGCACATAATCTCTGGTCGCACCATATTTTACGGCGCGCATTCCACCTGCGTTCGTTGCAACATTTCCTCCTACACAGGCAAATTTTTCACCTGGATCCGGCGGATACATCATGCCTTTACTTAAACAGTCGTTGGCAAGATCATTCAAAATCACGCCCGCTTCTATTTCTACCACAAAGTTTTCCATGTCATAAGATTTAATCTTATTCATTTTCATGAGGTCGATCAAAACACCGCCATATAACGGAACTGCTCCTCCGGCCAGCCCTGTTCCTGCTCCACGAGGTGTTACAGGAATATTATTGTCATAACAAATCTTTACCACATCCGCCACTTCCTGAGTGGAACGTGGTAATACTGCCAGATCTGGCATATGAGTTCCATAAATCGGCATCTCGTCTTTCGCGTAGTCTTCGTTAATATCGCTTCCGGTGTAAACCGTAGTACAGACAGCCTTAATCTGTTCAATAATTTCCGGTGTTAATTGATTATACATTTTTCGCCCTCCCTTAAATATAATATTGGGTCATCCAATTTGCCTTTCTTAATCTATACCACATTTCCACAAATTAATCAACATTTTTTTCATTTTTTTGTAAGTTTATTTCATTTTTTTCGTGTAAGCTTGGGAAAATTTTATCAATATCAACATTTTTATCTTATTAATCTCCCCCAAAATTGGGTCATCCATTTTTTGATAAAAATCATGCGTTACAAAATAAAAAATTCATACCAGGGCAAAATCGAAACAGGGCATCTTCGCAAACAACAAATCATTGTTCACAAGATGCCCTTATCATTATTTTTCTTCTATTATTTTTCTTCCATTATCTCTTATTTCTCTGGAAGCTTCTTTGGAATTTTTATTCACATCTTCACGAAGTAATCGATAGCAGGCCGCTGCGATCGGAACGCCAAGCCACATACCTATGACGCCCAGCATACCGCCTCCAACCGTCACCGCCGCAAGCACCCAGATTGCCGGAAGCCCCAGGGAAGTCCCCACGACCTTAGGATAAATCAGATTACCTTCAAGCTGCTGCAAGATCACAAGAAATACAAGAAAGATCAGCGCCTGGACTGGTGAGATCATCAAAATCATAAAAGCTCCCACAATTGCGCCAATATATGCTCCGGCGACAGGGATTAACGCAGTAAATCCGATCAGGGAGCCTATCATTGTGGCATAAGGCAGCCGCAAGAGAAGCATACCAATGGTACAAAGAATCCCGATGATCACTGCTTCGATGCATTGTCCTACAATATAGCGGTGGAAACAATCATTGATAACAGAAAGAACGTACATTGTTTTATTGTACCAACTTGTTTTCAGATACCGTTTCAGCACCTTATCTGCCTGTTTTCCCAATTTTTCCTTCCCCAGCAGAAGATAAATTGCGAAAATCACCCCAAGAAAGCCAGTGACCACTCCGGAAAATACCGACGTCACCGTTGTGACAATTACGTTAAGAAAATTCCCCACGCCTGTATTTACAAAGCTGAAAATCTGCTGTATCTTGGACTGCCAATTAATCGATGACAGCATATCCGAAATATTCTGAGGAAGAAGATTATTTTTATCAAGCAACTCAATCAGAGAATTAATCGCATACGGCAGTTCTGCAAAAATCAATTTGAGACAGTCCACAAGCTGAGAGGCAACTAACCAGACGATCAATACTGCAATGGCGATCAAAGTTACAAACGCAGCAACCATGCAGACCGGACGGCGGCTTTTTTCCACCACCTTTTTTTCAGACTTCACAAAATAATGTTTTTCATAAAATGTCATTAAAATGTTGATCAAGTAGGCGATCACTCCGCCTAGCAAAAGCGACGAAATCGCTCCCACAAAAACGCCGAGCATCCCTGCCACACTGGTCCAATAATGGATACATAAGTACAAAAGAAAAACACTTACTCCTACTCGAAAGCAAAACTTCCATTCAACTTTCATCCCATATCCTCCACTTTCTTCTTTTTTCCTATTATTCAGCATTATAAAGTCCCAAAAAGACGCTGTCAATATGAGTATCGCTGGGTACGCTAAAGCCAGTGGAATTGCGGTAGCCCTATTCAAAACGTCCCGCTACTTTTTTAAGCTCCTCTATGATCGGCAAATGCTGCGGGCAGATACTTTCACATTGTCCACATTCTATACATTCACTGGCTTTCCCAAATTCATTGGAGAGACGATTATAATATGTCTGTTGTGTTTTCCAACCGACAACGTCTTTTTCAATAATATCTGCATTATACAAGGAAAAATACTTCGGAATCGGAATCTGCGCCGGGCAGCCTTCGGTACAGTAAGAACAGGCTGTGCAGGAAATCGCAACACTTTCATTGATTGCCTTTACTGCTCTTTTTACAATATCCATCTCCTCCTCATTAAGAGGCTTAAAATCCTGCATAAAAGATGTATTATCTTCCATCTGCTCTATGTTGCTCATCCCACTTAAAACAAGCTTCACGTTTTCATGACTGGCCGCAAAGCGCACCGCCCAAGAGGCAACCGAAGCTTCTGGATCATATTCTTTAAACATTTTAGAAACCGTCTCCGGTACATTGGCAAGGGTTCCTCCCCTTACCGGCTCCATGACAATCACCGGCTTTCCGTGCTTCTTACAGACTTCATAACATTTCCTGGACTGTACGCTTTCGCTTTCCCAATCCAGATAATTTAATTGAAGCTGCACAAACTCTACTTCCGGATGTTCCGATAAAACCTGGTCCAGCATCTTAGCATTGTCATGGAAAGAAAATCCCATATGCTTCACAAGCCCTTTTTCCTTTTTATCCTTGAGCCAGTTGAAACAATCATACTTCATGTACTTTGGATAACGCTCAGAACTTACATCATGGATAAGATAATAGTCAAAATAACTTACCCCTGTAGCCTCAAGCTGCTCATTAAAAACTTTATCTCTATCTTCAAAAGAATGGAAAAAGTCCGAGTGAAGCTTTGTGGCAAGTTGAAAACTTTCCCTTGGATATCGATCAGTTAGCGCAGGCTTCACTGCATTTTGACTTTTCTTACCACAATACATTATTGCTGTGTCGAAGTATGTAAAACCACGCTCCATAAAAATGTCCACCATTTTTTTCATTTGCTCCATATCAATACTGGAGGCATGGTTCGGGTCAAGCAGCGGCAGCCGCATCAATCCAAATCCCAGATTCTTTACATTTTCAAAAATATTCATGTTATACCTTCCCTTCTTAGAATATTAACGTATTACTATATTATACTACTATTATAATCATACAAATGCTAAAATGTAAATAACTACAGCTAGCCTTTATACCAAGTAATGCATTAATTAGCTCAAAAAATTTTCAACCGCATGGGCAGCCAGGGCGAGAGTGCGTAACGCTCACCTTGCTGTAAGCTGAAAATCCGCAACAAAGTAAATTATCGAAAAGTTTTGCGGTTATAAATCGCAAAACTGATTGACTTTTCGCAAATTTTGCGGTATAATGCCTTACAGATGGAGGTGGTTATCGTGATTTACAGACCGATGTATGTGGATAAGATTATGGCTTATGTGAACACTCCTTTTGTAAAGGTACTGACCGGAGTTCGCCGCTGCGGAAAATCTACGATACTGAAAATGATTATGGAAAAGCTGCAA
>CAZKQV010000015.1:41551-66301 GCA_964555015.1 uncultured Eubacterium sp. | reverse complement strand
GTGAGGCGGTAATCAGCCTGTGGTTTAAGCCGCCATGACAAAAATGGAATAGAAAACCCCGGAGTAGCCGCTCCGGGGTTTTCGTTTTGTTGTCCAATATGGACTATTGACTTCCTTTGCCTAATGGCATTATATCATATGCAATATTTGATTTCAATATACTAAATGTATTTTTTTATTAGTGCTACTACAATAAAATTAATGTACTACTACCGGGAATCCTTCGTCGACGTACTTATAAAGGGTTGCGGCAACATTCGGTGGGCAGTTGACACATCCGTGAGATCCGTTTCCTTTATAGATGGAACCTCCGAAGGAACTGCGCCAGGAGGCGTCGTGAAGTCCCTGGTTACCATTGAATGGCATCCAGTAGCTTACCGGGCTGGAATAACCTTGTCCGCTTAAAGTGGCATTACGCTGTTTGTAGGTGATGGAGTATACTCCAGTGGTGGTGCCGTAGCCTTTTGTAGTATCTCCGGTAACAACATCGGAACTTATGATACATTCGCCCTTAACAAATAGGTAAACCTTCTGGCTGCTGATGCTTACTTCCACATAGCTGTCGCCGATGTCATCGTTAGGTCCGTTATAGCATTGGGCCTCGTAAGAATAAACAGGTTTTCTGGTGACTTCTTTTCCGCTTTTTAAATTTTCCGTCAGCTTTTCTACTTCTTTATCGTAGTAAATTTTCCAGCCATAATCTCCCTGTGTAATGGTAATTTCGTTACCGTTGGCAGTGGTGAACTTTCTTGCGGTGCCCATGGTGTTAAAGTCTTTACAAAGCTTATCAACATAGGAAGTGATCTTGTCTTCGTCAAAGGAGACTTCGAATTTTTTGCCGATCTTTATCCAGTCTTTAAATTTACTGTAATCTACGACCAGAGTTCGGTACTCAAAATCGTAAGTGATTTTGGATTTTGCATATTTGTTTGCTTTGGTAAGACCTGCCTGTAATTTTTTATTGGTGGTATAAACTGTCGGGAGTTTATATAAGTCTTCGTCTTCTAAGTTGATCTCCGTCTTGCAGGTTGCAAGAGCAGTGCTGATCGATTCGATCAGGTCGTCTTTTAAGACGGTATTGCCAAGCACTTCTTTTACCGCCTCGAACTGAGTTTCTCCAGCTTTAATATAGGCGGACTTTGGTGCGATTACGTTTTCTTCTTTAAAACATTCCAGACTGTCCACTACGGTTTTAAGGGCATCCGAATCGAACGTGACGTCCAGTTCAACCGTTTTCTTATCCTCGCCTTTTAAACCAAGGAACCATAAAAAGTAATTTTGATTTTTCAGGAGGTTAGAAACTCTGTCGCCAACGCTGATCACTACGTTGATGTCTTTTGGATCTATTTTTTCCTCACGTTCTTTTTCAATGAGGGTGATCGTGTGAGAATCATAATCCTCTGTGAACACCTTTTCTGCCTCTGGCAGCGTTAAGTTGCCTACCTTTTTATCATTAATATAAGTATTTAACAAAAAATGAGATGAAAAGTAGTAAGCGCCAGCGCCATATATGATGCAGAAAATCCCAAGAATTATAAGAAGAGCAATGATAAGTTTTTTCTTTACCGAACTTTTTTTGGTGTTGTTTTCCTGAATATTATTGTTTTCCTGAATATTATCCATATATTTTTTTCCTTCCCTTCCTTTCTTTCTTTTTTTGCCTGCGATAGTTCCTAATTATACTACGTTTTACAGGAAATGCTATAAATATATCGTGAAAATTTTATTAATTTTTTATATCGTTTGTTAGCAATTTGCGCTGGTATTCCATAAATTCGTTAATAGTTTCGTTACGATTCTTACTTAAAGAAGAGTTGTGAAAACGGCAATCCATTGTGACCTCCGGGCCGAACCAGTCAGGAACTGCGGAAGAAAGCGCCGTTTTTTCATCCGGAAATTCTATTTCGACCATCGAAAAACCGCGATAAACGCCTTCAAAGACGTCCAGTTCGATGGTAAAGCTGTTCCATGGAATTTTGTAGCGTTTTTTTTCGATAATGCAGCCTTCGATTTTTGTCATCAGGTGTTCAAAGACAGACGGCTTTAAAGGAAATTCAACTTCCTCCCGGGCAAGAAGTCCCGGGCCCTTCACCGTGAGGATGTAATCTTCGTCTTTTTGCCGAAGGCGGATGACCGGATCGGTGTTAATATATCCCTGTGTGATATGATTGTGAGGATATTGCTCAAGATTATTTGGTAAAGTGCGGATTAAAAATTTGCGTTCTATTTCCATAGTATATAACATCTCCCGATTGCAGATTATTTTTAGCATATAAAGTGTTTAAGGTTATCTGAGCGCCGAAAAAATCCAAGACCCCCAGATTGTTTTAGTATACAGTATTTTAAGAAAAAAAGAAAGAGGAGGCATTTCAACGTATTTCCCTGAAATAAAATAATATCAGTTCGCAAAAAATGAAAGAATCGTGATGAGTCTTGATAATATAGTTTAATTGGGCTAAAATGATACTAGTTTATGAAATTAAAAAATTATCGTTGACAATAAATAAAATAATGTCTTTGTCAATGATAATCATATAATGTTAATGGCCATATGAGAAAGAAAGGAGTATGGGAATGAGTTTAGTATATATTTTTCTTGCAGACGGATTTGAGGAAGTGGAAGGACTTACCAGTGTGGATCTCCTTAGGAGATCCGGCGCGGAGGTAAAGACGGTTTCCATTATGGAAGGCCCTTTTGTGACAGGTTCTCATGGTATCTGCGTGAAAGCGGATCTGATGTTTGATGAGATCGAGGAAGAGGCTGCGCTTTTGGTTCTCCCGGGCGGTCTTCCGGGGACAAATTATTTAAAAGAGCATGAAGGACTTGCCGCTATGCTTAGAGAATACCACGATAAAAAGCAGTGGATCGGAGCGATCTGCGCTGCGCCGGGTGTTTTTGGCAAGCTGGGATTTTTGGAGGGGCGCCGGGCAACCAGTTATCCGGGATGTCTTGACGAGTATTCCTGCGGCGAATACCTTGAGGATTCTGTGGTGGTGGACGGCCACATTATCACAAGCCGGGGTGTGGGAACCGCCATTGATTTTGCATTGACGCTGATCGAGATCTTATCCGGCAAGGAAGAAGCGGCAAAGATCGCAGCGTCCATACTTTATGATAAATAGAAGGTAAAGCGGCCGCTTTGCCTGGAGAAAGGATAATTCATGAAAAAAGAAAACAGGATAGGTTTCCTGGAGCAGTTTAAAATCGCCTGTATTAAGCCTTCACTGTATAAAAAGCTTTTGGATATTAAGTCCGGCAGAAGATGGATTTATCTGCTGATACTCATATTGAGTCTCGTTTTTGTGGAAGAGGGGATTCCCTTTGCCGGCTGGGATGTCAGCGTGGGCGGATTGAAAAATTTTGTAGAGAACCGAATCCCTGAGTTTACCTTAAATTCTAGCGGACTTAAGATGGAAGCCCCCATTGTGATTGAGGGAGATAATTCTTCTCGTATTATTGTGGATTCCGGGGTGAAACAGTACAAGAAGGGAGATCTCGAGGAAGATTATACCATGGAGATTTTGGCTTCGGAGAGCAATGTTTTGATCAAAAATGGACAAGTGGTCCAGGAGATTTTATTTTCTTCTCTGGGGGACCGGGTGATGGATCAGAATACTTTGGTGGAGCTTTTGCCATTTTTCCGTTTCATGCTTTTCATCTATGCATTGGTTACCATAGTGACAAAGACGGTGGTTTACCTTTTTTGGACCCTTTGTTTTGGGTTGATCTGCCGATCGGCGGTGAGAAGTCCCGAGGGCGATATGGTGACCATAGGCGAGGCAATGGAACTGAGTTTTTATGCAAAGACGCTGCCGGCGCTTTTGAGCAGTATTAATGTGTGTCTTGGTTATTTGATAAATGGCATGACAATGACGATGATTTCCATCTTTTTGACAATGATTTATTTATACAGAGCAGAATTTGCTGTTTTAAAAGACAGACGTTTGATTAACGGCCCGTTATAAGTAAATGAATACAGGAGAGTAATGTAAGATAGGAGGAGAAGTATGTCCAAAGTGATTATGGTTACCGGCGGAAGCCGAAGCGGAAAAAGTGTGCTTGCGGAAGAAAAAGCGATCGAATATGGGCAAAGAAGCGTATTATATATTGCGACAGCCATTCCGGTGGATGACGATATGAAAGAGAGAATCCGCGTTCATCAGGAACGGAGAGATTCCCAGTGGGGCACCTATGAAGGCTATCGTGATCTTGGAGAGATCATTAAATCTACGCAAAAAAATACTATTTTGTTAGATTGCATCACGGTTTTGATCACTAATATTTTGTGTGAGGAAGACAGAGACTTTGACACCCTTGGTAAAAAGGAGATTGAAGACTTAGAAGCGGATATTATGCTGGAACTTAGCAACATCATTAAAGGAACCCGGGACGGAGATAAAACTTTGATTCTTGTGACCAATGAAGTGGGAATGTCCATGGTTTCTTCCTATCGCTTAGGCCGGATATTCAGCGACATTTCCGGAAAAGCCAATCAGCTTCTTGCTTCTTTAAGCGATGAGGTTTATATTTCCATCAGCGGACTGCCCCTCAGATTAAAGTAGGAGGAGGATATGAAAAAAAAGGGGAATTTGATCCTCAACCTTGTTCTGGTTTTATGTGCCGTTATTTTTATTTTTGCCGGATGGAGACTGTGGGGATACCTTCACGAATATAGTAAAGGGAAAAAAGAGTACAGCCAGTTAAGGCAATACGTTCATGAAAAGGAGCAGGACGAGGAAGAAGAGCAGGAAAAAAAGGCAGAAGATGTCTGCCCCATCAAAGTAGATTTTGATAAATTACTAAAAATAAACGAAGATACCGTCGGCTGGATTTACATTGAAAACAGCCCGATCAATTATCCGATCGTACATCCTTCCGAAGAGAAAGAAAAAGAAGATTATTACTTAAATCATACCTTTGAAAAAGAGAATAATTTTGGAGGAGCCATCTTTTTGGATGCTCTTTGCCAGGGGGATTTTTCTTCGGATAATTCCATTGTTTACGGGCATAATCTGAAAAACGGCGAAATGTTTGGTTCTTTAAAAACCATGTACGATACCGATTATAATGAAAAGGCTGAGTACGATAAGTATTTAACGATATGGATCGTAACGCCGGAAGAAGCAAAAGAATATAAGGTATTTTGTGCCAGAGAAATCAGCGCCAGAAAAAATAAAGAAGTGTATATGGTGGAATTTGCAAAGCTGGAAGATTTTCAGGACTATTTAAAGCAAATGAAAAAGTATTCGCTGTTTCGGACTTCGGCGGATCTTAGCGATCCGGAATCGATCCTCACGCTGTCCACTTGTACCTCAGACACGGAAGACGGAAGATTTGTGGTACAGGGAGTTCTTGTGCAGACGACTGCCAGGGAACCGTAAAACCATCTTGAAAAGGAAATGAATTAAAAGGGGAAACATTCTCATGAGGGAAAAAAGATTACATCATGTGAATAATATAAAGATTATTGGGATTAATCTGGTGACGGCAGTGCTGCTTAATCTTTTTTTAGAATATATGGAAAGAAAGTCTTTCCAGGCAGTGCTGGAGTATATGGATGAAAGAAGCTTTATGTTTTTTTACAATACTCTTCTCATATTTTTGATTCTATCCCCGGTGATTCTATTGAAAAAGAAGTATTTTGCCTATGCCGTTACCGCCGGGCTCTGCCTGTTGATCGGTATAACCAACGGCGTGGTGCTGAACAATCGTAATACGCCCTTTACCGCAGTGGACCTTACCATTGCCAAATCCATTTTGCCGGTGATACGCAACTATTTTACAGTGGGGCAGATTGTGGCCGTCATTGTGATCATGATCCTGGCCATTGGCGGTGTGGTCTGTTTATATCTCTACTCCCCGGCTTTTCCCGATCCGAAGGGGAAAAGAGGGAAGGTTATTTATGTGATCGCAATGCTTTTCATTTTTGCCGGCAGCACTTGGTATGGCAAGGCAAATGATATTTTGCATAGAAAGTTTGACAATCTCATCATCGGCTATCAGGAATACGGAGTTGCCTACAGTTTTACGGTGACGCTCTGCGACACTGGGATTGACAGACCGATCGATTATTCCAGGGAAAAGGTTCGCCGGCTGGTAAAGAAAATAGAAGAAAAAAGCTCAAAATCAGAGCAGCAGACGGAAAAGCATACGCCCAATATTATCTTTGTCCAATTGGAATCTCTGTTTGATATCACGACGGTAAAAGGGCTGACCTGCTCGAAAGATCCTATTCCGGTGATTCATAAATTACAAGAAGAGTACACCGGAGGAAAATTAAATGTTCCGGTTTATGGCGCCGGGACGATCAACACAGAGTTTGAAGTGATTAGCGGGATGAATACGGATTATTTCGGAGTGGGAGAGTATCCGTATCGGAGTATCCTCCATAAAACCCAATGCGACAGTATGGCTTATTGGATGAGAAACCAGGGGTATACGGCGTCCGTCGTCCACAATAATAATGCTTCATTTTATGACAGGGACGCTGTGTTTTGTAACCTGGGATTTGACTATTTTGTGACCAGTGAAAATATGAATATCCCAAACACCGATGGCTGGGCAAAGGACAAAATTCTGACCAATGAAATTTTAAATGTCATGAAAAAGACACAGACCAAAGATTATATATATGCCATCTCAGTACAGGGACATGGGGATTATCCCACAGAGCCAATGGAAAATCCGGAAATCACAGTGGACACTGGAACGGAAGATGAAAAATATAATAATCAAGTGGAGTATTATACCAATCAGATCTATGAAATGGATGCCTTTATTGGAGAATTGGTAAAAGAATTGGAAAACTATCCGGAGGAAGTGATGCTCATTGCTTACGGAGATCATTTGCCGAGTCTTGGGCACGAATCTTCGGATATAGAAGGAGGAACCAAGTACCAGACGCCTTATTTTATTTGGGATAATTTTGGATATAACAAAGAACACGGCAAAGAGGAATCCGGGAATGTTCAGGCATGGCAGTTGGCTTCTAAGGTATTGAAACAAATTGGCATGAGTGAGGGAGTTCTCAATGGTTATCATCAGACAATGAGCGATTCAAAATCCTATAAAAAGAATTTGAAACTGCTTCAATATGACCTGCTTTACGGTTCCAAGTTTGCGCTGGAAGACCAGGGGGGAATTGAGCCGACGCAGATTCAATATAGTGTGGATACGATTCGGATTGAAAAGGTAAAATCCGATGAGAAAAAATATTATCTGATTGGAGAGGGATTTACCAACGCAAGCCGTGTCTATGTTAACGGGATTAAGGTTTTCTCTACGGTCCGGAGTACGAGGGTGATTGAGGTTTTGGCAAAATCCATTACAGATGGAGACAGCGTGGTAATACACCAGGTTAGTAAGACCAATGAAAAGACCACCTTAAATAAATCCGAGGAATTTATTTTCAGTGAAGATGCCGTCCGCCCGCTGTACAATAACGCGCAGGCAGCGGACGACGAGGATCAGACAGACTGAGACTTGACATATTCTTTGGTATAATTGATAAATTCCAGCGTTGCCGGAGAAGCCATTTTTAAAGAAGGGATGGCGATGCCGAGCTGACGTTTGGCAAAAGGCTTTAAGGGCAGGGTGAGAACTTTTTCATCCTGTCCTTTTAACATAAGACCAGGAAGAATGCTGATCCCCAGATTGCAGGCCACCATGGAAATAATGGTAAGGTCATCAATCGCAGAATATTGTACATCAGGATGAATCTGATTTTCCTCCAGGGTTCGATGGATATCCACGTCGGTTCCAAGGGCGGAGATGATAAAAGTCTGATCATTAAATTCATCTAGGGCAAAATAATCGGTGCGGATGGGGTAGTCTTTGGGAAGGACGGCAAGAAGGGGATCTTCCACCAGAGGAATCCATTCATAAGGAAAATCTTCTCCGTGTAAATTTTCCTCAGAACCAATACTAAAAAATCCAAAATCCACTTCATTATGATCGAGCCATCTTAAAATATCTCCATTACCGCCTTCCTTAAAATGAATCTTAATGGAAGGAAAATCGTGGCGGAACTTCTGTATAATCTCCGGAAGCCATTGCCTTGAAATACTGGAATAGGCGCCGATATTCAAAGTGCCTTTATGGAGATTGTGGAGGGAGAGGATCGCCTGATCCAAATTAGTCTGGCATTGCACCAAGTCTGTGATATAAGGATACAGCTCCTGGCCCGCCGCAGTGAGAGAAGCGCCGTTTCTGCTGCGGTCAAAAAGTGTGAGATTCATTTCACTTTCCAGGCGCTTTAAGGTGTGGCTGATGCCGGATTGCGTATACCCCAGATTTTCGGCAGCCCTGGAAAAATTCTTTTGCTTTGCAACTTCTAAAAAAATCATATATTTATTAATTTCCATAACTCTTGTCCTTAAAAATTCAAATTTCTTCTATATATAAATATAAAAATGCATAATCAGCGTGTTACGCAAAATATAGTGCGGCACAGAGAATAAAATTAGCGCGACACACAAATTAACAGCATAAAATACTTGACACCAATCATGACACTTTGTCATGCCACATAATTCTACTATGAAATCTTGTCTCTTTACGATTGTAGCATTTTTAGTATAATAAATCCATGTGAACTTTCCCATCCCGGGTATGGTTGTATCCGTCCCGGCCTGGAATTTTAAAATACATATGGAGGATAAAGTATGAGTGGAACTATGATAGCAATTTTGGCTGCCTTTGTCTGTTATATGCTTATTATGATCGGCATCGGCGTGTGGTCAATGAAAAAGACACAAGGGGCAAGTGATTATTTCCTGGGAGGACGAGGGCTTTCCGGTCCGGTGGCGGCACTTTCCGCACAGGCTTCCGACATGAGTGGATGGCTTTTGATGGGACTTCCGGGTTCTGTATATGCACTGGGAACCGGACAGGCGTGGATCGCCATCGGTCTTGGTCTTGGAACGATCTTTAATTGGCTTGTCATTGCAAAACCTCTTCGCTCCTATACAATCGTAGCCAATAACTCCATGACCTTACCGGAGTTTTTCGGTAACCGTTATAGAGATGAGAAAAAAATCCTTCTGGGAGTATCGTCAGCGATCATTTGTATCTTCTTTTTGGTGTATACAGCATCTGCGTTGGCATCGGGAGGAAAATTATTTAATACCGTGTTTGGGATTGATTATCACGTGGCGCTGTTCATTGGTGCGGCAGTCATTTTAATTTATACCTTCATGGGAGGCTTTCTCGCAGTATGTACCACGGATTTTGTACAGGGCATGATGATGCTTGTGGCGCTTCTGATCGTGCCGATCATCGCCTGGGGCTTTGTCGGCGGAGAGCTGCCTTCTCTCTTAGAGCAGTCCGGTGTAAATTCCGGTCATTATATGAGCCTGTTTTATAACGGAGATCATCCGATCACCATAATTGAGATACTGTCTAATCTGGCATGGGGACTGGGATATTGTGGTATGCCGCATATTTTAATCCGCTTCATGGCCATAAAGAGTGAAAAAGAATTAAAAAAATCATCTGTGATCGCCATTATCTGGGTAGTGATTTCCCTGTCGGCCGCTGTAGTGATCGGCGTAGTGGGAAGAGCGTTCCTGGTGCCGATGATTTTAGGAGAAGGAAACGCACCTTCCTCAGAATCTGTGTTTATCACAATGATTGAAAAGGTATTTACCGAACTGCTGCCGCTTCCGTTTATTGGCGGACTGTTCATTTGTGCCATTCTTGCAGCGATTATGTCCACGGCGGACTCCCAGCTTTTGGTATGTTCTTCTTCCGTATCCACGGATATCTATAAGGATATTATCAATCCGCAGGCTTCCGATAAAAAAGTGCTGCTGATCGGAAGAATTACGACCATCGTAGTCGCTGTCCTTGCCTTTGGGATTGCCTGGGATCCAAACAGCTCCGTCATGGCGCTGGTATCGGATGCGTGGGCAGGACTGGGCGCCGCTTTTGGCCCTCTTGTAGTAATGAGCTTGTTCTGGAAACGGACGAATCTTCCGGGAGCAATTGCCGGTCTGGTATCCGGAGCGCTCATTGTGATCATTTGGGACTACATCCCTATGATGGGAGGACAGACTATCGGAGCTGCGACAGGAATCTACTCGTTGTTAGTGGGATTTATCATCAGCTTGCTCTGCATCGTTGTGGTCAGCTTGATTACAAAAGCGCCGGGACAGGAGATCCTGGACGAATTTGAAACATATAAAAATTATAAAGAAGATTAATTCATCGATAATAAAATAAATAATACAAAAGCTCTGCTTGATTTCGTAAAATCAGACGGAGCTTTTGTGCTTTTTCGTATTGCTTTGGTTTCCCTTTGGGAACTTTTGGCTTATGGTCTGTAAGAAGGCGTTTCAGACAGCAGCGATGGCGTATAAGGAGTTGAAATTGTAAAAAAATATGATAGACTAATTTTATTGACTGAATAAGAAAATACAGTGACAAAGGTTACATTAGAAAATGGGGTATAGAAAAAGGAGCAGTATATTAAAAAATGGAGCAAAATATGATGAATAAAAAAAATACGGTGATATTTGATCTGGATGGAACATTACTGGATACTTTGCAGGATTTAAGTGAAAGTGTAAGATACGTGCAGGCAAAAAAAGGATGCGCTCTTCATACCAACGAACAAGTCAGAGCCCATGTGGGAAATGGTCTAAAGGTATTGATGGATCTGTCCTTCCCAAAGGAAACTTCTAAGGAAGAGCGAAAAGATTGTCTTGCCATGTTCAGAGAACATTATGGAAAGCATTGCAACGACGCCACTGCGCCTTACGACGGAATCATAGAATTATTACAAAAATTAAATGACCGGGGATATCGATTGGCCATAGTGTCCAATAAGCCGGATTTTGCGGTAAAAGAGCTGAATCAGATTTATTTTTCCGATAATATTTCCATAGCCATCGGAGAAAAGGAAGAAGAAGGTATCCGGAGAAAACCGGCGCCGGATACGGTGCAGGAAGCCTTAAAACAGCTTGGCAGCGCCGTGGAGGAAGCGGTTTACGTGGGAGACTCGGAGGTGGATATCGCCACGGCAAGAAACTGCGGTATGGACTGCATTTTGTGTGAGTGGGGATTTCGGGACAGAGAGATCTTAGAAAAAGAGGGCGCAAAACGATTTGCAAAAAAAGCAGAAGATATTCTTACTATATTAGAAGAAGGATTTTAATATGAAAAATCTACCATTATAATAAATAGAAAAGTGGCAGATAATATGCTTACGGTAAACAAAAGCTTTTGATGAGTGACCGGCGTAGGTTTTACTAAGGAACTTATACGGTCAGTCATACCGATGATATAAAAAATAAAACCAAAAAACAATCCATCCGGATGACTCTGAATATGGAGGTAGCGATATGTCAAAAAACAATAATTCTGGATCAAACAGAGTAGAAGTACCAGAAAGCAGAAATGCTATGGATCGTTTCAAGATGGAAGTGGCAAATGAACTTGGTGTTGATTTAAAAGAAGGTTATAATGGAGACATCACAGCCAAAGAAGCCGGATCCATCGGTGGAGAAATGGTTCGTAAAATGATCAAGAATCAGGAAGAAGAGATGGCGGGCAAAGGCAGCCATTAATTAAGTAAACGAAAGAGTCCGATTCCCTTCCGGGGGAACCGGACTTTCTTTTTGTAAAAAAACATGGACATCAAAAATAACTCATGATATAATACTTAAACGTGTTTTCATATCATCGTTTAGTATGGAAAAATATATATAAAATTATGATAAAGTAAAATCAAGGAGGATACTTACATGGGAGTACAGGTTGAAAAGCTGGAGCACAATATGGCGAAACTTACAATCGAAGTTGAGGCGGCTGAATTTGATGCCGCACTGAAAAGAGCATATAATAAGCAAAAAGGATCATTTAATATCCCGGGATTCCGTAAGGGAAAAGTGCCGATGAACGTGATCGAAAGAACATACGGCGCAGGCGTTTTTTATGAAGACGCTGCCAACGATGTGATGCCGACTGCTTATGCTTCCGCATTGACAGAGACCAGCCTGGATGTTGTTTCCAGCCCTGAGATTGATGTAACACAGATCGGTAAGGGTCAGGATTTCATTTTTACTGCTACCGTAGCAGTAAAACCGGAAGTTACTTTAGGTGAGTACAAAGGATTAGAAGTAGAAAAAGAATCTGTTGAAGTTTCCGAAGAAGAGATCGAAGCTGAATTGAAAAAAGCACAGGCTCAGCACGCAAGAGAGGTTTCCATCGAGGACCGTCCGGTAAAAGAGGGAGATGTGATCACTCTTAACTATGCCGGAACCATCGACGGCGTTCCTTTTGACGGCGGAACAGCAGAAAGCCAGAAACTTGAGATCGGATCCCATTCCTTTATCGATACTTTTGAGGATCAGTTAGTCGGATTGAATATCGGTGACGAAAAAGATGTAAACGTAACCTTCCCGGAAGAGTATCATGCACCGGAACTTGCAGGAAAGCCGGCTGTATTCCATGTTAAAGTTCTTGGAATCACAGAGAAGATCCTTCCGGAATTGGATGATGATTTCGCACAGGATACCACAGAATTTGATTCCTTTGATGAATACAAGGCAGACGTTAAGGGTAAATTAGAACTTGCTAAAGAAGAACAGGTTAAGGCTGCCATGGAAAACGCTTTATTAGAAAAAGCAGTGGCTAACGCTGAAATGGACATTCCGGAAGCAATGATCCAGTCTCAGGCTGAACAGATGGTAGAAGAATTTCAGCAGAGAGTAAGCTATCAGGGTCTTTCCTTAGAGCAGTATTTACAGTTTACCGGACAGAATCCGGAAACATTTAAGGAAAGCATGAAACCGGAAGCAGAGAAGAGAATTAAGAGCAGCCTTGTTCTGGAAGCGATCGTAAAAGCAGAGAACATCGAAGCGACAGAAGAAGATCTGAACAAAGAATTTGAAAGAATGGCCGAGATGTATCAGATGGATGTGGAACAGATCGCAGGCTTTATGCAGGATGAGCAAAAAGAAGGCATGAAGAAAGATATTGCTATGCAAAAGGCAGTGAGCTTCCTGGTAGAGCAGGCTGAAATTACAGAAGCTTCCGATGATATTGTATTTGAAGCAGAGTAATGAAAACTAACATACAGACATACATATAAAGGTATGCTGTGTATGGATAACAGATAAGGAGGTATTCTATGAGTTTAATCCCTTATGTTGTTGAACAGACAAGTCATGGAGAGAGATCCTATGACATTTATTCCCGTCTTTTAAAGGACAGAATTATTTTCCTCGGAGAAGAGGTTAACGATGTGACGGCAAGTCTTGTGGTTTCCCAGATGTTATTTTTGGAATCCGAAGACCCTGAGAAAGATATCAACCTGTATATCATGAGCCCGGGCGGCTCTGTTACTGCGGGGATGGCGATTTATGACACCATGCAGTTTGTAAAGTGCGACGTATCCACGATCTGTATGGGTATGGCGGCCAGTATGGGCGCATTTTTACTGGCGGGAGGCACGAAAGGAAAGCGTATGGCGCTGCCAAACGCTGAGATTATGATCCATCAGCCTTCCGGCGGAGCGCAGGGACAGGCAACGGAAATTGAGATTGCCGCAGAGCACATTTTAAAAACCAAGGAAAAATTAAACCGTATCCTTGCCGAGAATACGGGACAGACCTATGAAACGATCAAGGCGGACACAGAGCGGGATAATTATATGACTGCTCAGGAAGCCAAAGAATATGGTCTGATCGATATCGTAGTAGAAAAAAGACAGTAAGCTGTGTGGGAGCCGCCGCAGACTTAAGTTCTGCGGCGCACCCGGCAGCATATGAATTGATTTTAGAAATTTCTCTCCGGGAAATTGCCGGGGCAGGAAAAATAGTTTCTTGGTACTGCCCTGGCGGGGAACTCCACAGGTGAGTTCTTGTATTTGATTTTGGCAGTTTATCTGCCTGTTTTTTATGAATGAATGAGGTGACAATATGGCTACACGATCTGATAATAAGCAGTATCGCTGTTCTTTTTGCAATAAAACACAAGATAAAGTGCAAAAGCTGGTTGCCGGACCAAAGGGTGTTTATATCTGTGATGAATGTATCGGCGTATGCCGGGAGATCATGGAAGAAGATTATCTAAGCTTTAAGGAAGAATCCACAGATATCCGCCTAATGAAGCCAAAGGAGATCAAGTCATTTCTGGATGATTATGTAATCGGGCAGGAACAGGCGAAAAAGGTTCTGGCCGTTGCGGTATATAATCACTACAAAAGAATATTATCTGCGAATAAATACGATATAGAGCTGCAAAAAAGCAACATCATCATGTTGGGACCGACCGGTTCCGGTAAGACTTTACTGGCCCAGACCTTGGCAAGAATGCTGAACGTACCTTTTGCCATTGCGGATGCTACCGCTTTGACAGAGGCGGGATATGTCGGCGAGGATGTTGAGAATATCTTATTAAAACTGATTCAGGCAGCGGATTATGATATTGAAAGAGCACAGACCGGTATTATATATATCGATGAAATAGATAAGATTACCAGAAAATCAGAGAACACATCCATAACAAGAGATGTTTCCGGGGAAGGAGTGCAGCAGGCGCTTCTTAAGATTTTGGAAGGGACGGTTGCTTCCGTACCGCCGCAGGGCGGAAGAAAGCACCCGCACCAGGAATTGCTGCAGATTGACACGACCAACATTTTATTTATCTGCGGCGGCGCTTTCGACGGATTGGAAAAAATTATCGAGAGCCGCATCGGAAAGAAATCGCTGGGATTCCAGGCAGAAATTGAGCTCCAGAGCAAAAAAGATCTGGGTAAGCTCTTTGCCCAGGTACTTCCCCAGGATTTCGTGAAGTTTGGTCTGATACCGGAATTTATCGGGCGCGTACCGGTGACGGTTTCCCTGGATCCTTTGGATGAAGAAGCTTTGATCAGAATTTTGAAAGAGCCAAAGAGCGCTCTGGTTAAGCAATATCAGACCCTCTTTGAGATGGACAGCGTAGATCTGTCCTTTACCGATGATGCGCTGGAAGCGATTGCGGCAAAAGCAATAGAAAGAAAAACAGGCGCCAGAGGTCTTCGTTCCATTATGGAATCCATTATACTTGATCTGATGTATTCCGTTCCGTCGGACGATATGGTCGCAACTTGCACCATCACAAAAGAAGTGGTGGAGGGCACGGAGCATCCGTTACTTACTTATCGTGAGGAACCCGTATCGAAAAAATCTATTGTGAAAAAGGCAAAAAAGAAAAATACGGATGAGATAGCTTAAGGAACAAAGGGCCGCACAACAAAGGAGTTTTTACTTCCATTGTGCCGGCCTTTTTTATGAAACGATGAAGATGGAGCCGGAAATCTGCCCGTTATTTTGCCCTAAGGCGATGGACGCAGATCCGGAGAATGAAAAAATAAGGAGATATATGGATAAGCAAGTATTACCCCTTCTTGCACTGCGGGGAATTGTGATTTTTCCCGGAACAACAGTGCATTTTGAGGTTTCCAGAACAAAATCATTAAAAGCCCTTGAAGAAGCGATGAACAAAGAACAGCAGATCTTGCTGGTCAGCCAGATTGATCCTATGGTGGAGAATCCCAAGCTGGAAGACCTCTACCGGGTGGGGACAAGGGCAAAGATCCTTCAGATGGTAAAACTTGGACAAGGCATTTTACGAGTGTATGTGGAGGGGATTTCCCGTGTGTCTGTACAATCTCTCTTTGACGTAAACGGAGTAAATATGGCAGAAATGGGAGATGTTTTCTCTGTTAATTTTCCGCAAATGGGTGTGGAAGAAGACGCCATTTTACGTTCTATTGAAGAGGCTTTAGAACATTTTATACAAAGAAATCCCAAGTTCTTAAACGCCGCAATGCAGTCGGCCATTGAGAGTAAGGAAGTTTTGCGGCTGATGTATGAAATCATGACAGGTATTCCGGCGGATATACCAAAAAAACAGGATTTCTTGCAGGAGACCGACGTGAAAAAACAGGCGGCCAAGCTCCTTGTGATTCTGAAAGACGAGACAGAGATTTCTTCCATTCGGGATGAGATCGCCAAAAAAGTAAAGAAAAATGTGGATAAGAATCAAAAGGATTATCTGCTTAGAGAACAGCAAAAAGTAATACGCCAGGAATTGGGCGAAGAAGATTATGTATCAGAAGCAGAAGAGTACGAACAAAAATGCGAAAAATTAAAGGCTTCCAAAGAAATCAAAGATAAAATCAAAAAAGAAATCAAACGATTTAAGAGCGTTCCTCCTATGGCGGCAGAGAGCATTGTCATGAGAAATTACATCGAAAATATGTTGGAAATGCCGTGGAACCATAAATCAAAAGACAGCAATGACCTTGCCAGAGCAAAAGAAATTCTGGAAGAAGATCATTACGGACTGACCAAAGTAAAAGAAAGAGTTCTTGATTTTCTGGCAGTGAGAACTTTGACCAAAAAAGGAGACACGCCGATTTTATGTCTGGTGGGACCGCCGGGAACCGGAAAAACTTCTGTGGCAAAATCCATTGCCAGAGCGCTGAATAAAAAATATGTCCGCATTTCCCTGGGAGGAGTCCGCGACGAAGCAGAAATACGCGGACATCGGAAAACCTATGTGGGAGCGATGCCGGGAAGAATCGCCGAGGGAATCCGCCACGCTGGAGTAAAAAACCCATTAATGCTTCTCGATGAAATAGACAAAGTGGGAAAAGACCACAAGGGGGACACTTCTTCCGCTCTGCTGGAAGTGCTGGACGGAGAGCAAAATATTAATTTCCGGGATCACTATCTGGAAGTGCCATTGGATCTTAGTGAAGTTCTTTTCGTGGCAACCGCAAATGATCCCTCTTTGATAGACCGCCCCCTTTTAGACCGTATGGAAATCATCGAGCTGTCAACCTACACGGAAAATGAAAAATATCACATAGCCGAAAAGTATCTGATCAAAAAACAAAGAGAAAAAAACGGCTTAAAAGAAGAAGAGATCACCATCTTAGAAGAAGCAGTGTATGAGATGATTCGTTCCTATACAAAAGAAGCCGGTGTGAGAAATCTGGAACGGAAAATAGGAACCCTGATGCACAAAGCGGCAAGAAATCTGCTGGAGAAAAACGAGGGCATTCAGGTAGAAAAAGATAACCTGTCCGACTATCTCGGCCCCGCCCCTTATTCCGCCGAGGATATCAACCTGAAAAGTCAGGTCGGAGTGGCCCGCGGATTGGCCTGGACCGCTGTGGGAGGCGACACCTTATCCATTGAAGTAAACATCATGCCGGGGAAAGGAAAAATCCAGCTCACCGGACGGATGGGAGAAGTAATGAAAGAATCTGCCCAAATAGGGCTTAGCTATATCCGTTCCGTCGCCGGACAGTACAACCTGGAAGCTTCCACATTTGAAAAAAATGATATTCACATCCACATTCCGGAAGGAGCAGTGCCAAAAGACGGACCTTCCGCCGGAATCACCATGGCGACGGCAATGCTGTCGGCCATGACAGGAGAAAAGATTCGGGGAGATCTTGCCATGACAGGGGAAGTGACCCTTCGCGGCCATGTGCTTCCGATCGGCGGACTAAAAGAAAAACTGCTGGCAGCCAAAGCTGCCGGAGTAAAAGAAGTTCTGGTCCCGGCAAGAAATCAAAAAGATGTGAATGAACTGGAAGAAGAAATCACAAACGGACTGCGTATCACCTGCGTATCAGAAATGTCTCAGGTATTGGAAAGAGCTTTCGTCGCAGCGGGCGAAGCATAGGAGGAAACATGATCATTAAAAATGTTGCATTGGAAACTGTGTGCGGTATCACAAGTAAACTTCCGGATAATCAGCTTCCGGAAGTGGCGTTTGCGGGAAAGTCCAATGTGGGAAAATCCTCACTGATCAATGCGTTGGTAAATAGAAAATCCCTTGCCCGCACATCCGGCCAGCCGGGGAAAACACAGACCATAAACTTTTACAACGTAAATCAGGAGCTGTACATCGTCGATCTTCCCGGATACGGATATGCCAAAGTTTCCAAAGAAGTGTCGGCAAAATGGGGACCTATGATTGAAAATTATCTGCATACCTCCAGACAGTTGAAGATGGTATTTTTACTCATCGACTTGCGCCATGAGCCAACGGCAAACGATGTGCAGATGTATCGCTGGATTTTAAGCAACGGATTTTCACCGGTTATTGTGGCGACCAAAGCCGACAAAATTAAACGAAGCCAGATTCAAAAAAATCTGAAAATCCTTAAAAACACCTTAAAGGTGATTGAAGGAGTGCCGATCATCCCATTTTCCAGCGTGACAAAAGCAGGAAGAGAAGAAATCTGGGAACTGATCGAAGAATATGCATTGCAGAATGAATAAAGCGAAAGAATGCAAATGGTTTTCGGAATAAATCAGGCCAAAAGAAACTGCGGAGTTCTCTTAAACAAACCTAAGAGAAAAATCCGAAGCTTCTTTTGGCCCTTTTAACAGGATTCCTCCAAAATGATAAAAACTTATGTACTGCCGCCGCAGTACAATACAGATTGCGAAAGTGTGTATTTTATTGCCCATACTTCGCATTATATATCAATGAATTTTAAAAATAATATATTTTAATTATATTATATTCGTAATAACTTTCTATTTTTTAATCTTTTGCATAAAATCATCAGCAGATTCAGACTCTAACGCGTAGGTAAACCATTGTTCCAGAACATCCGGATTGCTTTCTTTTTCCAGCTCTTCCTCAATAAGCTTCTTGATGTGGGCAGGAATTTCTTCTCTGTTCTTAAAATCCAATATTTTTAAAATATTTTGCCGTCGTTCTTGGCTTAATCCTTCGTTAAAACCTGATTTTCGTTCATCAGATAATAGTTCTTTAAGCAGCATAAATTTCGCCTCCCAGTCCCGGCTTTGTTTGATGGAAGTCACTTTTTTTGACACGGCGTTGACAAAATCAGATGCAACGACCAGATCAGTCTTTTCCGGGGTTTCCACGTATTTTAAAAAGTTTAGTAATTCTTTGGAAATATTATGGTCATTATTTCCCTTGGTGCTAAACCAAAAAGTTAAATTTCCATCATGAATCTGTTCCCCGGTTTCCAGACAGCAGGTACGTAAAGAATACTTGTATAATCCTTGGCCAAGAGGGTCATAATCGCAGATAAAAATGACGAAAGTATCGGGAAGCAACTCATAATTTTCTCCGGCAAGAAGCGCATCCATATCAATTTGCGCATGATAATAGCGAGTCCGTTTTGGAAGATGCTGCTCCATATTTACTTGCATTTCCACGTTAAAACGCCGAAAAGTGTCATTTTCTTTTGCCAGAACATCCAGTCTCACTCCATGATACTCAGGATGGTAAATCAGAGTTTTTTCTGCGATGACAGAAACCTCCAAAATGTTCATTTCTAATAGAATGGAAAGAAGCTGTCTGCAATAATCCGGTTCAGACATGACAGCGGCAAACATGAATGCATCTTTTATAGTCAGGTCTTGTAATGTCTTTTTCAAAATATCATCCTCCCAAAACGGAGGAAACCTGTGAGTGTACAGTATTTTTCACAGTCGTATTTTGAATTGATATATAATATATTATGTACTATACTATTAGTATTATAACTAATACTAATAGAAAAGACAAGCGGTATTTTCTCACTCTTCCATCAATAATTCCTGTATCAATTCGTGGTAAATTGTCTCGCTTTTCTGATCCCATTTATCGCATACTGCAATGGCCTGCTCTTTGGAGACGACATTAAGCCCCAGCTCCAAAAGTACAGTTCCCCTTTCTTTAATGGTTGCCTTCACCATGTATTCTCCGTTTTTTAGCGGATAGTAGTCCGCCGTGATATCTGTTTTCCGGCGCAGCTCATACTTTTGTTCCGAGAAATAATTAAGAATGTCTTCCTTGATCGCCGAGGGAATCTTAGTCTCAAACATGGAAAGTGCGGATTCGCCGGAAGGGGTTAGATGATAATTCGTCGTGTTGCGGATGATCTCTCCCCGGATGAACTCAGATTCCGCCAGTTCATTTATGGCTTGCTGTAAATGGAAATATGAGGTATACTCTTTGGACACAAAGAACTCGCTGAGCTGGGAGTTGGTGAGAGGGAAGGTTAAGTTGCTCAGCATATATAAAATCATTAATTTATATAAGGTTAAAGATTCGGATGTCATTACTGTTCTCCCTGTTGGTATCGTTTTCCCTGCCGGGTTTGCCGTTGTTTTAACTTGTGGTTGATAGTGTTTAATACCTGGCGTTTTTGCCGGCTCCATAACGGGGCGATTAAAAGCTCAGGCGGGCCGTCTCCTGTCAGGCGTTCGACTACGATGTCCGGACGCAGATGTTCAAGGCAGGTGACGATAAAATCGGTGTAGTCTTCCATCGTAAACAGCGGAAAAGGGTTCGTATGGTAATACTCTGCCAGCGGGGTATGTTTCAGCACATGGAGCATGGAAAGTTTTACGCCGCCAAGCGGAAGTTTGTTGATATGTTCGATGGAAGCAAGCTGCATTTCTTTGGTTTCCCGGGGAAGTCCAAGAATCAGATGGGTCGTAGTGCGAAGTCCCAGACTGGCGCACTGCTTTACCGCCATATCAAAGCATTCGGTGGTGTATCCCCGGTTGATCAAAGCAGCGGTGGATTCGTGGATGCTTTGCAGGCCCAATTCTATAAAAACGGGTTTTTGTTGATTCAGTTCGGCAAGCAGAGATAATACGTCCGGAGGAAGACAGTCCGGCCGGGTGGCGATGGACAACGCAATGATATCAGGGTGACGGATCGCCTCGCCATAAAGAGCGCTCAGCCGGTCAACGGGAGCGTAGGTGTTGGTAAAGGCCTGAAAATAGGCAATGAAATCATTGCCTTTGTATTTCTTTGCCGTTTGCTGTCTGCCAAGGTTAATTTGCTCCGTGATGGATAACTGTGCCGGCGCGCCAAAATCGCCGCTGCCCCCTTCGCTGCAAAAGATACATCCTCCGGCGGACAGTGTGCCGTCTCTGTTTGGACAGGTGAATCCGCCGTTTAAACATATTTTATACACTTTTTTGCCAAAATAATTCTTTAAAAATTGATGATAACTGTAATAATATTGCATTTTATTTTCCTTGTTTTGTTTTTTTATTTTAACATCGGCTATAGGAAATCGCAACGAAGAAATAGGAAAAATGTTTGTTTTCTCTACAGAGTGTGTTATTATGGTAGAATAATCCTTATAAAATATATCAAAAGTCGGCTTTGAATATAGAAAAAGGCCGCTGCGGTTTCCATAAAACCGTTGGAAAAAGGCCGGGATTTGAAAAGGCACAAGCCGCGCAAGAACAAAAATATAAAGTGCGCAGAGTAGAAGATGGCGTTATCGTTTGAAATTGGAGGTTACTGATGAATTATAGTAGTATGACCCTAGTACAGCTTAAAGCCCTTGCCAGAGCGAGAGGACTTTCCGGGATCAGCACATTAAAAAAGAGCGAGCTGATCGGCAGGCTTATGCAGATAGATGATGAGAAAGAGGAAGCAGAGCAGAAGTTGTCAGTCAGGGAAGAATCCGAGCAGGCGGCGCCGGAAAAGGAAGAAATATTGAATAAGGCGCCGGACAGAGAAGAAAACGGCCAGAAGACAGCGGACAGAGAAGCATCCGCCCAGAGATCGGCAGAAAAAGACTCCGCCACCCAGAGGATACCGAGGAAAGAAACTTTGGGACAGAGAACTCCGGTGCGGGAAGCCAGAGAAGAGTCCGGCCAGAGGATGCCTAGAAAAGAGGAGACCGGGCAGAGAAATTACGGAAAAGATCCTTCGGAGCAAAGAGCGCAGCGAAGAGAAGAAACCGATCTCAAAAATCAAAAAAATGATTTATCCAGTTTAGACAGCGGCGTAAAAGCGGACGGCATACTTGAGGTGATGCCGGATGGATTCGGGTTTATACGCTGTGCGAATTATCTCCCAGGAGAGAATGACGTCTATGTTTCCCCCTCCCAGATTAGAAAGTTTAATTTAAAAACCGGCGACATTCTTGTGGGAAACATTCGTGTAAAGACACAGAATGAAAAATACAGCGCGCTCCTTTATGTGGAGTCGGTGAATGGCTTTAAGCCTTATGACGCACAAAAAAGAAAGAATTTCGAAGATCTCACTCCGATCTTTCCGGATAAAAGGATTCGTCTGGAACAGCCGGGAGCTCCGGTTTCCATGAGACTTGTGGATATGCTCTCCCCAATTGGAAAGGGACAAAGAGGGATGATCGTTTCCCAGCCAAAAACAGGAAAGACAACCTTGTTAAAACAGATCGCAAAAAGCATTACCCAGTCCCAACCAAACATGAAACTCATCGTGCTGCTCATCGATGAGCGTCCGGAAGAAGTCACAGACATCAGAGAGTATATCGAAGGACCAAATGCAGAAGTGATCTACTCCACTTTTGACGAGCTGCCGGAACATCATAAAAGAGTTTCGGAGATGGTTCTGGAAAGAGCCAAAAGACTGGTGGAGCATAAACAGGATGTGGTAATCTTATTGGATAGTATAACTCGCCTTGCCAGAGCATATAATCTTGTGGTGCCGCCAAGCGGAAGAACCTTGTCCGGAGGATTGGATCCGGCGGCTCTGCATATGCCGAAAAAGTTTTTTGGTGCAGCGAGAAACATGAGAGAGGGAGGAAGCCTCACGATCCTTGCCACAGCGCTTGTGGATACGGGAAGTAAAATGGATGATATGGTTTTTGAAGAGTTCAAGGGAACCGGTAATATGGAACTGGTACTCGACCGAAAACTATCGGAAAAAAGAATTTTTCCGGCGATCAATATCCAAAAATCCGGCACGAGAAGAGACGATCTGCTCCTCACAAAAGAAGAACAGGAAGTTGTATATTATCTGCATCGGGAGATGTCCGGAAGCAGAGCGGAAGAAAATATTGAAGAAATTTTAAAATACTTTAAAAATACAAAAAATAATAAAGAGTTTATCGGAATCATGCAGCAGAGTATGCAGCATCAGCGCTCTTAAAAACGCGGAGGATTCACAAAAAAAGTATTAGAAAAATGCGAGTCCGCATAAATAAGCATTAGAAAAACGCAGGTTTGCAAAAAAAGTATTAGAAGAATGCGGGTTCGCACAAAAAATAAAATTTTATAATATGAAGAAAATTAAAATAAAGAAAGAGGATTAGAATATTGAAGGATTATCTTACTATATTTTTAATTTCCATGATTCCCGTCATAGAGCTTAGAGGGGCAATCCCTGCATCTCAAGTGATGGGGCTTCCGCTTTTGCCGTCATATCTTGTGGCAATTGTGGGCAATATGCTACCAGTGCCCTTTATTTATTTATTTGCAAGAAAGGTGTTGGAAATCGGTTCCAACCTTCCCCTGGTCGGCGGATTTTGCCGCTTTTGTATGGAAAAAGGCGAAAAGGGAGGAAAGAAACTGGAAGAAAAAGCTGGAAGAGGCTTGTTTTTGGCTCTCCTTTTATTCGTTGGAATCCCCCTGCCCGGAACAGGGGCCTGGACCGGGACGCTGGCTGCCAGCATATTAAAAATGGATTTTAAATCCAGCGTGGCGGCGGCCATGGGCGGCGTACTTTTGGCCGGACTGATCATGGGATTTGGAAGTAAACTTGTTATATTTTTTGTAGGTTTATTATAAAGGGGTGATATCCATGGAAGGATGGAAGAAATATTTAAAAAATGCCTACGGATTTGACGCGCTGTCATGCGCATTGTTGTTTTTGTGCGTGATATTAAACCTTATCAGCCTGCTCATCCACCAAAGCGGAGTGAGCAGTATTTTGGGACTGATCAGCTATCTTCCGATCATACTTTGTTTGCTGCGGTGTTTTTCAAAAAATTACCTGGCCAGAAGAAAAGAAAATGAACTGTTCGCCCGGTTGATCCGCCCTCTGTTTTCAAATGTCAGCTCCGGCGCGTCCAGACAGGAAAAACAGGAGAAGAAATTATTTAAATTTTTTAAATGTCCCAATTGTAAACAAAAGGTTCGGGTGCCGAAGGGAAAAGGAAAGATTGAGATACTTTGCCCAAACTGCGCTACGAAGTTTATTAAAAAAAGCTAGTTTTCCTGTTCCCGGGCTTTGGCCTGTTTAGAAAACACACAGCCGCAGTAATCCTGGCGGTACAAATGATATTGTTTTGAAAGATCGATAGAGCGGAGGTATCCGCTCTTTTTTTTGAAGTCGGAAGGAAGATGAGACACGCCGTATTTATCGGCGAGACGTTCTCCAATTTCATTGATCCAGTCTGCATTTTTATGAGGGCTGATGGACAGGGAGGTGGTGAAATAGTCCATATGCCGGGAAGAAGCATACTTTGCAGCCTCTTCCATGCGCAGCTCATAGCAATGATAGCAGCGCTGGCTCCGTTCCGGGAGATCTTCCATGCCCTTTGTCACACGGAAAAATTCCTGCGGTTCATAATCCCCCTCAATCAGGGTGATTTGTTTTTCGTATCCGGCTTCCCGGACAAAGCGTTTTAATTCCCGGATCCTCTTTTCGTACTCATCGGCGGGGGTAATGTTTGGATTATAAAAAAGAACCGTGATTTGAAAATACTGGCTAAGATATTCCAGACAATAGCTGCTGCAAGGCGCACAGCAGACATGGAGCAAAAGAGAGGGCTTCGACTCCCCGGGCTGTTCACAAATTCTCTTGGTAATCTTATCCAGTTCTTTTTGATAATTCCTGCGATTCATAATAACCTCCTCTCGCCTAACGTCTCGATGTGTATATTCGCCTTATGTCGGCTTGTGCAAGCCCAGCCGCCGCAAGGCTCATTTTATCCTCTCGCCTAACGTCTCGATGTGTATATTCGCCTTATGTCGGCTTGTGCAAGC
>CAZKQV010000015.1:0-41451 GCA_964555015.1 uncultured Eubacterium sp. | reverse complement strand
CCAGCCGCCGCAAGGCTCATTTTATCATATTTTGTTTGGGGGGTGAATAGGATGTTAACAAGAATTTTCAATGAGTGACAGGAGAAGTTTGGTATGGCAGATTATGGGAACCTTTTGGTAAATGTGGTGGAAGAGAGTAATAACCGCCCGATGGAAAATGTGACGGTACGGATTTCCGGGACAGGGGAGCCGTCGGATGTGATCGAGGAATTGGTTACGGACAGTTCCGGGCAGACGGAGTCTGTGGAACTTGAGACGCCGCCCCTTGAATACTCCCTGGAGCCGGGGCAAAATCAGCCTTATTCCGAATATAACGTGGAAGTCAATGTGCCGGGCTTTGAGCCGGTGACCGTATCCGGCGCGCAGCTTTTGTCCGGGCAGCAGGCAATACAAAGTCTCAGGTTGAGAAGACAGGTAGGAACGGAGGATTTTGAAGTATTTGCCATCGGTCCCCACACTTTATATGGGGAATATCCTCCGAAAATATTTGAAGATGAAATTAAGGATTTGAGAGCAAGCGGGGAAGTTGTGTTAAGCCGGGTGGTGGTTCCCGAATATGTGGTGGTTCATGACGGGGCGGTGGGAGATTCCACAGCGGCAGACTATTATATTTTGTATCGCGACTATATTAAAAATGTGGCTGCCTGCGAAATTTATTCCACCTGGCCGGAGGAAGCTTTAAAGGCAAATATCCTTGCCATCATGTCCTTTACGCTGAACCGGGTTTACACCGAATGGTATCGGAACAAAGGATTTCAGTTTACCATCACTTCTTCCACCGCTTACGACCAAAAATGGATGCCGTCAAAAACCACCTACGATTCCATCAATCAGATTGTGGATGAGATCTTTAACTCTTTCGTCGCCAGGCCGGACGTCTCCCAGCCGATCCTCACCCAGTATTGCGATGGAAGGCAGGTAAGCTGTCCGGGATTTATGACCCAGTGGGGCTCCAAAGCCTTGGGGGATGAAGGAAGGACCGCTCTGGAAATTCTGCGGTACTACTATGGAAACGACATCTATATCAACACTGCGCAGATGATTTCCGGTGTGCCATCGTCTTTTCCGGGCACAGAACTGACCATAGGTTCCACCGGGCAAAAAGTGCGCCAAATGCAGGAACAACTAAACAGAATTGCACAAGATTATCCTGCTCTGCCAACCATAGCCGTGGATGGAATCTACGGAAACGACACGGCAGGCGCCGTGAGGAAGTTCCAGGAGATCTTCCGGCTCCCGGTGACCGGAACTGTAGGATTTGCCACATGGTATAAAATCAGCCAGATTTATGTGGGCGTGAGCAAAATCGCCGAGTTAACTTAAAGGGGAAAAGGCTTTGCCGGGATCGTATTGATAAAAATGCATGAACTGAAAATGAAAAATTCAAAAAGGTATCTTGTATTTATAATTAATCTGTGGTAGAATTGACGCAATTTAAATGATGATGCAAGGAACGATTTCTACAGGAATAAAAAGATCGATACGTTCCCGGCAGGATTTGGTTATTAATTTTATCGTGATTTACAATGAAGCCGGGAGGAATCCCGTCTTTTTTTTTGCGCACCTAAGAATATTTGATTTCCATAAGCCGCATTTATATTGCTGAGATTCTAATGATGAGTGATGACAGGATGTAAAGAAAGGAATTTAACATGAAGGCTTTTCTGATTTTGGAAGATGGTAATGTACTGACCGGAGAGAGCTTCGGAGCTCAAAGGGATGTGGTCAGCGAAATTGTTTTTAATACTTCTATGACAGGCTATCTGGAGATTCTGACCGATCCTTCCTATGCGGGGCAGTCTGTAGTGATGACCTACCCTTTGATTGGGAATTATGGAATTTGCAAAGAAGATATGGAGTCTGTCCATCCATGGTCGAGCGCTCTGATCGTGAGAGAGTGTTCCAGGATAGCAAGTAATTTCCGTAATGAAATGACTCTGGACGACTTTTTAAAGGAATACGGCATCGCCGGTATTTCCGGTATTGATACCAGATATCTGACCAGGATTTCCAGGGAGTACGGCGTGATGAACGGATTGATCACCACAAGAGAGGATTTTGATCTGGAAGAAGAACTGAAAAAAATAAAAGCCTACAAGGTAAAAGGCGTGGTCCGGGAAGTGAGCTGCAAGGAAAAAAGAGTGCTTCCGGGCGACGGATATAAAGTGGCGCTGATGGACTTCGGCGCAAAAAGGAACATCGAAAAATCGTTGAATGAATTGGGATGCCAGGTGACAGTTTATCCGGCTTACACGAAGGCAGAAGAGATTCTTGCCGATGAGCCGGACGGCATTATGCTTTCCAATGGTCCGGGAGATCCGAAGGAATGTGTGGAGATCATCGAGGAACTAAAAAAGCTTTTTGCCACCGACGTTCCGATTTTTGGTATTTGTCTTGGACATCAGCTTATGGCGCTGGCCAACGGGGCAGATACGAAAAAGATGCATTATGGACACCGGGGAGCCAATCATCCGGTGAAGGATTTAAAAACAGGCAAGGTTTATATTTCATCCCAGAATCACGGCTATGTGGTACTGGAAGATTCTTTGGACCGGGATATTGCCGAGATGAGTTTCGTGAATGTAAACGACGGCACTTTAGAGGGAATCCATTATCTTGGAAAAAATGTAATGACAGTGCAGTTCCATCCGGAGGCCTGTCCGGGGCCAAATGATTCCTCATTCTTGTTTAAAGAGTTTATGAATATGATGGAGGTTGCAAAATATGCCTAGAAATACCAGTATTAAAAAAGTCCTTGTAATTGGTTCCGGTCCCATTGTCATCGGACAGGCAGCAGAATTTGACTACGCAGGCACACAGGCCTGCCGTTCCTTAAAAGAAGAGGGGATCCATGTTATCCTTGTCAATTCCAATCCGGCGACCATCATGACCGACAAAGATATCGCCGATGAAGTATTCATTGAGCCTTTGACTGCCGAAGTGATCAAAAAACTGATCCTAAAAGTAAAGCCGGACAGCCTTCTTCCTACCCTGGGAGGCCAGGCGGCGTTAAACATCGCCATGGAGCTTGACGAGTGCGGTTTTCTAAATGAACATAAAGTAAAACTGATCGGTACCAGCGGCAAGACCATCCGTAAGGCGGAGGACCGGGAAGCGTTTAAGGAAACCATGGAAAAAATAGGAGAGCCGATCGCACCGAGCGAGATCGTGACCACCGTGGAAGACGGCCTGGAATATGCCAAAAAGATCGGATATCCGGTTGTGCTTCGTCCTGCCTACACTCTGGGAGGAAGCGGCGGCGGAATTGCGGAAAATGAAGAAGAATTTGTGGAGATCATCCAGAACGGTCTTCGTCTAAGCCGCGTGGGACAGGTTTTGGTGGAACGCTGCATCGCAGGGTGGAAGGAAGTGGAATACGAAGTAATGCGTGACGGAAACGGCACTTGCATTACCGTATGTAATATGGAAAACATCGATCCGGTGGGCGTACACACCGGCGACAGCATTGTGGTGGCTCCTTCCCAGACTCTTGGAGATAAAGAGTATCAGATGCTGCGTAATTCGGCCCTGAATATCATCGACGAACTTGGGGTGGAAGGGGGCTGTAACGTACAGTTTGCTCTGCATCCGGACAGTTTTGAATACTGCGTTATTGAGGTAAATCCCCGTGTGAGCCGTTCTTCTGCGCTGGCTTCCAAGGCGACAGGATATCCGATCGCTAAGGTGACGGCGAAGATTGCCCTTGGATACCATCTGGATGAAATTAAAAATGCCGTCACGGGAAAGACCTTTGCAAGCTTTGAACCGGCCTTAGATTACTGTGTAGTAAAAGTGCCAAGACTTCCGTTTGATAAGTTCATTTCCGCATCCAGACATTTGACCACACAGATGAAGGCGACCGGAGAAGTTATGAGTATTTGCACCAACTTTGAAGGCGCTCTTATGAAGGCGCTGCGTTCCTTAGAGCAGCACGTGGACAGCCTGATGCACGGAGAGTTTTATAAGTTAAGTGATGAAGAGTTAAAAGAACATCTTCACATCGTGGACGATCTTCGGATCTACTGTATCGCCGAGGCGCTTCGCAGAGGCTTTGCGCCGAAAATGATTAATGAAATTACGAAGATTGACCTGTGGTTTATCGATAAGTTAAATAATATTGTCACAGTGGAAAAGGAATTAAAAGAGTGCCGCGAGTTAGATAGAGGACTCCTCTTAAAGGCGAAACGTATGGAATTTCCGGATACGGTAATCGGACAGCTTGCCGGAATGAGTGAGGCGGAAGTAAAACGCCTTAGAAATCAGATGGATATACGGCCTGCTTATAAGGTGGTAGACACTTGTGCGGCAGAGTTTGCGGCACAGACGCCATATTACTATTCCTGTTTCGACAACTACAACGAAGTGGAAGTGCAGTCCGACAAAAAGAAAATCATGGTTCTTGGTTCCGGCCCGATCCGAATCGGCCAGGGAATCGAGTTTGACTATTGTTCCGTACACAGCGTATGGTCCTTTAAGGCCCAGGGGTATGAGACGATCATCGTAAATAACAATCCGGAGACCGTCAGCACCGACTTTGATATCGCGGATAAATTATATTTTGAACCTCTCACCGAGGAAGATGTGGAACACATCGTAGAATTGGAAAAACCGGACGGCGCAGTGGTGCAGTTTGGCGGACAGACCGCCATTAAGCTAACGGAAAAACTTAACAAGATCGGTGTGCCGATCCTTGGAACCAGCGCGGAAAATGTGGACGCCGCCGAGGACAGAGAACTCTTTGATCAGATTCTGGAAGAGTGCTGTATCCCAAGACCGAAGGGAGGCACGGTATTTACCAAAGAGGAAGCCCTCAAAGTGGCAAATGAACTGGGATATCCGGTGCTGATCCGTCCGTCCTATGTACTGGGGGGACAGGGAATGCAAATAGCGATTTCCGACACGGATATTTTGGAATTTATGGATATCATCCAGAGATATACCCAGGAACATCCGATCCTCATCGATAAGTATCTCATGGGTAAGGAAGTGGAAGTGGATGCAGTGTGCGACGGCGAGGAAATCCTCATTCCGGGAATCATGCAGCACGTAGAGCGCGCCGGAATCCATTCCGGAGACAGTATCTCGGTATATCCGGCAAGAGATCTGTCGCCGAAGATCAAAAATGTCATTGCCCATTACACCCGTCTCCTTGCCAGAGCGCTTCATGTGGTGGGCCTGATCAACATTCAGTTCATCGTTTACCAGGACGAAGTGTATGTCATTGAAGTAAATCCTCGTTCTTCCAGAACGGTGCCTTATATCAGCAAGGTTACGGGAATCCCGATCGTGGATCTGGCCGCTAAGGTTATGACCGGCCATACGTTAAAGGAGATGGGATGCGAGATCGGTCTTGCCAAAGAATCTCCTTACTGGGCGATCAAGATGCCGGTATTCTCCTTTGAGAAGATCCGGGGAGCAGATATCAGTCTCGGACCGGAGATGAAATCCACCGGAGAGTGTCTGGGAATATCTAAGAACTTTGAAGAAGCCTTGTTTAAAGCGTTCCTCGGCGCAGGAATCGATCTTCCGAGACATAAAAAGATGATTATGACCGTAAAAGACGCGGACAAGCTGGAGGCCGTGGAAGTAGGCCGCAGATTTGCCGCATTGGGATATGATATTTACGCCACGAGAAGCACCTGTAAGTATTTGCAGAAAAACGGAGTGGCCACAAAGCGTATCAACAAGATCGAAGAGTCCAGACCGAACTTGCTGGATCTGATTTTGGGACATCAGATCGATCTGATCATCGACACCCCTTCCCAGGGAATCGAACGGAGCAAGGACGGATTTGTGATTCGCCGCCATGCGGTGGAAACCGGCGTGACCTGTCTGACCTCTTTGGATACGGCCAACGCTCTTCTTGCCAGCCTGGAATCCACAAAGAGAGAAGACCTGTCCCTAGTTGATATTGCTAAGATTGATAAAGAAAAAGAGAAGGTGGAATAGATTACGAAATTTAAATTAAGAAGGAGTATTCTATGAACAATTATACCAAACAAGATATCCTTAAAATCGTGGAAGAAGAAGACGTGCAATTTATCCGTCTCCAGTTTACCGATGTGTTCGGTATGCTGAAAAACGTGGCTATCACGGCAAATCAGTTGGAGGCGGCGCTGGACAATAAGTGTATGTTTGACGGCTCCTCCATTGAGGGATTTGTAAGGATTGAAGAGTCGGATATGTATCTTTACCCGGACCTGAATACCTTTGCCATTTTGCCTTGGCGCCCTCAGAGGGGAAAGGTTGCCAGATTTATGTGTGACGTTTATCGTCCCGAGGGGATTCCTTTCGAGGGAGACTGCCGTTACGTTTTAAAGAACGTCTTAAAAGAAGCGGCAGCCATGGGACTCACCTTTGATGTAGGCCCGGAGTGCGAGTTCTTTTTATTCCACACCGACGACAACGGACAGCCGACCAGAATCACCCATGAAAAAGCAGGGTATTTTGACGTGACCCCTTTGGATTTGGGGGAAAATGCCAGAAGGGATATTGTACTTACTTTAGAGGAAACCGGTTTTAATATAGAGGCTTCTCATCATGAAGTGGCGCCGGGACAGCATGAAATCGATTTCAGATATGATAATGCTTTGGTGACGGCAGACAATATCCAGACTTTTAAGATGGTAGTAAAAACCATTGCCAAAAGGCATGGGCTTTATGCAACCTTTATGCCAAAACCAATTTCAGATAAGGACGGTTCCGGAATGCACATCAATATGTCCTTATCCAGAAACGGAGAAAATATATTTTTTGACAAAAAGGACCCGCTGAGGCTTAGCAAGGAATGTTATTACTTTATTGCCGGCCTGCTAAAACACGCCAGAGCCATGAGCTGCATCTGCAACCCGCTGGTAAACTCTTACAAGAGATTGACGCCGGGCTATGAGGCGCCGACGACGGTCACCTGGTCCGCGGCCAACCGGAGCCCGCTGATCCGTATTCCGGCTTCCAGAGGCGCCGGAACCCGAATCGAGTTTAGAAGTCCGGATCCGGCATCCAACCCTTATCTGGTGATGGCGATTTGCCTTGCCGCAGGGCTGGACGGCATAAAAAATAAACTGGAACCGCCAAAACCGATGAATCAGAATATGTATACGTTGAGCGACGCCCAGATCAAAGAAATGATGATCGAAAAGCTTCCGACAACTTTGGGGGAAGCCTGCGAGGCTCTCGAAGAAGATTCTTTCATCAAAAAGGTGATCGGTCCTCATATTTATAAAAAGTATCTGAGCGCAAAAAAGAGAGAATGGATGGAATACTGCCGGATCGTTTCTCAATGGGAAGTAGATGAATACTTATACAAATATTAAAGACGACAAGTGGAAAACGCGGCAGGTGAAGGAAGATTCATGAATATAATTATAGTTTTTCCAAAACAAGAAATTATAAATAAAATGAAAAGCATTTTAACCAATAACGGCTTTGATGTGATTTCCACCTGCACAACGGGTTCCCAGGCATTATATGTTTCCAGACAGTTCGAAGAGGGCATTATCCTGTGCGGCGTCCGATACAAAGATATGATGTACTATGAACTAAAGGACGCTCTGCCGGAAACTTTTAAAATGGTCGTGATCGCTACCCAGTCGCAGTGGGAGCAGTACGGAGAGGGGGATGTGATCTGTCTGCCTCTCCCCGTCAAAGTGTATGATATGGTGGAGACCATTGAAGAAGTGTCCCGGGAGTTGTATCGCGCCATTCGGGCGAAAAAGAACAAGCCGAAAAAACGATCGGCAAAAGAACAAAGTGTGATTGACCGGGCAAAACAATGTCTGATCGAGCTGGAAGGGTATACGGAAGAAGAAGCACATCGGTATATTCAGAAGCAAAGTATGGATTCAGGGAGTAATATGGTAGAAACCGCATATTATTTGATACAAAAATATGTGCCAAAAGAGCCGTAAGATCCCGGGAAAGGAGTTTCTATGAAGTTTACGAAAATGCATGGAATCGGGAATGACTATGTATATATTAATTGTCTGGAAGAAAATGTACCGGATCCGGCGGCTCTGTCCCAATATGTGAGTGACAGACATTTTGGTGTGGGATCCGACGGATTGATCTTAATCAAGCCTTCGGACAAGGCGGATTTTAAAATGGATATGTATAATGCAGACGGTTCCCAGGCAGAAATGTGCGGAAATGGAATCCGCTGTGTGGGAAAATACGTTTATGACCATGGCCTGACCGATAAGACCAGTCTCTCCATCGAAACACTGGCAGGGATCAAATACCTTGACCTTACGATAGAGAACGGGAAGGCCGTTATGCTGAAAGTAAACATGGGAAAACCGATCCTTGATGCGGAAGAAATCCCGGTGACGGCAAAGAAAAGTCCCGTGGTGGACGAGCCGATCGTGGTGTGCGAAAAGGAATACCGTATGACCTGCGTTTCCATGGGAAATCCCCATGCCGTGGTTTTCATGGATGACGTGATGCATATGGATATTCAGGCGCTGGGACCGCATTTTGAAAATCATAAAGCATTTCCAAGGAGAGTTAATACGGAATTTGTAGAAATCCTTGACAGAAACACCATCAATATGCGCGTGTGGGAACGGGGCGCAGGGGAAACCTTTGCCTGTGGTACCGGAGCCTGCGCCTGCGTGGTTGCCTGCATCCTTAATGGAAAGACGGAAGATGAAGTGACCGTTCACTTGCTGGGCGGAGATCTGATTATAAAATGGGACAGGGAAGAGGATCTTGTCTACATGACCGGAAGCGCCACAACGGTTTTTGAGGGAGAATTAATTGACTGCTAAAATGACAAAAGATCATAAGGAGGACATGAGAGATTATGATTAAAGTAAATGATAATTATTTGAAATTGCCGGGAAGCTATCTGTTTTCCAATATTGCAAAAAAGGTAAATGCTTACAGCACAGCCAATCCGGACAAAGAAATCATCCGGCTGGGAATCGGAGACGTGACCCTTCCTCTTGCTCCAAAGATTATCGAATCTCTTCACAGCGCAGTGGACGAGATGAGTAAGGCAGAAACCTTCAAAGGCTATGCGCCGGATCTCGGTTATGAATTTTTAAGAAATGCGATCGTGGATAATGATTATAAAGCGCGGGGCTGTGATATCAGCGCCGATGAGATTTTTGTCAGCGACGGAGCAAAATGTGACTCCGGAAACATCCAGGAAATCTTTAGCGTAGATAATAAGATCGCCGTGTGTGATCCGGTCTATCCGGTTTACGTAGACACCAATGTTATGGCGGGAAGAACCGGCGTATATGACCCGCAGACAGAAACCTGGAGCGACGTGATCTATATGCCTTGCACTGCTCAAAATAATTTTATCCCGGAATTTCCAAAAGAGGATCCGGATCTGATCTACCTTTGCATCCCGAATAACCCAACCGGAACTACGATCACAAAAAGCCAGCTTCAGGACTGGGTAGATTACGCCAACAAAATTGGCGCGGTGATCATCTACGACGCCGCTTATGAAGCTTATATTTCCGAAGAAGACGTGCCGCATACTATTTATGAGTGCGAGGGAGCAAAGACCTGCGCCATAGAGCTTCGAAGCTTTTCAAAGAATGCGGGATTCACGGGAACAAGACTTGGATTTACCGTTGTGCCTAAAGATTTAAAAGTGGGCGAGGTCTCCCTGAACGCTCTGTGGGCAAGAAGACACGGTACAAAATATAACGGAGCGCCATATATTATTCAGAAGGCCGGCCTGGCGTGCTACAGCGAAGAGGGAAAAGCCCAGTTAAAAGAACAGGTCGCTTACTACATGAATAATGCAAAGACCATCAAAGAAGGTTTAAGCGAAGCCGGATACACCGTATTTAGCGGAGTGAACGCTCCATATATCTGGTTAAAAACTCCGGATAAGATGACCTCCTGGGAGTTCTTTGATTATCTGCTGGAGACCGTTAACATTGTGGGAACCCCGGGTTCTGGATTCGGTCCAAGCGGAGAAGGATATTTCCGCCTGACTGCCTTTGGCTCTTATGAAAATACACTGCGCGCTATGGAAAGAATCAAAGCGCTGTAACAAAGCAAAAAGCTGACGAATATATTTTGTCGCTGCCCAAAAACGGTAAGCTCGGCAATATATAGGAAGTCAGCTTTCCCTTTTGATAATTAATATCACAATTTATGTTTATATTTCTGGGCTCTGAGGTAAAAAATGTACTAAAATCCGTCCAAAAGTGCAAAAATGTGAAATGTTTATTAAAACTCCCAATATGCGGATGATTTTTATAAAAAATTATGGTATCATTTATGAACAGTATGGCTAAAAACAGGAGGTTTTATATGATCCGTAAAAAAAGATTCAAACAAGAGGAAGACTTCGCAGAAGAAAATATCAGCGAAGAATCCGAGACGGAAAGAATAGAAGAGGAACCCAAAAAAAGATGGGGTCTTTTTAGAAGAAGACCGAAAAAAGAAGAACTGTATGACGACGAGGAGAGCATCTACGCTCCATTATCTGAAGACGACGAGGATGATTTCGACAGCTATACCGAGAAAGAAGCCGCAGATTCGGACGAACAATACAAATATAACTATGATGTAGATGGAGACGAGCCGGTCAGAGTATACAGCGGCGATGAATATAGATATCAATATGGTGATGAGAGTGACGATTCGGATCAGGCAGAAGAAGAGCGAGACTATTCGTATCAGTTTGGGTCTGATTCCGAAGAACAGGTCAGAGTGTCCAGCAGCGATGAATACCGCTATCACTATGGTGATGAGAGTGACGATTCAGATCAGGCAGAAGAGAAAGAGAGCGACTATTCGTATCAGTATGGGTCAGATTCCGAAGAACGGGTCAGAGTGTCCAGCAGCGATGAATACCGCTATCACTATGGCGAGGAAGATGAGGAAGAAGAAGATTCCGACTCCGACGAGGACCGCACCGAAACTTATCAGTATGACGGAAGCGAGTACCGGTATGTCTATAGCGATGAAGATGAGGAGACAGAGCGTTATGACGGCGATTCTGATTCCGGCGACTACGACGAAGAAGACTATGATGGCGACGAATATAACGAAGAATACGACGAGGACGACAGCGACGACGATTCCGACGATGATTCTGAGACGGAAGATGACGACGAGTTTGGATTTGAGAAAAAGAAGATCAGTAAGCGCTTGATCGTGATCCTGGCCGTTGCCTTAATCGCAGTCATCGCCATTATTGTTTTTGTGATCCGTAATATTTCCGGCGGAAGCGACGGAGAAGTGTACGTGGAATCCGTGGAACTGATCGCAGGACTTGGCAGCGCCAATGGAATGAACAATCGCTACACCGGAGAAGTGGAACCGCAGGATTCCTGGAAGATTACTTTAGACAGCGATCTCTCCGTAGAAAAGTGTTATGTGTCCGTCGGCGATCTGGTGAAAAAGGGAGATAAGCTGTTCTCCTATGATACAGAAGAAGTGCAGTTATCTCTGGAAAAACAAGAGCTGGAAGTGGAAACCCTCGAGAATGAAAACACACAGCTTACCAAAGACATCGCAACCTATGAGAACGATGTAAAGAGCGCCAGCGCTTCCGAAAAAATTGAGCTCCAGACGCAGATTCTCACCGCACAGACTACGATTAAGAAAAATGAATTTTCCATCAAGTCAGCGCAAGATGAAATTAAAAAATTAAAAGAGAACATAAAAGATGCCACAGTGACCAGCAAAATGGACGGTGTGGTGAACGCTCTCAATGAAAAACTGGGACAGGGATCCTCCTCCAGTGACGATTCCAATTCCTCAGACAGCGGAGATTCCTCCTATATGACGATTTTGGCCACAGGAGACTACCGCGTGAAAGGTACGATCACAGAGACCAACGTATGGCTGATCAATGAGGGAGACCCGGTGATCATCCGTTCCAGAATCGATGATTCCCAGACATGGAGCGGTACGATCAGCAAGATAAAAACCGACAGCAAAGCCGACGAAGACACCGACAGCGACGCCATGGATTACGGAGTAGAGGGCGGAGAAAGCGCATCTAAGTATAACTTCTACGTGACCCTTGAATCCGACGAAGGCCTGATGATGGGCCAGCACGTGTTTGTGGAGTTAGACAACGGTCAGGATGACGAGCGGGACGGCATTTGGCTGCCAACCTCCTACCTGTACATTGACGGAGACAGCTTCTATGTATGGAAGGACGTCAAGGGCAAGCTGAAAAAAGAAGAAGTCACAGTGGGAGATTACAACGAGCTTCTCGATGAATATGAGATTTTATCTGGCGTCAGCGCAGAAGATTACATTGCCTGCGACGATATGACACTGGAAGAAAATATGAAAACAACGAAAACAATGCCGACAGAGGGAGAAGACTTTGAAGGCAATACCGGAGAGCTGATCGAAGGAGGAGATGACTTCGGTTTAGAAGACGACTATGAAAATGGCGACGGCGTAGAAGACGGCTCCGGCGATGCGGCAGGATTGTAAAAAATCAAAAACATTGCGGCGGGGTGGCAAGGATCATGAATGACGCGGCAGGATGGTAAGAGATTTAACATAATGCGGCAGAGTTGTCAAAGGATCAAAAATGCAAACTGCATTATGAAAGGAAGTAGGAAGCGGTGTTATTAGAGTTAAAACACATATACAAAAACTATTTGCAGGGCAAGATTGACGTGCCGGCATTAAAAGATGTGAATTTAACCATAGAGGAAGGAGAATATGTTGCGATCATGGGGCCGTCCGGTTCCGGAAAGACAACATTGATGAATATCATCGGATGCCTGGACAAACCGACAAAGGGAGAATACTTACTCCAGGGAAAGTCGATCATAGACCTGGATGAAAATCATTTATCCGATTTAAGACTGAATACCCTTGGCTTTGTATTCCAGAGTTTCAATCTTCTCCCAAAGCACAATGCCCTCGATAATGTGGCGCTGCCTCTCAGTTATGCAGGGTATTCCGTAAAAGCAAGAAGGAAAATTGCTTATAAGGCCCTTGCCAGAGTGGGATTGGAAGATCGTATATCATTCCAGCCATCCCAACTGTCCGGCGGACAGCAGCAGCGAGTCGCCATCGCAAGAGCCCTTGTAAACAATCCAAAAATCATCCTGGCCGACGAGCCGACCGGAGCGTTGGACAGTAAGTCAGGAAAACAGATCATGGAGCTTTTTAAGAAGCTCAACGAAGAAGGCGTAACGATCATCATGATCACCCATGACGCCAATATCGCCCGCAATGCAAGAAGGGTCTGCACCATATTCGACGGGGTACTGGAAGAAGCAGATTCTGTGGAAGGAACTGAAAGAACAGAGGAAGGAGGCAGTGAAGAATGAAAAAGAAGATGAACAAAAAGAAGATCGTGATTACCACAGCCTCTGTACTGGTGGTAGCAGCCATTGTAATCGGAGGATTTTTCCTGTTTCAGAGCAGAAACACAGACCCGGTAGACGTCTATTCTGTGGAAGTGCTCAACACATCAGGATGGTATGAAGACGAATCCCAGTTGACAGGAACTATCACTTCCGATTTTATACAGGAAGTATATCAGGACACCTCTCAGCAGATAAAAAAAGTCTATGTCAAAGAGGGAGACAACGTCAAAGTCGGCGACAAACTTTTAAAATACAACGTAGATGAAAAAGAACTGGATCTTCAGCTCCAAAAACTCCAGATCCAGAGTTCACAATATCAGATTGAAAAAATGCAAAAAGAGCTGGAAACTCTGAAAAACACCAAAGCCACAGCCTCCAGCTCCGGTGCGTCCGGTTTAGTAAATGCGTCCTTTGGCCAATCTCTGCTAAACGGAAGCAACCTCATTTCCGTGGCGGAGGGCAGCGGCGAAGAACCTGCAGAGACTACTGAGTCCACTACAAAGACTACTGAGTCCACTACAAAGACTACTGAGTCCACTACAGAGGATACTGAGTCCACTACAGAGACTACTGAGCCCACTACAAAGACTACTGAGTCCACTACAGAGGATACTGAGTCCACTACAGAGGATACTGAGTCCACTACAGAGGATACTGAGTCCACTACAGAGACTACTGAGTCCACTACAGAGGATACTGAGTCCACTACAGAGACTACTGAGGAAGAGCCGCCTACAGAACCAACTACGGAAGACCCGGGCTACAACCTTTACTTAACTTTTGCCGATGGAAAAGCAAGAAGTTATGTCTATACCGGCCAATCTTATACGCTCAAAGCAACATTGGACGGAGATGGAGCATCAGAGGTGAATGCGAAGAATATACAGTGGGATTTGTCCAACGAAGAATCCGAGGCAACTGCTATTGTAAAGGGTGAAGTGAGAGTTAATAAGGACGGTACTGCCGTGGCTTACGCTGATCTTTACATTAGTGAGGATGAACCGATCACTACTTCGGAGAATGACAAATCTTTGGAGGCAATCGTTATGTTGGGAGAAGCTAGTGATGCGATTCCCCTTGATGTAAGGCAGGGATCTTCTTCCGATTCGGATTCGGATTCAGGTGACGGCAGCAGCGGCAGTGGCGGCAGCGGAGATTCCAGCGGAGATTCTAGCGGAGATTCCAGCGGAGATTCCGGCGATCAGACTTATACGGCCGATGAATTAAAGGAAGCGATCTCCGAAAAAGAATCCGATATTGCCAAGGCAAAACAGGAGCTTGGAGAAGCGCAGATCAGTTATAAAGAGGCGAAGAAGGAAGTAGATGCGGCTACGATCAAAGCCACAGTCAAGGGAAAGGTGACGACAGCGTATACGAAAAATTCCGCTCCGTCCGACGGTTCTCCGATGATCGTGGTAAAAGCAGAAGACGGCATCTATGTAAATACAGAAGTTAGCGAGCTGAATCTTGACACAGTAAAGGTGGGCGGTACGATCACCTGTACTTCCTATGAGACGAACGAGACTTACGATGCGGAAGTGATCAGCGTGGCAGATTATCCAAGCTCCGGAAGTACGAATGAAGGGATGTCCAATCCGAACAGCTCTTATTACAAAGTAGTGGCGTTTATTGAAGACGCCGGTTCTCTCACAACGGGGCAGTCGGTTAATGTAACCTACAGCGCCCAGTCCATGGGAACGACAAACAGCGATGCAATCTGTCTGCAAAAAGCTTATATCCGGACAGAGGGCAACCAGAGTTATGTTTATAAAAAGGGAAGTAACGGCAGACTGGAAAAACAATATATAAAAACAGGAAGCACCGTTTACGGACAATATATGGAAGTCCTTGATGGACTGGAATGGGACGATCAAATTGCGTTCCCTTATGGTAAGAATGTTAAAGAAGGCGCAAAAACTCAGCTCAATGAAGATATGGATAATATTATTTATTAATTCTTGACGGAGAGTATGCAAGATTCACAGGAGGAACAATATGCTTGAAAATATCCGAATATCTTTTCAGGGAATCTGGTCGCATAAGCTTCGATCATTGCTGACGATGCTGGGTATTATCATTGGTATTGCGGCAATTATCACAATTGTCTCAACGATCAAAGGAACCAATGAACAGATTAAAAAGAATTTGATCGGTTCCGGAACAAACACAGTGACGGTCCGTCTTACAGAAAGCGGAGATTATGATTATCAATTTGAATACTCCGGTATACCGTCGGGAGTTCCGGTTCTCGGCGAGGAAGATTGGGATAAGCTTGCTCAGATTGATAATGTAAAAAATGTATCCTTTTATAACAGCAGAGAGCAGGTGGATTATATCTATTATAATTCAGAATGCCTCCAGGGAGGTCAGCTCATTGGAGCGGACATCAATTATTTAAACACCTGTGGGTACATTATGACATCGGGAAGAAATTTTATGGAAAGCGATTATACGAATTTTCGTAAAGTGGCGGTCATCGATCAAATTGTACAAGACAGTCTGTTTCCGGATGAGAGTCCGGTGGGAAAAACCTTGGATATTCAGGGAGAGCCTTTTATCATCATTGGCGTTGTAAAAGAATCTTCCGAATTTGAACCAGTCATTAATTCCGTAGATGATTATTATATGTATGTCTATAACGACAATGCCAACAGCGGAATGGTCATTATCCCGGATGTGGACTGGGGAATGATGATGCAATATGACGAGCCGCAGAATGTAAAGCTTCTGGCAGATTCTACCGATGCCATGAGCAATGTCGGAAAAGCGGCGGAAGATATTTTAAATGACGGTCTGTCTACCTCAGGCAGCGGAGCGGGCAGCAGTACCGGTGAAACGGAAATTATCAAATATCGTGCAAAAGACAACAGTCAGACAGCAGAGGACACACAAAAATTAAGTGAAGCAACCAATCAACAGTTAATATGGATCGCTAGTATCTCCTTGCTTGTAGGAGGTATCGGAGTTATGAATATTATGCTTGTGTCGGTAACGGAACGAACCAGAGAAATCGGTCTAAAGAAAGCGATCGGTGCGAGAAAGAATCGTATTATGTCCCAGTTCTTAACAGAGGCGGCGGTACTCACAAGCCTTGGCGGAATTGTGGGAACCATATTGGGAATCGCTTTGGCAGAAGTAATATATAAGATTTCCGGAGTTCCGGTATCCATCAGTGTTCCATCCATTGTCATCGCCATTGTCTTCTCTACGATTATTGGTCTTGTTTTCGGTTTCCTTCCGGCAAGACGTGCGGCAAACTTAGACCCGATTGTTGCCCTAAGGCACGAATAAGGGTACAAACGGAACGCATATTATTGTATATTCCGTAAAAGAAGATACCTGATTATAATGAATGAAGGAGATAGTATGGGAAAGTATTTTGGAACAGATGGATTCCGCGGTGAGGCAAATGTGACCCTCAACGTGGAGCACGCATTTAAAGTAGGAAGATTCCTTGGCTGGTATTACGGCAAGGACAAAAATGAACGATGTAAGGTAGTGATCGGCAAAGATACGCGAAGATCCAGTTATATGTTTGAATACTCGCTGGTTGCCGGTCTCACTGCGTCCGGGACAGATGCATACCTGCTTCACGTAACCACAACCCCAAGTGTTGCCTACGTGGTAAGAACAGAAGATTTTGACTGCGGAATTATGATTTCTGCAAGCCACAATCCTTATTATGATAATGGAATTAAGCTGATCAATTCTGCCGGAGAAAAAATGGATGAGGAAACCATTTTAAAAGTAGAAAGCTATTTAGACGGAGAGTTCGACATCCCATATGCCGTCAAAGACAGCATTGGATGCACCGTGGACTACTCTGCCGGAAGAAACCGCTATATTGGTTATCTTATTTCCCTTGCCACCAGGTCCTATAAAAATAAGAGAATTGGCCTTGACTGTGCCAACGGAAGCGCTTGGATGATCGCAAAAAGCGTATTTGATGCGCTGGGAGCAAAAACATATGTGATCAACGCAGAGCCGGACGGTCTGAATATTAACATGAACGCAGGCTCTACTCATATTGAAGTGCTGCAAAACTACGTAAAAGAAAAGAATCTGGATGTGGGATTTGCCTTTGACGGTGATGCGGACCGTTGTATCGCCGTGGACGAAAACGGCAATGTGGTAAACGGAGATTTGATTCTCTACATCTACGCCAAGTATTTAAAGAATAAAGGAACTTTAAAAAATAACACGGTCGTAACAACGGTTATGTCAAACTTCGGATTATACAAAGCCTTTGATGACCTTGACATTTATTATGAAAAAACCAAGGTTGGCGATAAATACGTCTATGAAAATATGGTAAAATGCGGACACCGCATTGGCGGAGAACAGTCAGGACACATTATTTTCAGCAAACACGCCACAACGGGAGACGGTATTTTGACCGCTCTTAAGATCATGGAAGTTATGCTGGAATCTAAGGCCACTCTGGGAGAACTGATCAAACCGGTGAAGATCTATCCGCAGGTTTTGGAAAATGTCCGTGTGGCAGACAAAACATTGGTACAAAATGACGAAGATGTGCAGTCTAAAGTCCAGGAAGTAGAAGCCGCCCTTGGCAGCTCCGGAAGGATTCTTGTGCGTGAAAGCGGCACAGAGCCGTTAATCCGCGTCATGATAGAAGCAGAAACCGAAGAAGAATGCCAAAAATACGCAGATCAAGTTGTTGATGTAATCCGATCCAAAGGATACTGCGTCTAAAAATGATATGTACTGTCAAAACAGTGCGACACCAGAACATGAAAGCCAATTTCGCCCCAGCCAAAAAATGTTGGCAATGGCGGCGGAAAACATTCATTGTCCGGGGCTTTCGCAATATTTAAAATGATAGGAGATATTATATGTGTGGAATAGTAGGATATGTTGGGAAAAGTCAGGCGGCGCCTATTCTTTTAGATGGATTATCTAAATTGGAATACAGAGGATATGATTCCGCAGGGATCGCAGTGGTATCAAAAGACAATCAGGAAGATACGCAGATTGAAGTGATCAAGTCAAAAGGACGACTTCATCTCTTAGAAGAAATGACAAACAGCGGAGAAGCCGTAAAGGGAAACTGTGGAATCGGTCATACAAGATGGGCAACCCATGGAGAACCGTCCGTCGTAAACGCACATCCTCATTATGAAAAGGATAAAAGCGTAGTTGTTGTACATAACGGAATTATTGAAAATTTCCAGGAACTCACAGAGCGTCTTGTCAAGATGGACTATGTTTTCGAATCAGAGACGGACACAGAAAGCCTGGTACATTTGCTTCATCATTACTATAACGGCGATCCGTTAGATGCCATTGTAAAAACCATGGTTCGCATCTCCGGATCCTATGCCCTCGGTATCATGTTCAAAGACAGACCGGGAGAAATCTATGCTGTCAGAAAAGACAGCCCTTTGATCGTAGGAAAAGCATCAGACGGCAACGTCCTTGCTTCTGATGTTCCGGCAGTATTAAAATACACCAGAGACGTTTACTATCTCCAAAACATGGAGATTGCAAAACTTACAGAAGATGAAGTATCCTTCTACAATATAGACCGCGAAAAAATAGAAAAAGAAGCGGTAAAAATTGACTGGGACGCTCAGGCTGCTGAAAAAGACGGCTATGCTCACTTCATGTTAAAAGAAATCTATGAGCAGCCAAAGGCAGTAAAAGACACCATCAGCCCGAGAATCGTCAACGGGGAAGTAGTTATTGAAGAGCTGGAAATGACAGAAGAAGAGATTAAAAATATCCCAAGAATCCAGATCATAGCCTGCGGCTCTGCTTATCACGTGGGTATGTCATCCAAATATATGTTGGAAAAACTGGCAAGAATACCGGTAGATGTAGATCTTGCTTCCGAATTTCGCTATCGCTCCCCGATTATAGATAAAAACACCCTGGCGGTGATTATCAGCCAATCCGGAGAGACGGCGGACTCCCTCGCAGCGCTCCGTATGACAAAAGAAATGGGCGTAAAAACACTGGGAATTGTCAACGTGGTGGGAAGTTCCATCGCAAGAGAAGCAGACGCTGTTATGTATACCTGGGCCGGCCCGGAAATCGCTGTGGCAACCACAAAAGCGTACAGTACCCAATTGGTAGCCTTAGACCTGATGGGCGTTTACTTTGGAAAAATACGAGGCGTTCTTTCCGAAGAAGAGTACAAAAATCTCATCGATGAACTTCTACTCATTCCGGAGAAAATAGAAAAAATACTTTCCGAAAAAGAAAGACTGCAATGGTTCGCAAACAAATACGCCAGCAGCAAAGACGTTTTCTTCATCGGCAGAGGAATGGACTACGCCACCTGTCTGGAAGGCTCTTTAAAACTGAAAGAAATTTCATACATTCACTCCGAAGCCTATGCAGCGGGAGAGCTGAAACACGGCACCATCTCCCTCATCGAAGACGGAATCCTCGTTGTAGGAGTGGCGACCCAGGGAGAACTCTACGAAAAACTGGTCAGCAATCTTGTCGAAGTAAAAAGCCGGGGAGCTTATATCATGGGCTTAACTACCTACGGCAACTACGCTATGGAAGACACGGCAAACTTTACCGTATACGTTCCGGCCACCCACGAATGCTTTACCACATCCCTTGCGGTCATTCCTCTCCAGCTCATGGCATACTACGTATCCCTTGCCAAAGGATTGGATGTAGATAAACCACGAAACCTTGCAAAGAGTGTGACGGTGGAATAAACAAAATATAGCAATTGAAAAAATATAAAAAAACTGGTGTATCTAAAGATTCCTCTTGAGGATTAAAAATATGATGATTGATGCACCAGTTTTTTTAAAAATAACTTTTATTGTTTATAATTTAAAATTGTATTGTATAATAGAATCCAAGTAATCTGTGAATAGGGTAAAGTTTGGAGGGCATCGATGGAAAATATCATAGATAGAAGTAATCATGAAGTTTCAGAAGACGAAAATAATAGAGTAAAAAGGCTAGTAGCATATTTCGAAAAAATTGCAGATTATTCTGCTTCTGCTGATCTTGTAATAGAATTAAATAGATCTACCGAAGATATTTGATCATTGTTAGAAGAAGGAAAGTTTATTATAGCTTATTATCAGGCGGACAGAGCCTTTCAGGCAGAGATTCCCAAACACGTTGAAAAAGTTGAGTTAAAAAATAGATACGGTATTAGCGAATCTCCCCGAAATGACTTCATAAAATATTTGTTAGATTTAAAAATGACAGAAGCGTTAGCAGCTGCCAATGGGAAAAATGAAAAAGCCGATAAGATAAGACAATGGTTCGAGTCCTTTCAACAATTAATGAAAAAAATACTGGAAGATGATTCCGTCAAATTGATTTTTGATGAAGATACTTTTTGTTTTTCCATTACAATGGACGGGCGTCAACCATTTGATTTTAACACCCTTTCCAGAGGCTATGCGGCAATCATGGATATTGTGGTGGATTTGATTATCCGGATGGAAAAACAAACAAATCAAGTATTTGATTTTTCCATACCGGGAATTGTTATGATTGATGAAATTGAGACACATTTACATTTGGAATTACAAAAGGAAATCTGGGGTCTGTTAACTACAATTTTTCCTAATATTCAGTTCGTTGTTTCCACACATTCACCTTTTATTTTAAACAGTATAGAAAATGCGGTGATTTATGATCTTGAAAATAAAACATTGGTAAAAAATGGACTGGCCAATATCCCATATGGAGGTATTGTTGAAGGATATTTTAAAGCAGATGAGCTGTCGGAGATTTTGAAAAATAAGTATAATAGATATAAAGAGCTGGCGGCCAAACCGGAACTAACCGATGACGATTATGACGAAATTGCAGATTTGGAAATGTATTTAAATGAGATACCTGATTATTTGGCCTTAAACCTTACAACAGAATATTAGACGGCACACAAATGGGAGAGTGATAAATAATGACCCTGAAAACCAAAAGGCTGATTCTTCGCCCGTGGCAGAATTCAGACGCTAAAAGTTTATACGAATTCGCAAAAGATCCGGCGGTGGGGCCAATTGCCGGCTGGCCGCCTCACACCAGCGTGGAAAATAGCCGGGAGATAATCAAAGAGGTACTTTCGGCAAATGAAACATATGCAGTGTGTCTAAAAGAGGATAATAAGGCAATCGGATGTGTCGGGCTGAGCGTCGGAAAAGCCAGCAACCTTAAACTACCGGAGCAAGAAGCAGAGATCGGATATTGGATCGGCGTGCCATTTTGGGGACAAGGTCTGATTCCGGAGGCTGTCAAAGAACTGATCCGTCATGGATTTGAAGACTTAAAACTGGAAAAAATCTGGTGCGGATATTTTGACGGCAATATGAAATCGAAACGCGTCCAGGAAAAATGCGGATTTACCTATCATCACACCAATAAGGACGTTCACTGGGAACTGATGAACGATATCCGTACAGAGCATATTACCTGCCTTTTAAGAGAAGACTGGATATAATTTATTATGGCCCGGCGGCAATGAAAACATTGCCGCCGGGCCAGTGCGTTATCGGGTCAGAAATTTATTATTTTACACGATATTCTTCCGGGATATCTTCTTCATCCCAGATACTTACGCCAAATTTTTTCTGGCTTCCCATTTTAATTCCGAATCCTAAAACATTATCTGTGGAACGATCTAACAATATCATAATGTAATCTACAGCTTCTTTATGTTTCTCGCCGACCACATAGACATTGCTGTTCTTAGAATAATCTCCGTTTAATACAGTAAATTCCCCTTTTTTCAAGGATTCGTCCCTTGCCGGGACTAATTTTTGTTGTTCTGGTTTCATAAATATTATCCTCCTTAATATATCATATCAGGAGACAGGGTCGAAAAGTGACTGGTCTTATTCCTGATAACTTATCATTACCGGAAGTTCTCCGGTATGGTGATCTTTCCGTAAATGGCAGAGGTTGCAGCTGTGGCAGGTGAACCCAAATAAATACCAACCTTAGAGGTTCCCATCCGTCCTAAAAAGTTTCTGTTGTTCGTAGCGAGAACCTTTTCACCGTCACACAGGATTCCTCCGGCCCGTCCGCAGCACAGACCGCAGCCTGGCTGGGTGATGATACAGCCTGCCTTAGCAAGCGTAGTCATGTAACCGGCTTTTATGGCTTCCAGGTAAATCTTACGGCTTGCCGGAGTGATGATAGTCTTGCAGGCAACGGTCTTTCCCTCAAGGATTTTTGCAGCGGCGGCAAGATCCTCCAGGCGGCCATTGGTGCAGGAGCCGATAAACACCTGATCCAGCGTTTCTCCGGCAATTTCAGAAACCGGATGAATGTTATCCACCTGAGATGGGCAGGCGCATACCGGAACCAGATCCTCTGCCTGGTAAGTGAGGATTCTCTCATAAGAAGCGTCCTCATCTCCGTAAATCCAGTCCACATCTTGTAACGCCACACCAGAATATTCGCAGGTTTTAGCGTCCGGCGCAAAAAGACAGGCTTTGGCGCCGGCTTCAATGGCCATATTAGAAATGGTCATACGAGAGGCAACACTCATCGCGTCCACGGTGCTGCCGCTTACTTCCAGAGCTTTATAGGTAGCGCCGTCGGCCCGGAGATCACCAATGATCCGCAAAATAATATCCTTTGCGGAAACATTGTCCGGCAATTGTCCGTTAATCACGATTTTGATCGTCTCCGGAACACGGATCCACATTTCCCCGGTTCCAAGGATAGAAGCCATCTCGGTGTATCCAATGCCGGAAGAAAAGCATCCCACGCAGCCGTAAGTGGTGGTATGGGAATCCGTTCCAAACACGATATTTCCCGGTTTGGCGTAACCAGCCTCTGTCATCAACTGATGGCAGATTCCATCGCTGCGATGAACATTTTTCATACCATACTTTTCGACAAAAGCGTCTCCGATCTGAAAATGGCGGATGTCATCCACGGTGCTTGCGGGCACCATATGGTCGTAAATTAACACCACTTTATCCGGATCCCACAACCTGGTGAAGCCCATTTCTTCAAACTTTTCAGCGACAAAAGGGATAAAAATGTCATGAATCATAACACGGTCCACATTGACTGTGACGATCTGCCCCGGAACAATGTGGTCATCACCAATATTATTCATAATAATCTTTTCAATTAAAGTATAACCCATAGTTTCCCTCCTAACGTAACCCGTTTCGCTTCTGCATAGCGCCAACCAGACCGCCCGCTTCTATGATATCCATCAAATTTTGAGGAAGAGAAGAGATCGGGTAGGACTGTCCGTTATGGCAGATGGACTCGCCCAGGTTGACAGTGAGGGAATCACCCTCTTTTACCGCCTCCTGAATTTCACTGTTTTCAATGAGAAGAAGCCCGTTATTAATGGAGTTACGGAAGAAAATCCGGGCAAAAGACTTCGCGATAACGCAGCTTACCTTTAAAGCCTTGATGATTTCCGGCGCCTGTTCTCTGGAAGAACCGCAGCCGAAATTCTTTCCTGCCACAATGATATCGCCCTCGCCGATCAGTCCGGCAAGTTCCGGACGAAGAGGAGAGAAGCCATATTGTTTCATATCTTCTACGGTAGGCAGTGCAAGATACTCAGTAGGGATGATGATATCCGTATCAATATCATCGCCAAGTACCCACACCTTTCCTGTAAATGTTTTCATATATTTATAAGACCTTTCTGTAAAATAAACGCCAGATATCCTTAAGCTCCGGTGATATAACCGGCAACGGCAGAAGCGGCTACAGTGGCAGCGCTTGCCATATAAACCTTAGAGGTCGGATGTCCGGATCGTCCCTTAAAATTACGTGTTCCGGTGGAAATCAATACTTCGTTTTCTCCGATAACGCCCTGGCAGCTTCCCCAGCAGACCGAACAGTTTGTGTTCATGATCATGGCGCCGGCCTCCATCAAAGTGGTGATAATCCCTTCATTAAGGGCTTCAATATAAACAGCCTTTGAAGCGGGAGCCACAAGAAAACGTACATTTGGATGAATCTTCTTGCCTTTTACCACATCTGCGGCAGCGCGGAGGTCCTCCAGACGTCCGTTATTACAGGAGCCGACAAAAGCTTCGTCAATGGCGATGTGCTCTTTTTCCACATCAGATAATAAAGCAAAATTATCCACGAAATCCGGGCGGACAACCACAGGTTTGATCTTGGACAAGTCATATTCGTAGACAGCGGCAAAAACGGCGTCATCATCACTCTTAAACATATGAACGGCTTCCCTGCCGTGTTCTTTACAATATTCCACCACTTTTTCATCCGGTTCCACGATACCGGCCTTTGCACCCGCTTCCACAGTCAGATTACAAAGGACGATACGTTCATTAATGGAAAGATTGTGGGCGCCGTCGCCAGCAAACTCCATAATCTTATAATTGGCGCCGTTGGCGCCGATATCCCCGATGATGGTGAGAATCAGATCTCTGGCATAAACCCCTTCCGGGAGAGAGCCGTGGAGATTAAAACGAATGGTCTCCGGAACCATCACCCAGGAAGTTCCGGTGGTCATAGCATAGAGAAAATCCGTACAGCCCACGCCGGTACCAAAAGCCCCCAGCGCTCCATAGGTCGTTGTGTGAGAGTCCGCACCAAAGATCAGTTCTCCCGGGCAGACATAATCTTCCATCATAATCTGGTGACAGATGCCCTGTCCCTCATAAAGCTTAATGCCATTTTCCCTGGCAAAATTCCGCATTTTCTTATGTGCTTCGGCAGTTTTAGGATTTTCTGCCGGAACATTGTGATCCATAATAAAAACAACCTTATCCTTATCGGCAATCTTCGGGTTTTTTAATTTATTATGGTACATATCTACGGTAAGATGGGTGGTTCCGTCATTACTCATCATTCGATCCAAAGTTACAGTGTGAATATCATTTGGCTTCACACAGTCCACGCCGGCAGCCCGGGCAATGATTTTTTCTCCAATCGTCATACCCATAATTAAGATTCCTCCTTATTCAAAGATGCAATTAATCCACCGGCATTTAAAATATTTTGCATATATTCCGGAAGTTTTGTACAGGTGAAAACCTGATCGCCCACTGTGATCGTACCAGCCGTCAGATCAAGGCAAGCCTGGGATCCATCCTCAACATGGTCATATAATTCCTTACAGACAATCACCGGGAGCCCGATGTTAATAGAATTGCGGTAAAAAATGCGGGCAAAAGATTTGGCGACCACTGCTTTTACACCCAGAGCCTTAAGGACGCTCGGCGCCTGTTCTCTGGAAGAGCCGCAGCCGAAATTCTCACCGGCAACCACCAGATCCCCCGGCGATACCTTAGAAGCAAAAGACGGATCTAAAGATTCAAAGGCGTATTCCTTCATGGCCTCGATATCCGGCAACAATAGATACTGAGACGCAATAATCTGGTCTGTATCAACATCATTATGGAACTTCCATACCTGACTATTCTCCATAAAATATCCTCCAAACTATCATAAAGTAATCATAAAATAAAATGGTTAGCAATTGATTTAACCTTAACTTATAGAATACTACAAAATATTTTTTTCGTCTATGGGAAAATATCTTAGATCACACCGCCAAAAATATCTTAGATCACACCGCCCCTTAATTTCAAATGCCGATCATTGCTCAAATTTGAGCTTTGACCGGCATATTAATTCTAATTGTTAAACTCTATTGATAAAAACACTTTTTTCTGATTTAGAAAATTTTTTGCATCCGCAAAACCTGTATCCTATATAAATGGTAATATACTTTTGCGGTCTGTTTCAGAAACACCCATCAATCGCCTCCTCGCCTTCTTTGACTGCTATCTTTGCACCTACGCAGGCATTTAATACATGTACTTCTTCTCTCCCCAAATGACGGAAAAATTCTTCGTCCTTTATATCATACCATGGCAATTTAATGTTTACAAGAGAATGGTTTTATCTGGCCGCTTTTTTGATAAGTTATTGACAAAGAATAGGGAAAAGAATAGAATTGTTATAATGTTTAAAAAAGAATATCAGTATACGTTTTGGATAAATCATTAAAAAAGAGGGGTACTATTATTATGAAAACAGCCATTGTTACAGACACTTCCTGTATATCCGTGGAAGAGGGAAAGCAAATGGGGATATTTGTGATTCCCATGCCATTTATGATTGATGGAGAGGAATTTCAGGAAGGAGTAAATTTAGACAAAGACTATTTTTATGAAAAGCTGCAATCGGACGCAGAAATTTCTACTTCTCAGCCGGCAGCAGGGCTCATTATGGACACCTGGGACGAAGTGCTGAAAGATTACGACGAACTGGTTTTCATTCCACTATCCAGCGGATTATCCGGCACATACGCCAACGCCTGCATTTATGCTAAGGATTATGAAGGCAGGGTGGAAGTAGTCGATCTGCAAAGGGTGTCTGTACCGATGAAAGTGGGAGTCCTTGACGCGGCGGCACTGGCTCAAAAGGGGTATACCGCAAGACAGATCCGTGAGATCATGGATAAGGAAAAATCAAATTCTACAGTATTTATTATGGTAGAATCCCTGGATCGTTTAAAAAAAGGCGGAAGAATCACACCGATGGCCGCAGCCATTGGCTCCATGTTAAAAATAAAACCGGTTCTTCAACTTAAGGGAGAAAAACTGGACTCCTACACTAAAGTCAGAAGTTTAAACAAAGCGAAGCACATCATGTTTGACGCCGTTCGCAAAGAGATAGAAGTCATGGGGATTCAGGGGCCGGAAGACGCCCGGATCTTAGGTGCTTGTTCCTATGGATACGAGGAGAGCGCCCAGTGGGTGGAAGAAATCAAGGCGGAATTTCCGGGCTATGAGGTCAGCTATGATGACCTTCCTATGAACTTATCCTGCCACACCGGAGTGGGGGCAGTCGGAATCGCAGTCACAAAAAGATTGGAGGTATTAAAATGAATCAGCTTCCTTCGGATCCAATCATGCTGTATAGTGTGATCAACACAAAGCTGCGGGATCAATATCAATCCTTAGAAGCCTTGTGTGAAGACCTGGACGTGGATAAATCCCAGATCATCGCCAAACTAAGCGCAGTGGGATTTATGTATAACAAAGAATTAAATAAATTTGTATAAAAAAGCGGGACCGCCCTCACTGATAAATTACGTGAGGCGGTCCCGTTAATTATTTAATCATAATCCTGTTCATAACTTATGATCGTACCATTTGCGGCGTTTAACTCATAGTTGTATTCCAGTTTGTCTACATAAAATTCTACTTCATATTCATAGATTCCGTCATCTTTATCCAGCTTAACCCGGAGAGCCTGAACTTCGGATTCTTTCAGACCGGCATGATCCAGGGCAATTTCTTTTGCTTCTGTCTCGCTGATCACATCAGAGGCAGACGCTGCCGCTAAGCTGCGGTCAATATGCTCTGCGTCTGCATCTTTAGAACGAATCTCTCCGTTTGCCGCATCAATTTCATAATCATATTCTGTATTTCCGGAATAAAACTCTACATCGTAAACAGTAGGATCCTTGCCGTCGTGATCGACGTCTAAAGAGATGTGCATACCGGAAACCTCGGATTCTTTCAGACCGGCGTCTGCGAGAGCGATTTCTTTCGCCTTATCTTCCCCGATATCACCCTGATCTTTACCCTGCGATTTAGTTTGTCCCGTATCATTGGCTGACGTATTACTATCTGAGGAAGCGCCGCCTGTTGCTGCATTATCTGCGGAGGAAGAGTCATTTGCAGCTATATTATTATCTGAGGAAGCGCCATTTGCTGCTCCGTTATCTCCGGAAGAACCCTCATCTGCTGCCGCGGCAATCTGCGTGTTGGTTTCGGAAACCTGCGGATAGACTTCCTTTTCTGTATTGGAAGAGCTGCATCCCGTCAAGAGAAGAGCAGTAAGAGAAGCAATGTAAAATGTGGAAAGTATCATCTTTTTCATATTATTATCATCCTTTCTGATCTATATTTTTGGCGTTAGTTAAATAAGTATTTATCTTATTTGACTATGTGGTTATTATACCTGCCAAAAAATAAAAATAAAATTGAAAAATCATAAATATTATCCGGCTGGGAGACGGAAGAAAAATGATGCGCCTTCTCCCAGAGAGCTTTGTACCGTGATACTGCCGCCGTGGGCCTCGGTGATGTATTTTGCCATGGAAAGTCCCAGCCCCACGCCGCTGCCAAAGGAAGAACGGGAAGGGTCCGCCTGATAAAAGCGATCCCAGATTTTCGGAAGGTGTTCCTGGGATATGCCGATGCCGTCGTCTCGAATGATTCCCAAAATGCCGTCGTCTTGCCGTTTTAATTTTATCCAAAGGTTTCCGCCTTCCCGGCCGTACTTTACACCGTTTTCCATGAGATTTAATAACAGTCTCATCAGCATGGTCTCGTCCCCTTGTACCATGAGGCCTTCTGCGATTTCCGTATGCACCGTAATATTCTTTTTCCGGGCGGCTTCTTCTATTTGAAGAGAGACCATTTCAGTAAGGCAGCTAAGATCCAGAGTTTCCCGGAGGAGTTTATCCTGTCCCCGGTCCGCCCGGGCCAATGTGAGAAGCTGAGAGATCAGAGCGGACATTTTCCCGGCCTGCGACTGGATCGTGCTAAGGGCCCTGATATATTCTTCCTTGGTTTGTTCTTCCGAAAGAGAGTAGTCGCACTGGGATAAAATCACGGAAAGAGGCGTCCGAAGCTCGTGGGAAGCGTCTGAGGTAAACTGTCGTTCCCGGGCAAAGGAATCCTCCAGACGGTCAAACATCCGGTCAAAGGTTTCACCAAGCTGATGGATCTCGTCTTCCCCGGCTCCCAGGCCGATACGAAGACTTAAATCATTTCCGCTGTTAATCTGTTCGGCAGACTGAATAATGTGGCGAACCGGGAGAAAAGCCCGGCCGATCATATAGTATCCGCCCAAAGCGGCAAGAAGCACGAGGACGGGGAGCGCCAGACAAGCCAGATGAAAAAAAGTGGAAAAAGCAGAATTGCTTCCTTCTGAAGACAGGATTCCCCTCACCCAAACCTGCCCATAGCCGGAAATATCATATTGAACATCATAAATATTCCAGACGACTCCTCCGTCGGAAAATCTTTGCATGGTCTGATCCCGGAATGGCTGCATTCCCTGATAAGTGGAAGGAATGCGGCCATAAAGGAGACGCCCCTCTTCGTCATAAATGGACAGATAGACGCCGCCGATAAAATAATCCAGGTCATCGTCCGGTTCGATCCTTCCATCATCGTATTCAATCTCGTCTAAGTTAGAAGTGATAGTATTTACAAGCTGGTTTCTAAGACCGGTCTGAACAGAGGATTGGCCCACAAGGTATAAAAACACCAAAACAAGCGCCGCAAGGAGCGCCATCAATGCCGTGAACCACGCCGTCACCTTCATCCGGATCGAAAGCCCGCTCATGATGGCTCCCTCAGCACATAGCCGACGCCCCGCACCGTATGGATCAGCTTTGGCTCAAATCCGTCGTCAATTTTTTTCCGCAGATAGCGGATATACACGTCTACAATATTGGAGCTTCCCTCATAATCATAATTCCAGATATGATTATTAATCCGGTCGCGGGACAGGACGGTGCCCTGATTTCTTATGAGATATTCTAAAATAGAAAATTCCTTTGCCGAAAGGGAAATCACGGTATCTCCTCGTTTAACCTGCTTTGCGTCGCAATCCACTGAGAGATCGGCAAGACTGTATATATTGCTGACGCTGCCGCTGCTGCGCCGAAACAGCACGCGAACTCTTGCTAAAAGTTCATCAAAGGCAAAAGGCTTTACCAAATAATCATCAGCGCCGGAATTTAAACCGGTGACGCGGTCCGGCACGCTGTCAAGAGCAGTGAGCAGCAAAACCGGCGTTTTATCATTCCGGCTGCGGAGCTGGCGAAGAATCTCCAGGCCGCTGATTCCGGGAAGCATAATATCTAAAATCAAAAGATCATACTGTGCGCAGGCAAGAAAATCCATCGCTTCATCACCGGCCATACAACTGTCGATGGTGTAATGTTCCCGGCGAAGGCGGGCGCAGATCAGTTCGTTAAGTTTTGGTTCGTCTTCCACTACCAAGATACGCATCATAAATACCTCCTATGGTTTTTGATATTAAAATTATAGCAGAGTTTTATGAAAATCCGATGAGAAAAAGAGGAAAAAACTTCAAAGAAGATGTAAAAGGAAGGATATAAGAAAATATGCAAGAAAGCATAGAGCATATAAACGAAAAAGAACCGCCTGGAGCGGTCCTTTTTACAAAAGAGAGAAAAGTATGAAAAATTACAATGATCAAATCAACTGTCTTTGATTTGATGGTGTTAGTATACTGAGAATTTGTGTTTAAATTGTTAACAAAAATAAGAAAAAAAGTGAACATTCTGTGATTAACGAGGCGCTTTTTCAAAGAAAGATTTCAAAAGACTTTGAAAAAACATTGACAGAAGAACTTTCATCCTGTATATTAAGTGTATTAATAGTGTTAATACACTTATTGCAAAAGGGACAGGAGGTAAAATGATTATATTAGATTACAGCGATAAACGGCCGATTTATGAACAGATCGTGGAACGGTTTGAGACATTGATTCTTAATGGCGCTTTAGAACCGGACCAGAAGATGCCGTCGGTGAGATCACTCGCCGTGGAGCTGTCCATTAATCCCAACACAATTCAGCGGGCATATGCGCAGCTTGAGCGGGATGGATATTTGTATACGGTGAAAGGACGGGGAAGTTTTGTGCGCTTTGATGAACAGATGATGAAAAAGCAGCAGGAAAAACTGTTGGGGCGTTTATCCCAGACATTAGAAGAATGCAAAAAAAGCGGCGTAACTTATGAAGAAGTGAATCGCTGTGTGCAGGAATGTTACAAGGAGGGTAGAGTATGATTGAAATTCATCAGGTTAGCAAGAAATTTGATTCTATTCAGGCTTTGTCCGGAATTGACCTTACGATTTCAGAGGAAGCTGTGTTTGGAATGCTCGGCACCAACGGCGCGGGAAAGAGTACCCTGCTTCGTATGATCGCAGGCGTATTAAAGGCAGACTCCGGAGAGATTTTGGTTGACGGGGAAAATATTTTTGAAAACCCTGTTTCCAAGGAGAAGCTGTTTTATATTTCAGATGATCAATATTATTTTCCAAATTCCACTCCGCTTGATATGGCGGCATTTTATGAGAGCTGTTATGTAGCCTTTGATAAAAAGCGCTTTCTTGAAATGCTCCATCAGTTTCAGTTAGATGGCAGACGAAAGATCGCGACCTTTTCCAAAGGAATGAAGAAACAATTGTCCATTATTTTAGGATTGTGCAGCAATACCCGTTATCTTCTCTGTGATGAGACCTTTGACGGACTGGATCCGGTGATGAGACAGGGGATGAAAAGTATCTTCGCCAGAGAAATTGAGGAGAGAGGGCTCACTCCGGTGATCGCTTCCCATAATTTAAGAGAGCTTGAAGATATCTGCGACCACATCGGTTTGCTTCATCAGGGCGGTATGCTGCTGACCAAGGAATTAGAAGATTTGAAGTGCAATATCCACAAAGTACAGTGCGTCCTGCCGGAATACTGTGCAGAGAAGATCAATACGATGCTAGATGTACTCCAGTATTCGAGGAGGGGAAAATTGATCACCATGTCTGTACGGGGCGCAGAAGAAGAGATTATGCAAAAACTTTCTTCTTTAGAACCGGTGTATTGCGAAGTTCTTCCTCTATCCCTGGAAGAAATATTTATCAGTGAAACGGAGGTGGCAGGTTATGACCTCAAAGAAATTATCTTATAATTTTGCAAAGGACAATCTAAAGCATAAACTGGGCATAATGATTTTAAGTGTAATTTTTTCTGTAGTTTTCGCTTTTGGTTTTTTAATTGTGATTCATAATGCCTATTTGAATCCGGAGGGATTACTCACAGCTTCCATGTCGGCACAGCAAGTGATTATGGGAGTCGCCACACCGAATACATTTCTGGTGATACTTATGCTGGGAATGGGCACTGTTTTTGCTTTTTCCAGTTTTTCGTATCTTCATACGAAATCAAAAGTAGATTTATACCATTCTCTTCCTATTAAAAGAGAAAGCATATTTTTAGTAAATATAATAAACGACGTGATTATCTTTGTGGTTCCTTTTTTGGTGGCATGGGTCGTTGTCTCCATAGCTGCGGCAACAGCATCTGCTCTTACTGGAAGCTTCATCCTTGCAGTAGTTAATTCAGTTATTTGTTATCTGCTTGCGTTTATGGCGGCATACCTTACTATGGCGCTGGCGATGATCATGACGGGAAATCATCTGACTGGAATCCTGGGTTTTGCCGTGTTCATGGCATACTTCCCGTTAATCTTAAGGGGAGTGGTTCCGTCGTATTGTTCCATGTTCTTTGACAGTTATGTGGAGGGAAATATAGGAAGCAGCTTTTTAAAATATTATTCGCCGGCAACTTTGTCCGCTCTTATGGCTACAAGCTATGGAAGTTGGAGCTGGGCGACCAAAGGAAAGTACGTTGCATATACGGTAGTACTCATCATTCTTCTCTTTTGCCTTTGCATTATTTTGCATAAAAAGAGAGAGTCTGAGATGGCAGGAAAGTCCATGGCCTTTGCCAGGACAAAGGACGTCATTCGTATCCTTTTGGTTATCCCGTTTGCCCTTTATACCGGCTGCTTATTTTATGCAGTATTAATGGAATCCAGCAAAATCTGGGTTGTTCTTGGAACGGTGATCGGCACAGTATTTTTCCATGCATTTATTGAGGTTATATATCAGTGCGATTTCCGCGCCATCCGGTCCCACAAGAAACAGATGGCTGCCACGGGTATCGTTGTCCTGGCTATAGTGGCGATTTTTTGGTTCGATCCGCTTCGATATAATACCTATGTGCCAACAGCGCAGAAAGTAGAATCTATAGCTGTCCGGCTAGATCATTATCCCGGCTATGACAGTTATTGGAGTGAAGAATTTATGGAAATCAAGGGAGAGGGGCTCTCTGATCTTCTAACAGACATTCAGGACGTGGCAAACTGTTCCTCGGAAGAAAACAGCCGCAACGTCAAAGTGATCTATCGGATGAAAAACGGAAAAACAATGGAACGCAGCTACTATGTAGAAGAAAAAGTTCAGGAGGCCGTAGCCAAAAAAATCTTTGACACGCCGGAATATAAAAAAGAAGTATATTACCTTTATAAAAATAAATGGGATACGATAAGCGATATTCACTCCGATACGCCGGAGAGCAGTACTGCAGCCGCCGACCTGTCCAAATCAGAACAGAAGGAATTTTTAAAGATATACCAAAAGGATCTGGATACTCTCACTTTCAAGGAAATGAGAAACGTAGAGCCAATAGGCGCATTTTGGGTGGATTATATGATCAATAAAACCGATACGATCTCGGAGCATTATTACATCTATCCATCCTTTAAAAATACTCTGGCTTATTGTGAGAAAAAGAACATCTTACAAGCTCCGTCATTGACCGACTATAACATTAAAAAACTTACGGTGAATATCTATGACGAGGATTACAACCTGAAAAACAGTTATACCGTTACCGATTCACAGGAGATAAAAAAGATTGCGCCGAAGCTTAAATACACAGGAGATATTTATGCATCCGGATACAAAGGTGCAGAAGAATATGAGTATGTGGAGATTGGGGCTGAGGCGTCCATTGGCGGAGATATATATAATCTGTCGCTCAATGCGGACGAAGAAGTGCTGCAGGAATTGATTAATAAAGGAGAAGAAACAGATTAGAATATAAAATATTTGTGAAGCTATTTTTCTCAGTAACTTAATAAACATAGAATTGCCTTTCAAATAAGCGTACTAGTTGCTTGTTTGAAAGGCAATTTTTTTATCGCATATTTTTTTCTGTTGTGGATAAAACTAAGGTAAAAAATTATGTTTTGTGGATAAAGGAGGAATCTATGAAGGCGGAACAGAAGTTAATGTTGATTCAGAACTTTTTAGACAGCGCTAACGAAGAATTTTCGGATGAAGATATTTTGCATATGCTGCTGGAAAAGAAAATCTCAGCGGAGGTGGAACCGGCTATGAAGGAACATCCAAGCTTTGCGCAGCGCAGCGCGGATCTGATCGCCAGGTTTGCGGGAAGCTGGACTTTTATCATTCTATTTACCGGATTTTTACTTGGCTGGATGGCGGTAAATACGGTTTTGTCGGCAAGAGCCTTTGACGCATATCCGTATATTTTGCTGAATCTGGTGCTGTCCTGTGTGGCGGCGGTCCAGGCGCCCCTCATTATGATGAGCCAGAACCGCCAGGAACAAAAAGACAGGCTGCGGGCGGAAAATGATTACAAAGTAAACTTAAAATCGGAATTTATTGTGGAAGATCTGCATAAAAAAATAGATTATCTTATCGAAAACCAATTAACATTGCTTGAGACGTTAAAAGAATTATGATATACTTCAAGCTATGGCGAAAAGAAAGGAAGGTACGAATGAGAAAGAAGGAGAGAGCTGCTATTGCCATAGAAAGGCTTAAGGCAGAATACCCTGACGCAGACTGCACCCTGGATTACCGGGAGGCATGGAAGCTTCTTGTAAGCGTAAGGCTCGCCGCCCAGTGTACGGACGAGCGAGTGAATAAAATCGTTGCGATTCTCTTTGACAAATATCCGAGTGTGAACGCCCTTGCCGAAGCCGAGCCGGAGGACATCGAGTCGATCGTCCGTCCCTGCGGCCTGGGGAGAAGCAAGGCAAAGGATATCAGCAAGTGTATGAGAATGCTCCGGGATGAGTTCGGCGGCCAGGTGCCTGATGATTTCGACGCACTTTTAAGCCTGCCCGGCGTAGGAAGAAAAAGCGCAAATCTGATCATGGGAGATGTTTTCGGAAAACCTGCCATCGTTACGGACACCCATTGTATCCGCCTGTGCAACCGAATCGGACTGGTGGATGACGAGAAGGATCCGAAGAAGGTGGAGATGGCTTTGTGGAAAATCATCCCGGGAGAAGAAGGAAGCGATTTCTGCCATCGTCTGGTTTATCATGGAAGGGAGGTCTGCACGGCAAGAACAACGCCTTATTGTGAAAAATGTTGTTTAAGTGATATTTGCAAAGAATATCCAAAGATATTAAAACAAAAAGAAAAAAAGCAGCAAGAAAAAAACAAAAAATAAAAAAATATTATAGGAAGGAGATTTCTTAATTAAATCTATTCCAAATTAAGGAAAATTGTATTCCAAATAAAAACAGAAAATCAAGGAAAACAGAATAGTTTATAAGTACATTTATTCTCAATAGTTTATCCATTGATTATAAAGAAAAATTATCATTTTAATTTTTACATCCAATTTTTATTAAAACGATAATTTTCATTATTATAATCAAGAGCGATTTTAAAACTATAATTATTATTATAATCAAGAGCAATTTAAAACTATAATTATTATTTTAATTTAATCCAATTTTTAAGAGCTATAATTTTATTGTTAATTTGATCCAATTTTTAAAAACCATAATTTTATAACTAATTTATCCAATTTTTAAGAACTATAAGTTTATAATTAATTTATCCAATTTTTAAAAACTATAAGTTTATAATTAATTTATCCAATTTTTAAGAACTATAAGTTTATAATTAATTTATCCAATTTTTTAAAAACCATAATTGCTCATTATCAAAATTAAGAGCAATTAATGTTAAAATCATTATTCTATTGTTACATTAAAACCATAATTTCGTATGATAGTTTTTTTCGTTGATATAATCAAATCTAATTTTTAATTTTGTAACTATAAACATTTAACGTGATGGCTGATAATCATAACTGCCATGAGAAATGGCAACGAGTGATAACGCCAAAGGAAAGGAGAAAGAAAGGATAATCATGAAAGAATATACCCCCATCAAAGAAGGGAAGGTAAGAGAAGTTTATGATATCGGAGACAGCCTGATCATTACGGCAACAGACAGAATCTCCGCATTTGATGTGATTTTAAAAAATAAAGTAACAGACAAGGGCGCTGTTTTAACGCAGATGTCCAGATTTTGGTTCGACTACACCAAGGATGTCGTGCCAAATCATATGATTTCCACAGATACTAAGGATATGCCGGAATTTTTCCAGAATGAAAAATACGAAGGCAATTCCATGATGTGTAAAAAACTGGAGATGTTCCCAGTGGAATGTATCGTCCGCGGTTATATTACCGGAAGCGGCTGGGCAAGCTACCAAAAGGACGGCACCGTCTGCGGCATTAAACTGCCGGAAGGACTTAGCGAGTCAGAAAAGCTTCCTGAGCCGATTTATACCCCTTCTACCAAGGCAGAGATCGGAGATCATGATGAAAATGTCTCCTTTGAAAAGACGGTAGAGATCCTGGAAAAAATTTATCCGGGCAAAGGTGAGTATTATGCGGAGCAGCTAAAGGAAAAGACGATCGCTCTTTACAAAAAATGTGCGGATTACGCATGGGAAAAAGGCATCATCATTGCAGATACCAAGTTTGAATTTGGTCTCGACGAAGAAGGCAATGTGGTGCTCGGCGATGAAATGCTCACGCCGGACAGCTCCAGATTTTGGCCAAGAGAAGGTTACGAAGCAGGAAAGGGACAGCCGTCCTATGACAAACAATTCGTAAGAGACTGGCTGAGAGCAAATCCGGACAGCGATTATAACCTTCCGGAGGAAGTCATCGACAAAACCGTAGATAAATACAAGGAAGCTTATGTATTATTAACCGGAACCCCATTTACTTATTAATTTTCATGCGCTGTAAAAACAGCGCTTATCCTTCATGAAAGCCCATTGGCTTGCACCCCTGCATTTTTGCAAACACCGCTTGCCTGGGCTTTCATAATAAACAGGAGTACATATGAACGAACAATTAGATAATTTCACCCTGGGAAGCATACCGGTTAAACTGGTTGGATTCATGATTCCGGTGCTTGGCGCGCTGGTTCTGCAAGCTATGTATGGCGCCGTGGACTTGCTCGTGGTGGGGCAGTTTGGAACCACCGCAGGAATTTCCGCAGTTTCCACAGGAAGCAATGTCATTAATTTGATTGTCTTCACCATGGCAGGTCTGGCCATGGGAGTGACCGTTCTTCTGGGACAATATATCGGAGAAAATTGTTCAGAAAAATGCGGCAGAGTAATCGGAGGAGCAATCTGTTTCTTTACAGCGGCTGCCATTCTCTTGACGGTTTTTTTACTCGCCTGCGCCCGTCCGCTCGCCCTGCTCATGCAGGCGCCCAAAGATGCCGTTGATCTTACGGTATTATATGTAAGAATCTGTGGCGGAGGAATCTTTTTTATCATTGCTTACAATGTTATCAGCAGTATTTTTCGAGGCTTAGGCAATTCCAGACTGCCCCTCATTTTTGTAGCAATCGCCTGTGTGGCAAATATTATCGGCGATTTATTTTTCGTCGCCGTATTACATATGAACGTCGCCGGAGCGGCCCTTGCCACCGTGCTGGCCCAGGCGGTGAGCGTAGTATTATCCTTGCTGATCATCAAAAAACAATCCCTTCCCTTCAAAGTAAGCCGGAAGGATATTTCACCCAGCCGGGAAATTAAAAAGATATTAAAAATCGGAACCCCAGTGGCAATGCAGGAAGTTTTGACCCAACTTTCCTTTCTTGCCTTGTGCGCATTCATCAACCGTCTGGGTCTGGAAGCCTCCTCCGGATATGGCGTCGCACAAAAAATCACATCCTTTGTGATGCTGATTCCGTCGTCTCTTATGCAGTCCTTATCTGCCTTTGTAGCGCAGAATGTGGGAGCAGGTCTTTTAAAAAGAGCAAAGAAGGCGCTGGGAACCGGAATATTGATCGGCGCGGCGATCGGCGTCTTTGTGCTGCTGCTCACCTATTTCAAAGGAAATATTCTGGCGTCCTGCTTTAGCAGCGATTCGGCAGTAATCCTTCGGGCGGCAGAGTACTTAAAAGGATTCAGTCCGGAAGCCGTTGTCACCTGCGTACTGTTTAGCTTTATCGGGTACTATAGCGGAAATGGAGAAACACTCTTTGTCATGCTTCAGGGAATCTGCCAGTCTTTCCTGGTCAGACTGCCTATGGCATACTTCATGAGTATACAGCCGAACGCAAGCCTCACGATGATCGGCCTGTCGGCTCCGACCGCAACCACCTTTGGAATTATACTGAATCTGGGATTCTTTCTCTATCTTAGGCATAAAGATCATAAGCGTAAAGCTGCTGCAAAAAAAGTATAAAGATTTTAAGCATACATAGAGCTGCTGCAAAAAAAGTATAAAGATTTTAAGCATACATAGAGCTGCTGCAAAAAAGTATAAAGATTTTAACACGTATGCACATTAGAGGAAATGCAAATGAAAAAGCCTAAATCATGGGAAAAAATATACAGGCATTATCAGGAACAGATTAACTACATTCTATTTGGATGCATTACTACCATCGTCAGCGTCGGAAGTTTTCACTACTTTATAGCAGCAATGAAAATAGACCCTTTGATTGCTAATGTGATTTCCTGGATTTTGGCGGTATTAACTGCTTATATCACAAACCGCATCTGGGTCTTCCACTCTCAAAATCATGGGATTGCTGCCTGCGCCGTAGAATTACTGAAATTTTGCGGCGGCAGGCTGCTCACCTTGGGAATAGAAGAAGGAATAATCTACATTTTCATCACCCAAATGGGACTAAACAGCCTGATGATAAAACTGGCCGCACAGATAATTGTAGTGCTGCTAAACTATATCTTTAGCAAACGGATTATATTTCGTTAAAAAAATAATGTAATGATATACGTAATAGGGAAGGAAAAAAAGTAAAGGGCGAAAGAAAAATGTATTTTTTGCAATTTTATCGTCAAATTTTGTAAATAGATTGCATTTTATAAAAGGACATATTAAAATAAACCGTAATAAACCGAATTATTTTTTAGAAACTTTTTATAAATTGAGGAAATTTTTGAATATACGGATGAGGAAGAGATGGATAATTTTATTAACAAAAAACCAAAAAGATTTAGACTCGAACATTGGCACTATGTCAATGCTTATTTAATGTTTTACGATCTTTTGGCGATTGCCCTATCTTATTTTCTGGCGTTATGGCTCCGCTTTGATTGCCGGTATTCGGGAATACCGGAAAAGTATTTAACGTCATACTTTCGTACAATAGTAATCTATGCAGTATTTTGCGTGATCGTGTTCTGGTTTCTCCGATTATATAAAAGTATATGGCGTTTCGCTAGCTACAGCGAGCTGATCCGTATGACGACGGCCACGATCGTCACCATAATTTGCTATGTTTTGGCAGTGACTATTTTTATTACTAGAATGCCGATTTCCTATTATGTGTTTGGCGTGGTCATTCAGTTCTTTTTGACGCTGGGGATTCGATTTGCTTATCGTTTCGTCCTTTTAATGCGGGGAAAAAATAATAAGGCGACGTCGGAACAAAAGTGCGTTATGCTGATCGGAGCAGGCGCGGCGGGGCAGATGATCTTTCGAGACATCAAGACCGCAAAAGAAATTAATGAAAAAGTATGCTGTTTTATTGACGACAATAAAAATAAATGGGGAAGATATATCAACGACGTGCCGGTAGAAGGAGGCAGAGAAAGCATCCTTTCTGCCTGTGAAAAATATCATATCGAAAAAATTTATATGGCTATCCCAAGCGCTTCGGCAAAAGAAAAACGAGATATTATAAGCATTTGCAACGAAACCAACTGTAAGCTGCTGCAGCTTCCGGGAATGTATCAGCTATCTTCGGGAGAGCTTGCGGTCAGCAAGATGAAAGAAGTGGCGGTAGAAGATCTTCTGGGAAGAGATCCCATCGAAGTAAATATGGAAGAAATCTGTGCATACATCGAAGGAAAAGTGATCATGGTCACCGGCGGCGGAGGCTCCATCGGTTCCGAACTTTGCCGTCAGATTGCCGCTCACAAACCAAAACAGCTTATTATCCTTGACATCTACGAAAACAATGCATATGATATCCAATTAGAATTAAAGAAAAAATATCCGGCTTTAAAACTGGAAACTCTGATTGGTTCTGTTCGAGACAGTCGTATGCTCTTTAAAATCATTGGAAAATACCGCCCGGAAATCGTCTATCATGCGGCGGCCCACAAACACGTTCCTCTCATGGAAGACAGTCCATGCGAGGCCATAAAAAACAATACGATCGGTACATATAAAACCGCTTATGCGGCGATGGCTCACGGCTGCCAGAGATTCGTTTTAATCAGCACGGACAAGGCGGTCAACCCAACCAATACCATGGGTGCATCCAAACGGCTGTGTGAAATGGTAATCCAGGCATTCGACTATAAAGTAAAAGAAGGAAAAGCCGAAGAGCTGCCTCAGCTCTTTACCCACAGCATGAGCGATCTGGTCGTCGATTCGGAAATCCTTAATGTAATTAAAAACACAAAGACAGAATTTGTGGCAGTGCGTTTCGGAAACGTACTGGGCAGCAACGGTTCCGTAATCCCATTATTTAAAAAGCAGATCGAAGCCGGAGGTCCGGTCACCGTAACCCACCCGGACATTATCCGTTACTTCATGACCATACCGGAAGCGGTGGGACTCGTCCTGCAGGCCGGAACCTACGCCCATGGCGGGGAAATCTTTGTCCTTGATATGGGAGAACCGGTAAAAATCGATACCTTAGCCCGCAACCTGATCCGTCTTTCCGGACATAAAGTGGGAGAAGACATTGAGATCCAATATACGGGACTTCGCCCAGGCGAAAAACTCTACGAAGAAAAGCTTATGGCGGAAGAAGGATTGAAAAAGACCAAAAACGACTTAATTCACATTGGCTGCCCAATCCCATTCGACATCGAGACCTTCCTTGTGCAGTTGGAAGAATTGATGACGGCAGCGTATAAGAATAAGGAAAATATCAGAGAAATGTTACAAGAAGTGGTGAGCACATATCACCCGGCAGAGTAGAAATATGAAGAGGGAAACGCCGCCATTTTGAGTTGAATTGGGCGGCAGCCCGGAGAGAGAATAGAATGTTTAAGGGAACAAACATAAAACCTTTTGAAAATAAGAACAAGCTGTAGGATTGCAAGAGTCATCAAGTTGGAGTATTATAGAGCAGACGGAAGGAGGCTTAGATTATGGGTTTATATTTGAATCCGGGAAATGAATCGTTCGCCAGGGTCATCAAGAATGATATCTATGTTGACAAAACCGGGCTGATCCAATATATGAACAATCAGATCGGCAAGGAAAAGCATCTGATCG
>CAZKQV010000014.1:0-68716 GCA_964555015.1 uncultured Eubacterium sp. | reverse complement strand
AGTGAATTGAACTTTCAAGGTTGTTTTGTTATTCAGTTATCAAGATTCTTTGTTGTCGCTTTTTGCGACAGCTTATAAATTTTATCACAACTTTCTTCTTCTGTCAATCATCTTTTTTTGATATTCGACTTATTTTTGAAGATTGTTGTTAACGGAGAAGAAGGGATTTGAACCCTTGCGCCGCTATTAACGACCTACTCACTTTCCAGGCGAGCCCCTTCGGCCTCTTGGGTACTTCTCCAAAAATACTATGATACGGAGAAGGTGGGATTCGAACCCACGGTACCTTTCAGTATCACTGGTTTTCAAGACCAGCTCCTTAAACCACTCGGACACCTCTCCATATTTTTAAGTCCCAGCTCGCTGCGACTTAGTCAGTCTATCATTTTTAAATTTAATTGTCAACACTTTTTTACATCATTTTTTAAGAGAGTTTTTGCATCTTTTTTAGGAAAGCCTCTCTTTTAAATATCCTTAATTTAAATATCTTTTATTTAAATTAAACACGATATGAAACGATGCATTATATATATTAAATGTATATTATATTAAAATTCATTCAACGGTACGTCTTCTTCGTATTTTTCAATTGCACGAATCTGAACATAATATCCGTTGTTATTTTGCAGTGGAATAAACACCCGATCCCCGACTTGATGTCCTTTTAGCGCTTTTCCGATGGGGGATTCTATACTCACACGATTCTCCATCATGTTAATATGAACCGTTGTGACAAAAGAAATCTTTTCTTCCATATTGTCATCTTCTATAAACATGGTGACAGTTTTGTTTACTCCCACTTTATGATCATCCACATCTTCTGTTACAGTCTGTGCCTGCCGTATCATTTTCTCCAGATACCGAATGCGGCTTTCATTTTTATTTTTTTCCTTTTTTGCTGCATGATATTCAAAGTTTTCGCTTAAATCTCCATGGGCCCGCGCTGTTTTGACGTGTTCTAACAGTTCTTTGCGAACCACAACTTTACGGTACTGGATTTCTTCTTCCATTTTTTGAATATCACTTTGCGTCAATTGATGTCCCATTTTTCCACTCCATTTTTATTTTTCAGGAAACTTTGTTTTTTGTTTTTTCTCTCCGTTTGCTCCGGTCAATATCGGGCCTTTCATGCGGCGCCCCATTCCCCTCTGGGACTTCTGACTTCTATGCAGAGAGTTTACTTGAAATGTGCGTGTCTGGTAAAGACGTTCTTTCACGCCGCCGGACACGCACGTTAATTTACATTAGTTTATGTTAATAATTTACGTTAGTTCACCTTAATTTACGTTAATTTATATGAATTTACGTTATTCACCTTAATCTACGTTAATTCGCCGATATGCGACTGATGTTCCCCGCTGCGAAACTATTGCGCGGATTTACTCGTCGGTGTCTTCTTTTACCCAGGCAATTTTGTTGGTGAGAATTTCAGCAATTTTTGTTACGACCGGCTGCATAAGGCGCAGTGCGTCCTCCCTTGTTTTGCCGGAAGCCGTCACCCGGATCAGGACCCCGTCTTCTTTGGCGTAAGTTGCCACGGTAGGATTCTCACTGTCTAAGATATCTCCCAGTAAGTCTGCAATCGGAGCCTCTCCTATCACGCTAAGAGGCATCTCGTCCGGTCCTTTGCACTTGATGTTGATGGTCACAAAAACGTGTTCTGATAATCTGCGAATGAACAGTCTGCTGCACTCTGCGAACAGCGCCTTCATCTCCTTTGGAGGCCCAGGAAGCATAACCAGCGCTTTGTCTCCTTTTGCAACAATAATTCCCGGAGCCAGCCCGACAGGATTGGTCACTACTAATGCGCCTTCCGGCACGAGGGCTTGTTTTTTTTGGCTTTCTGTCATTTCCTTGATTCCGTAGGATTCCAGGCGTTTTTTTACGTGCTGATAGGTTGTTTCATCAAAAATCAGCTTTTTTTCGAAATAAGACGCCGCAACTTCCTTTGTCAGATCATCCTTTGTCGGCCCAAGACCTCCGGTGGTGATCACAAGCTCGGAACGGGAAAAGGCAGTCTTTAATGTTTTGGATAATCTTTCCGGATTGTCTCCCACCACTGTCTGATAATATAAGTCTATTCCCATATGGGCCAATTCTTTTGCGATATATTGTGCGTTTGTATTAACGATATCTCCTAATAAAAGTTCTGTACCTACACTGATAATTTCCGCAGTCATAATCCAACCTCCCCTTTTTCTTCTACTGGTATTATAACAGATATCAAAAATATATCCACTTTTTCATGAATAATTTTACTCTTTTAAGTTCATCCTTTTTATAGCACGCCCGCCAAAGACAGGTTTAAGGTATGGAAACCTTAAGGCAGCGTATGGGGAGGAAATGGAAGAACCAAGGAGGATGATTATGTATCTGAATAAGGTTGAAATATGCGGTGTAAATACAACGGAACTTCCTCTTTTATCCGAAAAAGAGAAGGAAGCGTTGTTTGAACGTATCGATCAAGGCGACGTCTTAGCAAGGGAAGAATATATTACCGGCAATCTTCGCCTTGTGTTAAGCGTCATCAGCCGCTTTTCCAACAGCCATGAAAATCCGGATGACCTTTTTCAGGTCGGATGTATCGGACTGATGAAGGCAATTGATAATTTTGATCGCACTTTAGACGTCAAGTTTTCCACCTATGCTGTTCCCATGATCATGGGGGAGGTTCGCAGGTATTTAAGGGACAACAACAGCATCCGCGTCAGCCGTTCTCTCAGGGATATCGCCTATAAGGCGATCTGCGCCAAAGAACATCTCACAAAAACGATGGATAAAACACCTTCTGTAAAGGATATTTCAGACGCCATCTCTCTTCCCGAGGAGGATATCATTTATGCGCTTGACGCCATCGCCGCTCCGGTTTCTTTATTTGAACCGGTTTATCAGGATGGCGGGGATTCCCTGTCTTTGATGGATCAGATTTATGACAAAAAGAACCGGGAAGAAAATTGGCTGGAGCGCCTCTCTTTGGAGGAAGCTATGAACCAGTTATCTCCCCGGGAATTGTACATTATCCGTCAGCGATATTACGAAGGAAAAACACAGACAGAAGTGGCAAATGAGATCAGTATCTCTCAGGCGCAGGTAAGCCGTCTTGAGAAAAATGCCTTAAAGTCTATCCGCAATCATTTTCATTGAGATGTCCTATGCGGTTATTTTATGAGATGTTCTTTCATCCCAATTTTAGAATTTCTTTTTTTAATCTTAAAATGATTTTCTTTTCCAGCCTGGAGATATAAGATTGAGAGATACCCAGAAGATCCGCCACTTCCTTCTGGGTCTTTTCTCCTATTTCGTCGTTTCCCAGACCATAGCGGAGCTTCAGGATGATCCTTTCCCTGTCTGAAAGGGTCTCCATCGCTTTTTTTAATAATTTCCGGTCAATCTCTTCTTCTATGTCTTTTGATATCACATCAGATTCCGTTCCGAGGATATCGGATAGTAACATCTCGTTCCCGTCCCAATCCACATTCAACGGTTCGTCAATGGATACTTCCATTTTTGTCTTACTGGTTCTCCTTAAATACATTAATATCTCATTTTCAATACAACGGGAAGCATAAGTCGCCAGTTTAATCTTGCGATCCGGTTTGAAGGTCTGGATTGCTTTGATCAGCCCGATGGTTCCGATGGAGATCAGATCCTCCACGCCCACTCCCGTATTTTCAAATTTTTTTGCTATGTACACCACCAGACGAAGGTTTCTTTCAATCAGAAGCGTTTTGGCCTCCTCGCTCCGATGCGTGCTCAGTTGGCTTAAAACGTAGGCTTCTTCCTCCACTTCCAGGGGCGGAGGTAAGATTTCGCTCCCTCCTATGTAATGCACTTCATTGTGGGTTGAAAACAGGGAGCGAAAATTATTTACCATGGTAAATTTTACTTTTTCCACTCCGGATCCATTAAATACTACTGCCATCCTATCTCCTCTCTGCCTTCCGATTTCTTTCTTCAAAAATATCAGCCGGCAATAAACAATCACATTTTTTCTGTTTTAATATATTGGCTGGACTGATTCCAATCATGATAGATTTGGTCACGATCTTTCCCTCTTCTGTAATGATTTCCACTTCGTCCGCTAATATCCCCGGCATCTCCCCCGGGGCTTCTCCGATCGTCTCGTAAACAATCTTATAAAATCTGTCTGTTTTATTTTCTCCGGAAATATTTTTTGCCGCTTTCCTTTTCTTATATTCTTCTTTTTCCTGATCATCTAAAAGCTCTTTTGCCAGTCTCCATGTCACCACAGCTATCCCTCTGCCATTGATCACACTTTTTAACTGGTTTCCGGTATCATAAAATGCCTTCCCCTTTCCCATCTTTTCTCCCCGTTTAAACCAAATGTCATAGGTGCCGTTCGGATCCGCAGCTAAAGCAACAGGATTGTTTTTATGTATGTCCATTCTCCGCCAAAGAAAGCAGGACAAAATAACGGCAAACAGGATATGCCGGAAACGGATTTTATCCTGTCCGATCAGTCGTGAAAGGCTTGCTGCGGCCCCTCCTGCGGTAAACAGCACAAGCATACTGTGCTTCCACAACGTAATTTGCTGATTTATTCCCCTTATTTTATAGGTATGTGCAAAGATTATAAAACACGCTATGACAGGAATCCCCCAATAATAATAGGGTATCTCAAAAATTTCCATCATAAATATACCAAGATAGCATATATTTATACTGACACAGCCTGTCAATATCCTGATCACGTTCTGCCTTTTCTTAAGCCTTTTATTGATCGTGAGCATCAGAGCAAAATCAAGACACACATTTTGAAAGAAGAAAGAATCAAGGTGGATTATCATGATTATTCCAGAAGATTTTTTTCCATTATAGAACAAAAGAAATAAAAAAAAGGTCGAAATATACAAGAAAACTCTTGCATATTTCGACCTGATTCGTCGTGTGTAAATAAAATATCTCTTATCTTCTTCTCTGAAGGAAATCCGGAATTTTAATTTCCATCTCTCCGGAATCAGAGGAGCGGATCGGTGCGGATTCTCTTCTTGGAGCAACGCTCTGATTCAAAGCCTGTCCGCTGTATGTCGGGCCTTTTTTCTCCGGCGCCGGTTTTGCCTGAGCGCTGGCTACAGGTTTTAACACCTCGGAAGAAGCGTCCTTTAATCCGGTTGCTATGATCGTAATGCTGACTTCATCTTCCGGAACGTCATCGCTGGCAACATTACCAAAGATAATGTTTGCTTCATCTCCGGCAATTTCTGTAAGATAAGATACCGCTTCGTACACTTCCTGGATTCCCACTTCACCGGAGAAATTAATGATAATATCGGATGCGCCGCTTACGGTTGTCTCTAACAATGGGCTGTCCATAGCGCGTTTGATCGCTTCTACGGCCTTATCCTCTCCGGATCCCGTACCGATACCAATATGAGCGATTCCTTTATCTCTCATCACGGTCTGAATATCAGCGAAGTCAAGGTTGATAAGCCCCGGTTTAAAGATCAGGTCTGTGATTCCCTGCACACCCTGCTGAAGCACTTCATCTGCTTTGAAGAACGCTTCTTTAATGGATGTTCTCTTATCACAAATCTGAAGAAGTTTGTCGTTCGGGATAATAATTAAAGTATCCACGCTTTCTTTTAATTTTTCAATTCCCAGCAATGCGTTATTCATACGAGGTTTGCCCTCAAAAATAAAAGGTTTCGTCACAACGCCCACTGTAAGAATGCCAAGACTCTTTGCGATCTCTGCTACTACCGGTGCGGCTCCGGTTCCGGTTCCGCCGCCCATTCCACAAGTAACGAATACCATATCTGCGTCTTTTACTAACTCTGTAATCTCTTCACGGTTTTCTTCTACTGCACCTGCTCCAACTTCCGGTTTCGCACCTGCTCCCAGGCCCTTCGTCAGTTTCTCCCCGATCTGAACTCTTGTCGGGGCCTTACATAAATCCAGTGCCTGCTTATCCGTGTTGATTCCAACCAGTTCCACGCCTTCGATGGCTTCTGATACCATACGGTTAACTGCGTTATTGCCGGCTCCGCCTACACCGACAACCAGAATTTTTGCATGTGATAATTCTTCATTTGACATAATTTCCAGCAAGGTATGTTCCTCCTTAATTTCTATATGAATCTCGTAGTTGACCCAATTTTATTTATATATATAATACGAGTTTTTATCCAAATAATCAACCCAAAGTTTTTAGATTTTTGAAAATAGTTTGTTCCACGGACGTTCGTCATGAAAGCGTATCCATGTATTGTCTCTGAAAACATTATTTAAAATACGTGATGATTTCATTATCGTCTGTATACATACGCATATCGATCGTACCGGACGGGTACTCTGCCTCAATGGACTTTAACACCTCCGGAGCTTTGGATATTTTAGCGTCCAGATAGTCCGCGCTGCCGAGTATGATCTTATATTCTCCGGAAATCAGAGTGATCTCTCCCTTTTCATCGGCTATAATTTCAGAAACGTCCATATCGTAGTTTGACAGTCCCTTTGCCACAGCGACAATTTCCTCCCGAAGATCCTCTTCTAAGGGGAGGGATTGGCCGGTCTTTAACTTGCCCATTTCTGAGCTATTCACCACGGGAACACCGCTGTAAAGCGTGCTCTTTTCTTCCAAAATGACTCCGGCAAGATTAAAATAGTAATAGTTCTTTCCCGACTTCACGGCGCCGGCCCGCACTTTTTCCTTAATTTTTACTTCCAGTATGTTAGGATCCTGGAACGTCAGCGTAACGCTGTCTCCAAAAGGCAGGTATTGCTTCGGGAGCAATTTACTTTTTAGTGTCATCACCAAAGTGTTTGGAATATATCCTTCTGATTTTACTCCATGGATCACTTCCTCTTCCGTATAAGTTTCGTTTCCGGTAACTCTGACCTGTTCTGTCGTAAAATAGATTCCTATAAATATAACTACAGCAATGAAAATGACTAAAATGCATAAAGCGATCATAAGGCCATACCGATTCTTTTTTTTCTTTTTCTTTTCTACCAGTCGTAAACCTCTTTTTCCCATTTTATCCTCTGCTTATTTTGTATATCACACGGAACCTGTCAGCGTTTGATCCGGATTTGTCTTGATACTGAGAGCACCAGGCCCATCTCGATGAGTAAGAATACCAGTGAAGACCCGCCGTAACTGATGAACGGCAGCGGAATACCGGTATTTGGAATCGTGTTGGTAACAACCCCTATGTTAATAAAGACCTGAATCCCCAAGTGGGCGATCACGCCAACGACAAGCAGAGAACCGTATAAATCCTCTGCATTAAAGGCGATTATCATAAACCGCCAAAGAAGCACAAAGAAAAGCGCAATAATGGAGATCGCTCCAAAAAGCCCCAATTCCTCGCAAATGACAGAAAAAATCATATCATTATGGGACTCCGGGATAAATCCCATTTTCTGCATACTCTGTCCCAGTCCTTTTCCAAAAAGTCCTCCGGAACCAATGGCGTATAATCCCTGCAAAACCTGACGGCCTTTCTCATAATCTTCCAAATGCATCCAAATCTGAAAACGCTCCAAACGATACCCCTTAAGAAGAAGAAGCGCTACCGCTGTGGCTCCTCCTCCTGCTGCAATTCCCACAAAAGGAAGCATTCTTGAGCTGGCCACAAAAATAACAATAAAAGTAATTCCCATTAAGATGATCGATGTACTTAAGTTTTCGATTCCCACCAAAAGAATGACCGGTATTATGATCGCAAAAGCTTTGATGATCCCCTTTGCCGTCTTTAGTGTGTTCACATTTTCCGATGCATAATAGGCAAGAAACAGTATGACAACTACTTTGGCGATCTCGGATGGCTGAAACTGCATGGAACCGACTGCGATCCACCGTTTTGCTCCCTTGGTTGCCTGAGTGAGAACAATGGTAAATAACAACATCGTTACGATCGCACCGTAATAGATTCTCTGGAACTTTTTGTACTGCCAGAAATGATAATCTATTTTTGAAATAACCACCATCAGGCAAACGCCAAGCAGCGCAAAGGCCGCCTGCCTTTTCAGCCAGTAGGCTGCGTCGCCATACAGCAGACTGGCTTTATACGAACTGGTGCTGTATATCATAACAAGCCCAAAAATCACAAAAAACATTACCAGGAAAACAATGGAGTAGTCCACAGGATCTCTCGCCAGCCGAAACCGGATCTTTTCCTGCGGTGCTTTATTATTTCCCCCGCTTTTTGGTTTTTTGGTTTTGGTTTTTCCCCGTCTTTCCTGTACCGGGAAAGGGATTGTTTTACTTTTTGAATTTGCCATTAACCCTGCTCCTTGAATCTGCGGACAATCTCTTTAAATACCTGCCCTCTGACCTCATAGTTTTTAAACATCCCCCAGCTTGCACAAGCCGGCGACAAAAGCACCGCTTCCCCCGGCAAAGCTTTTTGTCTTGCAATTTCCATGGCTTCTTCCAGAGTCTGCGCATGAATCACCTCTTCAAATCCCAGTGATCTGGCAGACTGTTCGATGGCGTCCGCCGTGGCGCCCATGACAATCAGACACTTGACTTTGCCGTCGAAGGAGGAGATCCATTGGTCATAAGAGGCTCCTTTATCGTAGCCTCCTCCCAGCAATACGGTCTTTTTCACCATTGCCTGAATCCCTTTTATAGCCGCATCCGGATTGGTCCCCTTGGAGTCGTTATAATAGTCGACGCCATCTACCGTATCCACATATTCAATACGGTGCTCTACGGCACGGAAGGCCATCACCGCTTCTTTTATTTTTGGAACAGGCACGCCCATATAATAGCAGATTCCAATGGCGGCCAATATGTTTTCGTGATTATGTCCGCCCAGGAGGTTGATCTCCCCGGTATTGCAGACAACCGTCTCCGCTTCGTTCTCACGGATCACAAAATTCCCGTCTTTTAGTATAATTCCGGACGGGAGTTCTTCCTTGCGGCTAAAATACACCGGTCTGGCGCTTGTTTTCTCTCCCATCTCTCTTGTGATAGGATCATCGTAATTTAAGATGATCACTTTGCTGCTGTCTTGATTTTTTGAAATGGAAAGCTTCGTATCTGCGTAGTTCTCCATCGTTTTGTGCCGATCCAGATGATCCGGCGTCACATTAAGCACTGCGCTGACTTCCGGACAAAAATCAACGGCTGTTTCCAACTGAAAACTGCTGATTTCCGCTGCGATCACACTATTTTCGGTTGTTTCCGTGGCAACGGAAGCAAACGGAATCCCGATATTTCCCACCACAAATACAGACTCATAATAATTTTTTAAAATACTGCCCACCAAAGCGGTAGTGGTCGTCTTGCCGTTGGTTCCCGTGATCGCGGCGATCCGTCCCTTTGAAAAATACCAGGCAAGTTCAATCTCTCCCCACACTGGTTTGTTTCTGGAAAGGAAGCTTTGGGCGATCTCTCCGTAAACGGATATTCCGGGGCTTAGGATCAGCAGATCAAAATCATCTGCCATTTGATCCTGGTATTTTCCCAGAAGAAAAGCAAGGTGTTCCCCTCCCGGAATCTCCTGGCGGAGCTTATCCGTATCAAGCTGTTCATTTCCATCATAAATCGTCGGAGTGATCTGCCCCTTTAACAACAGTTTGGCAGCGCCTTTTCCACTGAGACCGGCCCCGGCGATCAATATATTTTTTTCTTTTAAGTCCATCTTATCCACCTTCCTGTCTGGCAATCTCTCTAAAACACTCTATCTTCTTAATAGGCCAGCATTCCCACCAGACAGAGCACTGCCGTCACAATGGAGAATATGGAAACCACTTTGGTTTCCGGCCACCCTCCCAGCTCGAAATGGTGATGAATCGGCGCCATTCGGAAGATTCTTTTCTTTGTTTTCTTAAAATAGGTAACCTGAATGATTACCGATAACACTTCCACAAAATAAATGAAAGCGACGATTGGCAAAAACAACGGCATTTTCAGCATATACGCAGAAGATACCACAAAACCCCCCAATGCCAGGGATCCGGTATCTCCCATAAAGACCTTGGCAGGATGGGTGTTAAAGCATAAAAATCCAAGCAGGGCTCCGATCACCGCACAAGTTACCGGATGGATCCCTCCGGAGGAAGCCATGGCAATTACGGTAAAAAATACGGCAATTAAAGTAGTGACGCTGGAAGCGAGCCCATCGAGTCCGTCTGTAAAGTTCGCGCCGTTGACCGTTCCAAGAACTACGAAAAACAGCACCGGAATGTACAGCCATCCAAGCTCTAAAGACTTACCTCCGGTAAAGGGAATGAGGATATCCGTTCCCAGTCCGGATATTTTTACCATATAAAACGCAAACACGGCAGTGATGATAATCTGTCCAAGCATTTTTTGCGCCGGGGTTAATCCCAGGTTTCTTTTCATGACAACCTTTATATAATCATCCAAAAAACCGATCAGACCAAATCCCAAAGTCACAAAGAGAATTGGAATGATTTTTGGATATTTTCCAATATAGAGCATCGATCCGGCGAGGATACCGATCAAAAACAATATACCGCCCATCGTCGGCGTTCCGGACTTTTTCAGATGGGATTCCGGTCCCTCTTCCCGGATAAACTGACCAAATTTCAGTTTATGTAAAAAACTAATCATCCCCGGTCCAAATGCTAATGTAATGAAAAAAGAAATCAACGCCGGTATGGCGATTGAATGATCCATAGTATACCTCCATCCCAGGCCATATTCCAAATAATAACAGCAGAATATGACCATATTTATTTTCTATCTGTAATTTTCGATACACCTAAACAGTATAATCCTCTTTTAAATCAGAATCAATAGTTTCTTATAATTTATATTTTCCTGTTATTGCCAGAAAATCTCCTTGCCGGTTTTAGTTATTATGATTCTTTTTTCTCTTCCATATACGGAAGAATATTTTTAAAGATCGATCCCATCACCGGCGCCGCGATGGTTCCGCCGTAATAAATCCCCTCCGGTTCGTCGATGAGGATCAGTCCCATCACGGTGGGAGAATCTGCCGGCGCAAATCCTAAAAAAGAAGAAATGTATTTTTGATTTCCCCTTGGGAGCTTTTCGCTGGTCGCCGTTTTGCCTCCGACTCTCCAACCTTCCACCTTGGCGTTTTTCCCGGTGCCTTCCGCCACCACGCTCTCGAGCAGCATCTTCACCGTTTCGCTAACGTCCTTACTTACTGCGCCGCTCTTTTTTTCATAGGAAAAGCGGTGATTTTCTCCTGTCCCGGAGTCCTTATAGGATACGGCCAAATGGGGCGTAACCAAATATCCGCCGTTCACGATGGCGCTGACGCTTCTTAAAAGCTGCAGAGGCGTGATCTGGATGGACTGGCCAAAGGACATCGTGGCAAGTTCCACCGCTCCGATATTTTTTAGAGGATGCATGATCGAATTTGCCTCTCCGGGCAGATCCACGCCTGTCACCTCGTAAAGTCCCAGTTTTTTATAGTAGGACAGCATCTTTGAGGCTCCCACACGAGCGCCAATTTCCATAAATACGGGATTACAGGAGTTCATAACTCCTTCTTTAAAGGTCTCAGAGCCGTGGCCCTGGGTCTTATGGCAGCGTATTTTTCTGTCCTCGACAATTTTATAGCCCGGACAGTGGAATGAATCGTTTATGGTTACCACCTTTTCTTCCAGCGCCGCTGTTGCGATCACGATCTTGAAAGTGGAACCCGGTTCATAGGTGTCGCTGATGATTTTATTTCTCCACATATTATTTAGCTGTTCGCTCTGGCTAAGTCCTTCTTCCTTCCAGACGTCGTCCATGTCGAAAGGATGGTTTAAGTCGTATTCCGGAAGCTGAACCATGGCTAAAATCTCCCCGTTCTGAGGATTCATGATAATAACCGAGACGCTTTTTGCTCCCTTTTCCTTCATCACCTTTCTGGCGGCCTGCTGCGCATAAGTTTGAACATTATAATCAAGGGAGAGGGTCAGATCATTTCCATTTTCTGGTTCTACCCTCTCCTCTGCAACATTTTCTATTTCTACACCCATATAATCCGTGTAGGTTAAAATCGTGCCATTTTTCCCTTGAAGCAGTTCGTCGTATTTTGATTCCAATCCGATAATCCCCTGATTATCTCCTCCGGTGAATCCCAAAACTTTAGACGCCAGAGTACCAAAGGGATAATATCTTTTATAATCTTCATCGACCTTTACGCCGTTTAAATTCGCTTCACGGATCTTATCTCCAATTTCCTTTTCTACGTTACTTTTAATTTTCTCCCTGGAGGATTCCTTTTCCACTTTCTTTCGGATCTCCGAAGAATCCATTTCCAGATACTTACTGAGTACGGAAATCACGCTTTCCGGATCGTCGATCTGCTGATGGATCACAGAAATGGTACATACGGATTTGTTGTCCGCCAGGACGACTCCGTTCCGGTCGAGGATCCTTCCTCTGGCCGCTTTGATTTCCCGTTCCCGCTGTTCAATATCGCTGGCTCTTTGCGTATATTTTTGAGAGGAGGGCAGCATGATATATACCAGCCGTCCCATCAAAAGCAGAAATAAGCTTCCGATACAACACAGCATAAATAAATACTTCTTTTTTTGGTAGAGATAAATTTTAATCACAGCATGACCTTTGCTTTTTGTAACAGTTTACGTTGCAAAAAAATGATTATGCCTGATGACTAATTATTTTCTCCGGCATTCACCGTTCCGTCGGAACCGGCGTCCGCCTCGCTGTCCTGATCTTCCCCGGAATCCTCGGTAACGCTTCCGTCGGCTTTTTCTTCGGAAGACTCTTCCTGCTTCTTATCTTCGGAATCTTCGTCCTCTTCCGTTGTCGCCGTATCGCTTTCTTTTTCATCCTTTTCGACATATTTTTGATGATCCGAATACGGTTCCATGCTAAGCTCCAGCGTTCCGTTGGCTTTGGCGTTTTCATAAGCTTCCTTATCATCAGGATCCACGCCTGCCACCTCAAGGATCTGCGTCATACACCGTCTTTCCAGTTCCACGGCAATAGAAGCGGTTGCCTGCTGTTCCAGATTTGGCTCGTCGATGGTCACATAGATCAAAAGCTCCGGATCTTCCAGAGGAGTATAGGCAATAAAGGAAACATAATAGTCTTTTTTATTTCTCGGAATCTTTTCCGCGGTTCCCGTTTTTCCGCCGATGCTGTATCCCGGTATCGCCGCCAGCTTTGCGGTGCCGCTGGAAACGGTTTTCTCCAAATACTCGGAAATGATATCTGAGGCTTCTTCGGAAATGGTAAGGCGGGTGACGTCATTTTCCGTCTCTTGTGAAATATTGCCGTCTCCGGATAAAATTTCTTTTACTACATGAGGTTTATAATAGCGGCCTCCATTGATCAAAGAGCCAAATGCCGCAGCCATCTGCACCATGGTACAGTTGAAATTTTGTCCGAAAGAGTTTGTCGCAAGGGTTGCATCGTTATCATAATTTGTGGCGTTATATACTAATCTGCTGGTATTGGCCTCTCCTGGAAGGTCGATCCCGGTCTTTTGCCCAAATCCAAATACGCTCTGGTATGCGTAGAAGGTTTCCGCGCCTTCTTTAAAGGCCGCATTCATCATCGCCACATTACAGGATTGCGCCAGCGCATCTTTTAAGGTGAGGCTTCCATGAACATGGGAACATCCGATCTGACGATCCGCAACCTTAAGGGAGCCTGTACAATAAAAGTTTTCTTCGCCGGTCAATACGCCGCTTTCCAATCCGGCTGCCACGGTAAATGGCTTATAAGTAGAGCCCGGTTCATTGGCGTCACTGATGATCGGATTCCTTTGCAGCTTGCTGAAGGCGTCATAGATCGTGATCTTTCCTTCCTCTTCCGCCGCCTCAGAATCTTCTGCGTTTTCTAATTTTTCCGTATATTCTTTCATCTCAAGAATCTCTTCCTGAGTGTAGAGCGATTTCAGCTCTTCTTCGTTCATCGGATCGTTCAGATCAAAAGGATTGGAACTGGCCATGGCAAGGATTTCTCCGTTTTGCGGATTCATGACCAACACGCTGGTATTGCTGCTGCCGATCTTTTGATCAAACACCTCGATCTGATCTTCTACGATCTTTTGTATCTCCATATCGATGGTACTTACCACAGAGTTACCGTTTTGCGCTTCGATCACTGTTTTTTCTGTGACAAGTTCCTGATTGAGATAAGAATATTCTCTTCCGTCCACTCCATTTAACTCATCATTATAATACTGTTCAATCCCCCAGGTCCCCACATTGCCTGACACGGTAAATCCCAGCGCCCGGCAAGCCAGACTGTCATAAGGGTAAATACGCTCGTAGGATTCCTCGAACACAATTCCTTTCACAGATTGGGCAGATTCAATATTCTTTTTCGTTTTTTCATCTTCCTCTTCCGAAGCACTTTTTGTACTAAGGGCCAGAAAATCCTGCAAGTCGCAGACTTCCTTGTAAGTTAAATCCTTTTTGTAAATCTCATAGTAGGAATTTTCGTGTTCATTGATATAACTTTTTAATTCCTCTTTATCCAACCCGAGATATTGATTTAAGATATCTATGGTATGATCCAGATACTTTCCATCGCTGGAAAGAATATTCTTCGGTTCCAGAATTAAAGTATATTTTTTCTCGTTGGTTGCCAGAATATTTCCATTGCGGTCATAGATCTTTCCTCTCTCATAAGGAATGATCGTACTGGAACTTTCCTGATTTTCCAGCACCTTTGTGGAAAATTCATCTCCCTTTATTATATTCCAATAACCTAACCTTACAATTAACACTAAAAAAAAGCAAACTATAATAAAGAATATTCCACTTAGTTTGCCTTTCATTAATGTGGTTAGGTGCTTCGACTTTTGTTTTCTTTTCGCCATATTCCCACCTGCTTATTATTCTCCTGTATCGACATTTCCATATTGTCTGAAATAATCTGTAGAATCGCTTGTATAGTAAATTACATTAGACCCGCTTGGGTATGTCATATTGAGATTCTCTATCGCATAGGTCTGAATCTCTTCTAAATCAAGGGATTTATCTATCTCCGATTTTAATGCCGCTTGTTTATTGATCAACTCTGCCTTTTCTGTCTTTAATTGCTTTACCTCTCTGGATAAGTCGCTGATCTGCGAGGATTTGTTCACCAGCACGAAACACGCTGCCGCAACAAATACCACCGCCATTAAAAGGGTTAACATATACCGGCAGTCAAAAGCCAGAAACTTCTTTTGATTATGCTGAATCGCTCTTTGTCTCTCGGAATCCACTTTAGCCTTTTTTACTCTGGTCTGTCTTCTCTGGGTGGGCGCTTCCGGGCTTTTTTTCAGCCTGGCGTTTGTTCTCCTTCTCCGAACCGGAACCTCTTCCACATCCAGTTTTTGCACCGCTGAACCATATATATACTTATATCTGTCCATAGTATTATTCAATGCCATGATGAACTCCTCCAACTTATGTATTATTTCAACGCTCTTTCAAAAACACGCAGTTTCGCACTTTTCGAACGGCTATTCTCTTCTAGTTCTTTCTTTCCAGGTATGATCGGTTTCTTTGTAATTACCCGTCCAAGGGGCACTTTACCACAAGTGCAGATTGGAAACTGCGGAGGACATATACAAGGATTTTCACATTTTCTAAATATGTTCTTTACAATTCGGTCTTCCAGTGAATGAAAAGTAATGACGCTGAGTCTTCCTTCATCCCTCAAAAGTTCCATCATATCTTCCAGCGTATCTCTCAGTACATCCAGCTCCTGATTCAATTCGATTCGAATTGCCTGAAAGGTCCTCTTGGCCGGATGGCCTCCCACCGCTCTCACCCTTCCGGGAATGGCGGCCTTTATAATCTCTGTCAACTGCCCGGTCGTCTCTATGGGAGACTGCCTTCTGGCTTGGACAATGTGCTTTGCAATATTTTTTGCAAATTTATCTTCTCCGTAATCACGGATCATATGAAATAATTGCGCTTCCGTATATTCATTCACAATATCTTTTGCCGTTCTTGACTGCCTTTGATCCATTCTCATATCAAGAGGAACATCTTCCCGATACGTAAATCCTCTTTCTCCATTATCAAGCTGGTAAGATGAGACGCCCAGATCCAGCAAAATTCCATCGACGGAATCTACAGATAGCTGCTTTAAAATCTGTTTTATCTGAGAATAGTTGCTTCTCACGATCTTAACTTTATCCTGATAGGGCAAAAGCCTGTGTGTCGCTGCTTCTATCGCTTCCCCATCCTGATCGATCCCGATCAGAAGACCTCCGTCTCCAAGACGCTTAGCAATCTCAAAAGAATGTCCTGCGCCTCCCAAAGTTCCGTCCACATAAATCCCGTCCGGTTTCACCCGTAGAGAATCTATGGTTTCCGAAAGCATAATCGACTTATGAACGAATTCCATAATGCACCTCTAAAACTCAAGTTCTGCGGCAATTTCTTCGATGGAGGAATCCTCCTCCAAATAGGATTCGTACTGCTCGGTCGCCCAAAGCTCAATACGATTCATCACACCGAGAATCGTAACTTCTTTCTCGATCTGCGCTGCCTTACGCAAAACGGGCGGAATCAAAAAACGGCCCTGCTTGTCCGCATCACATTCCACGGAGCTGCCGATAAAATATCGCTGCATCCTCCGCACCTGCTTCGAAGAAGCCGGAAGCTGATTCAGCTTATCCATAAATTCTTCCCAGGACTGAGGGGTAAAAATATAAAGGCATCCGTCCAGTCCCCTGGTCAATATAAAATGAGCGCCAAGCTCTTCTCGGATTCGTACTGGCAAAATAAGTCTTCCCTTAGAATCTAAGCCATGCTGATATTCTCCCTGGAACACTGATCTCACCCTCTTCCTAACTCTGTGCGCCACTTTGACTCCCTTTTATGGCATAAAAAGACACTTTGCTCCACACAGTCCTATTGTACATGATACACAATAATAAATCAAGGGAAATCCAAGAATTTTTAGGAAAAAAGAATGGCCAAAAACCGCATATTTAAAGGATATTTGGATTATCCACAATTGCCGTAAAAACCGGAGAGATCATCCACAAATCTGTCTGTTTTTGCGGACAACATCTCCGGTTTGTAAATTTTTTTGTTAAATATTTTGTTATTTTTAATAAACTCAGGGGAAAATACCTGATTATTTCATAAAGTCTTCATAAACCGGGAGAACGATCTCCGGCGTATCATACATGATGATCTCTCCGTCATGCATCCAGATGATCCGATCACACAAGTCCCGCAAAGTGGACATACTGTGGGATACTACAACTACGGTACGATCCCTGCTTGCGATCAGTTCCTTCATCTTATTATAGCTTTTCTTTCGAAACTTCTGATCTCCCACACTCAGCACTTCATCGATCAGCATGATCTCTGTTTCTAAAATCGCCGTGATCGAGAAGGCCAGCTTAGAGTACATACCGCTGGAATATGTTCGCACCGGCATATCAATAAACTTACCGATCCCCGAAAACTCGATGATCTCCGGCATCCTCTGCAATATCACTTCCTTGGTAAATCCCAAAAGCAGACCGGACAAGATAATATTTTCTCTCCCGCTCAGCTCACTTTTAAAACCGACGCCTATGGACAAAAGGGACACCGTATGGCCGTGAAGGTCAATCTCTCCTCTGTCCGGTGAAAAAATACCGGCGATCGCCCGGAGCATGGTTGACTTCCCACTGCCGTTCTTTCCTGTAATCCCTAAGATTTGTCCCTCCGGCACTTCAAAAGAGACATTTCTAACTGCCTGGAACACTTCCTGGTCCACTTTTTTTAACTTAAAAAAGCTCTGCTTAATCGATGCCATTTTTAAACTTTTGTATTCAATACTTACATTTCGGACACTGATTGCGCTTTTTCTTTCTTCCATATAATCACCTATATCTTTACGATTCAAAGCTCACACGGATCGCTCCACAAAAACAGCCAAACAAATTAAATTACTTTTACTTAAATTACTTTTACGTAGCTGTTTTCATTTTTATAAATTTTACGAACTCCGGTTGCCGCCAGCAAAAGGCCGATCACAAACCAGATGAAAAGCCATTTCAGATTCGGCGTTTCACCGTATAAGATGCATTTTCTCATACTGCTCAAAACCAAAGCCATCGGATTACACTTCATAACAATTCCGCCATAAGGATCCGGAAGCCTTGTTTCTACATTATAGAAGATACCGGTCATATAAAATACCATACGCAGCACGATCGTCACCACGTTGGCAAGGTCCTGCAAATACACTCCGTAATGCATCAAATGCGTCATACAGCCAAAAGTGATACAAAACAAAGTAAGCAGAGCCGGAATCAGAAAAACAATATTAAAGTTGATCGGAACCCGGTAATAAAGGAGCATCACAATGATGATCCCAAAAGAAATCAGCATCTTATAGCCATTAAAGAACATCTTCGATACCAAAAGAATAAACTTTGGAATATAAACCTTCGTCACAATGGACTTGTTATTTTTTAAGATTTTTACACTCTGGGTCAGACAACGGTTAAAGAACTCCCAGGCTGTCAGACCAATAAAAATGAAGATCCCGAAATATTGTTCTCTTGCATTAAATACGGTTCCAAAAATGAATGCATAGATCAGCATAAAACAAAAAGGTTCCAAAACCCACCAAATCCAGCTCAAATAAGAATTTGCCACCTCTGATTTCAGCTCAGACTTGGCCGCATAAAGCGCATATCTATAATGGCTTTTTATATCTTTCCAAAATCTTTTCATGATTGACTTGCCTCCGCCTTTTCCTCTCATCGCACAAAAAGCCGACAAAATTTTATCACACTCGCCAGGAATTATCAAGACATTACTTTATTTATTGACAATAATATATTTTTAATATATTTTACGGCGTCTTGCCGCATCCGCCGTCCGCCCGCCGCGCTTTCTTTTTTCCAAAAATCATCCAAAGCAGTCCGGAAACGAAAGCCAGGACGCAGACCACCTGTGTTGCCGCAATCCCGGTATGTCCGATCGTAAGCTGGTCAACCCTTAAACTTTCGATAAAGAAGCGCCCTGTTCCGTATCCCATCATGTAAATACACAACAGTTCTCCGTCAAAAGTTTTTCTTTTTTGCCAAAATAAGATAATCAGCAGCACTACGAGGTTCCAAAGGCCCTCATAGAGAAAGGTCGGATGAACCTGGATGCAGGAGACCTGCCCACCGTTCACACTCGCGGTGACGAGCTGATCAAGCAATCCGGTATTGCGGATTTCCGTCATCCGCCCCGCCTTTTCAAAATACTCCACCGGGATCTGCATGGCAAAAAGGCCGTCGCAAAATCTCCCGAACGCCTCTCTGTTAAAAAAATTGCCCCAGCGTCCTAAAATCTGTCCCACTAATAATCCCGCCGTAAGGGTATCCAGCATACGGGTCGCAGACAGCTTCCTCACTTTGGAAAAGATCAGCAAGACGATCACGCCGGCTAAAATTCCCCCGACAATCCCCAGTCCTCCACGGCGAAGATTAATGATCTCTCCCGGATTGGCTTTATAATAATCCCATGAAAATACAACATAATAAATCCTGGCTCCAATGATCGCCGGGATCATCATGCATAACAGATAATCTAAATAAATCTCAGAACTTTGTCCGGATCTTTTGGCAAGCAGTGATACCAACAGATAGCCAAGCAAAAAGCCACAGGCAATCACCACGCCATAATACATAATTTCGAAGTCTCCAATAAAAAAGGAACGCCCCACATCATGAAATGTGATGTCCAGATTTGGAAATCTGATATCCATATACTGCATAATATCCTCCTTTAAATAGACTTTCATCATTATAGACCAAATAAGCCCAAAAGTACACTCTTTTTCCCATCTTTCTTAAAATCGGTTACTGCAACATTACTATTATTATCCGGACTATGAAATATGATACCACGAAACCGTGTGGGTGAAGCACCAAAAACACCAAAAGATATTGAAAAAAAACATTTTTATGTTAAAATGTAAAATTGTGATGAACTCACGTTTCCTACTGAAAATTGGTGCGGAACACATACCTAACCCAAAAAAGCATTAAAAATAAAGGAGTTTTAGAATATATGAAATTAGGAATCGTCGGACTTCCCAACGTGGGAAAAAGTACATTATTTAACTCTTTAACAAAAGCTGGCGCAGAATCCGCCAATTATCCTTTCTGCACAATTGATCCCAACATCGGCATTGTCGCCGTCCCTGATAAAAGGCTTAACGTATTATCTGATATGCATAAATCAGCTAAGATCGTCCCGGCAGCCATTGAATTTGTTGACATCGCAGGGCTGGTGAAAGGAGCCTCCAAGGGAGAAGGTCTGGGCAACCAGTTCCTTGCAAACATCCGGGAAGTCGATGCTATTGTCCACGTGGTTCGCTGTTTTGAAGACAGCAATGTAATCCACGTTGACGGCAGCGTAAATCCGCTGAGAGATATCGAGACCATTAATTTTGAACTGATCTTTTCCGATATCGAAGTTCTCGAACGAAGAATTGCCAAATCTGCCCGCGCCGCTCACAACGATAAAAAGATCGCGGCCGAAGTAGAATTTCTTAAAACAGTAAAAGATCATCTGGAAAACGGTCAGCTCGCCAAAACATTTGAAACGGAAGATGAAGATATGCAGGCGCTGCTTGCCGAATGCAATCTCCTCACCGACAAACCGGTTATTTTCGCTGCAAATGTATCGGAAGATGATCTCGCAGATGACGGCGCCGCAAATGACTATGTGGCCCAGGTAAGAGATTATGCCGCCCAGTGCGAGGCGGAAGTATTTGTGGTATGCGCCCAGATCGAACAGGAGATCGCAGAGCTGGACGACGATGAAAAGGATCTTTTCCTGCAGGATCTCGGTCTTACGGAATCCGGTCTGGAAAAACTGATCAAGGCAAGCTACAACCTTCTTGGTCTCATTTCCTATCTCACCGCCGGACCAATCGAGTCCAAAGCCTGGACGATCAAAAAAGGAACCAAGGCTCCGCAGGCCGCCGGAAAAATCCATTCTGATTTTGAGCGAGGCTTTATCAAGGCCGATGTGATCAGTTATGAGGATTTGATCGAGAACGGCTCTATGGCCGCCGCACGGGAAAAGGGTCTGGTCCGCTCCGAGGGAAAAGAGTACGTGATGCAGGATGGAGACGTCGTATTGTTTAAGTTTAATGTTTGATGACGGTCAACGGCTTTTTAGAAAATAAATTATCAGGGGAGGAAGCCCTCCGAGCATAGGAGGGGCTTCCTCCCCTGATAATTTATTTTTTTCGCTAGTCCCTTGCCTGGATCACGAGCAGATATCCGCTTTTTACCGTGATTTTTCCCCGGTTTTTTATCAGCTCGTTGCTGATTCCAAGGCTTACGTCTTTTTCCAGGGTGGCGTCGGCAAGGGGATAGGAAAACCCTTCCAGTGTGATACCTGTCACTTTTTCGGAAAATGAGACAAGGGAAACGTAAGGCCGTTCTTTTTCCCGGTCTAAGTATCGCTTGCACGGCCCTTTTATCATTTCTATGCGGTTATGCTCGTCTTCTATTGCCACGGCAATGCCAAGATCTGCAAATCGTGCCAGCAGCCCTATGTTGGCAAGGCAGTGATCCATTCTTGTTCCCAGTGCGCCAAAAATTGTAACGCTGCTTTCCCTGCCTGAGGTGCCTAAGGTGCCTGATGTCTGTTTTTCTGTCTGTTGCCCTGGCTGTTTTTCTTCTTTTAGCAGATCCAGCGCGTGGGCGATGGCAAGATGGGTGTCTGTGTAGTCTTTTCGTGCCGGAAATTGCATGATGGGAATTTGTTTTTCCCGGTATTTTTCCAGCAAGTCATGGTTTTTTAAACTGTCGAAGTCTCCGAGGATTTCTGTGGGACGTATTCCCAGCTCGTCAAGGCATGAAAGTCCGGCGTCTGCCGCTATGATTTTGTGGAACTTTTTATTTTGCAGCCATTTTTTTATATATTCTTTTTGGATGGTTCCGCCTGTCACGATTAATATATTCATATTTTCACCACTATCGCTTTTTCTGCTTTCTTTACTTTTTTACGCCTTTTCATGTTTGCCGTCTTTGTTTGCCGTCTTTGTTTGCTGTCTTTGTTTGCTGTCTTTTCATGGCTTTTTATTTTCATCGCTGTTTTACCATTTTTTCTGCTGACTGATCTCTTCATATAGAAGGCAGTAGTCCTGGTAACGTCTGGCGCTGATTCGTCCATTTTCCACCGCCTGTTTTACTTTGCAGTCCGGCTCGTGAATGTGACTGCATCCATTGTAGCGGCACTGGTTTTCATAAGGGGCAAATTCCGGGAAGCAGTATTTTAGTTCTTCTTTTTCCATGGTGTCAAGGTAGAGGGAACTAAAGCCCGGCGTGTCCATGAGGTAGGTGTGGTCTCCCAGATAGATCAGTTCGGAATGTCTTGTGGTATGTCGTCCCCGTTTGATTTTTTCGCTGACTGTTCCGGTTTCCATCTGTTTTTCTTTGCTGATGCTGTTTAGGGAGGAGGATTTTCCCACGCCGGACGGCCCGGCGAGAACTGTGGTTTTCCCCTGGAGGAGTTCTTTTAACTCTTCCGTCCCCTCTCCGGTTAGGGCGCTTAAAAAAAGCAGACGGCAGCCGCAGTTTGCGTAGTCTTTTCGGATTTCTTCGCATTCTTTTTCACTGGCGAGATCTTTTTTATTGAAACAAACGATGACCGGAATGTCCTGACGGTTCATCATGATTAGGAAGCGATTTAAGAGATTAAAATTAGGCTCTGGTTCATGTATGGAAAAGATAACCAGAGCCTGATCTACATTTGCCACCATCGGACGAATCAATTGATTCGTCCGTTTATGGATGGCGATTAAATTACCTGTTTTGTCATTCTCTGAAATCACATCAATATCAACGCAGTCGCCCACATTGGGCTTCATTTTTTTATTCCGGAAGATTCCTCTTGCTCTGCATTCATACAGGCCGAAGCCTTCTACAAATACATAGTAGAATCCGCCGATTCCTTTGACTATTTTTCCTGATTTCTGATTTGACATTTTAATTATTCCCCGCTTTCTTGTATAAGGGATGCATTGACGTCAATGCTGGTGTATTCTTCCCCGTTAACGTACACAAGAACGGTTCCCTCTCCTTCGGTGATCGCGTCGAAGGTAAGGTCCAGAGGAAATTGGGAAGAGTCTGCGTCTTCGTCATAGAATATGGAAAGAGTTTCGTCTCCCTGGGACAAGATCATTTCGACAACACCCTCTTCTCCGTCTTCCAGCGGAGAATCTGCGATACGCAGGGACGCCTGATAAATGTTTGAATACTTTAATCCCACGCTGAGTTTGATGGAGATCTCTGTATTGGCCGGAACCTGGGAACCGGTGCTCACATCCTGATCCATGATCTCTCCGACGTTCACGTTATTGCTGTGTCCTTTTACGATAGATCCGAGTTTTAAACCGACCGCTTCCAACTGTGATCTGGCTACGGTCTCGGTCAATCCGATCAGGGATGGCACGGTCACCATTTCTTCCTGGGAGTTTACGGTGATCTCCACTTCTTCTCCGGCTTCTAAGGCAGTTCCCTCCGCCGGTTTCTGGGAAATTACTTTGCCGTCCTCTTCGTTTGCATTTTTTTCGTAAACGATCTTACAGGCAAATCCTGCCGATTTAATTTCTTTTTGCGCTTCTTCTTTTGTCATATCGACGACAGAAGGAACCGAAAGGCTGCCTGACGGCGCTTCATTGGAACCAAGAGTGAGGGTGACTTCTGTGTCTACCGCAACTTCTTCGTTCTCTTTTACGCTCTGTTTTACTACGATCAGGGAATCCGAATCTTCGTCCACACCCTCTTCGTATTCGAACTTGGCTGTCAGGGAATAGCCCTTTAAAGTTTTTTGGGCGTCCTCCTTTGACATTGCTACGACATTCGGCATCACAACGGTCTCGGCTGATACCGGAGCGGTCTCGGCTGATACCGGAGCGGTGGTCGCTTCTAAAAATTTGTCCGCCGACTTGCGGCTGTTGCCCAGCAGGTTTGCCTCTCTTACGATAAAGAATACGGCAACGATCACGATGCTTACTCCGACGATGATGGCGAGGGCGACGGCAAGTTTATGGGAGCCTTCTTCCATATCTTCCTCTTCATAGGTCTCTCCGTAAATCCCGGTATCGTCATGTGGTTCTTCCTCTATTACATAGCTGTCTCCGCTGCGCTTGCGGCTGTGGACCCGCTTTATTGTTTCGATCTCCTCATCTCCCCGGATATTGGTCGGGCTGTCGTCCACCAAAGATTCCATCCGCACATAAGAGCCTTCCGGCGAGCTAAATACCTGCTCTAAATCTGTGATCAGCTCTTTCACGGACTGATAGCGCATATCCTGTCTTTTCATGGTACATTTTAAGATGATATTTTCCAGGCTGACCGGGATATCCGGATAATATGTACGCGGAGGAGTGATCTCTTCGTGGAGATGCTTTAATGCGATGGATACGCTGTTTTCCGCATCAAATGGCACTTTTCCGGTCACCATCTCATAGATGGTAATTCCCAGGGAGTAGATGTCGCTTCTCTCATCGGCATACCCTCCCCTTGCCTGTTCCGGTGAAAAATAGTGTACGGAACCAAAAGGGGACAGACCGACAGTGTCTCCCGTTGCCACTTTGGCGATTCCAAAGTCTGTCACTTTGATCTTTCCGGCGTTGGATACCAAAATATTTTGAGGTTTGATGTCCCGGTGAATGATCTTTTGGGCATGAGCCGCCTCAATTCCCCGGGCGATCTGCAAGGCAAAGTCCACGGTCTCATGGATACTGAGCCTTCCGTAACGCTGGATATATTTTTTCAGCGTGATTCCTTCCGCCAACTCCATCACGATGTAATGCATATCATCGGTATGTTCCGCATCGTAGATATTTACGATGTTGGCGTGCTGCAAATCTGCAGTGGCCTGCGCTTCAGAAACGAACTTTTTCACTGCATTTTCATCTTCGTTATATTCACTTTTTAATATTTTTATGGCAACATATCGATTGAGTTTATGGCATTTTGCTTTGTATACATCAGCCATGCCTCCTGAACCGATATGTTCAAGAATCTCATATCTACCTTGTAGCATAGTCCCCGGCGTCAACATTTTCTACACCCCCATTATCATACTGAACAATGATTACCGCAATATTATCCACGCCGCCATAGAAAAGCGCGTCGTCGATACATTGCTTTGCCGCTGTCTCCAGATTTTTTGTTTCGGATACAATTTCTTGCAGGCGTTCATCGTCTACCATATTGGATAATCCATCGGAACAAAGAAGCATACGGTCATCCTGCTCCATCTCCAACATAAAAAAGTCCGGCACCAAATTCTGTGTCACGCCGATCGCCCTGGTGATAATATTTTTCTGCGGATGATTTTTACTTTGCGCCGGATCTAATTCACCGGCTCTGACTAATTCTTCTACCAGCGAGTGATCCAGAGTCACCTGTTTAAAATCACCATTATAAAAGTATAATCTGCTGTCCCCGATATTTACGATGTAGGCAGTATCTTCCTCCACGGTCACTGCCACAAATGTGGTTCCCATTCCCTGATAATCTTCCACTTTCTCCGACAGCTCAAGAATCTCGTCATTTACCTGATGCAGTATTTTATCCATAGTTAAAAAAGGCAGTTCTTTTTCCATTGTTTTGGCCAGCTCAATAAACCGGGTCACTGCGTAGGAGGACGCTTTGTCTCCCGCCTTGTGGCCTCCCATACCATCGGCAACAATATAAAGGTTCGAAAAGCAGCCTACCGGCTCATCAGAATAAAATAAATAATCCTGATTTACTTTCCTCCTTTTTCCCACATCTGTCATACCAAAAGAATGCATTACTTTCCACCCCTTTCTTCATAACTCTTTCGAAGTTGTCCGCAGGCTGCGCTGATGTCTCTTCCCATCTCTCTGCGGACAGTTACCTGAATGTGCTTTTGTTCTAATATATGCTTAAAGAAAGTAATGTGATCTTGTCCGGACTGTTCAAAATCTCTTTCTTTAATTGGATTTACCGGTATCAGATTAATATGGCAGTTGATGCCTTTTACCAAGGCGGCAAGCTCTTTCGCCTGCTCTTTACTGTCATTTACTCCCTTTACCAGACTGTATTCAAATGTAATTCTTCTTCCTGTGATCTCTGTATAATACTTTGCCGCTTCCATCAGTTCGTCAAGAGAATACCGGTTGGCAATGGGAAGCAGTTTTTTTCGGTCCTCATCGTTTGAGGCGTGAAGGGAGATCGCCAAAGTAACCTGTGGATGCTCCCTGGTAAAAGTATAAATCTTTGGAACAATGCCGCAAGTGGAAACTGTGATATTACGGCGGCTTATATTAAGGCCGTCTTCCCCGGTCAAAAGATCGATCATTCTGGATAACGCCTCATAATTATCAAAGGGTTCTCCGGTTCCCATCACAACCACATGGGACACTCTTTCTCCGATCGCTTTTTGAATCCCGTAAATCTGATCAAGCATCTCGGAAGGGTACAGATTCCTCGTAAGCCCGAGAAGGGTTGACGCGCAGAACTTGCAGCCCATCCGGCAGCCTGCCTGGGAGGAAATGCACACGGAATTTCCATGTTTGTAACGCATCAAAACACTCTCGATCACATTGCCGTCATGGAGGGCAAACAAAAACTTCTTCGTTCCGTCGATGCGGGATTCGTAACATTCTAATTCTTTTACCCCATAGAAGGGGTGGTCTTTTAAAAGCTTTTCCCGGCAGGAGGCGGGGACATTGCCCATCTCCTCGGGACTTCTTATGAGCTTTTTGTGCAGCCATCCATAAATCTGATCGGCCCGAAACTTTTTTTCGCCGGCAGCGAGAAGGGCCTGCCTAAGCTCATCCTTTGTCAGTGACTTTACATCATTCCACAACTGGTTTTTCTTCTCCTTTTATTGCATCGGCCGCCGGAAACAGGAGAGAAAAAATCCGTCGCAAAGGTCCACTCCCGGGACCAATTGGAGATATCCCTGTTCGCCTGTCCTTCCCCGCAGCGATGCGGGCAGCCGTTCTTCTATAGAAACTGAAATCAGAGGGGTATTCTCTCTGATCCATTTTACATTTTGTTCATTTTCCTTTGTATTTAAGGTACAGGTGGAAAAAATCAGTTTTCCTCCCGGTTTCACATAGCGCCATGCACCGGCGAGAATCTCTCTTTGCAGATTGATAAGTTCTGTGATCTGCTCCTTGCTGATATGATACTTTATATCGTTTTTTCTTCCCATAATGCCAAGGCCGCTGCAAGGGAGATCGGCGATCACGAGATCCATCTTATCAAATAACGAGGGATCCGGAACTTTAGCGTCCCACTCGGCAATTTCCACTTGAGGGAATGAAAAACGTAAGTTATTCTCCCGGATCAGATCGGTTTTATAAACAGAAATATCCCGGGAGATCACTCTGCCCTTTTCTCCGGCAAGATCCGCCGCATGGAAGGTTTTTCCTCCCGGCGCGGCACATAGATCCAGGATATGGCTGCCTTCTTTGATATCTGCGATCTGGACGGCGAGCATGGAACTTTCGTCCTGCACGCTAAAGAAACCGTCCCGGAAGGCATTTATTCTTCCAAGATAATCATAGGAAGATATCTTTCTTGCATAGTCGAGATAATCCCCCGGCTGAATGCAGACGCCTTCTTCTTTTAGCATTCTGTCCAGCTTAGGCATCGTTATTTTAGACAGGTTTGCCCGTATGGTCACAGGCCGCACCTGTAAAAAGGATTGAAGAATCTTCTCTGTCACTTCTTCTCCATACTGGGAAAGAAACAGCGAAACAATCCATTCTGGTATAGAATACACTATACTAAAATAATATGGCAAGTCTTTGTCTTTCTCAGGAATTACGGTGGTTTCTTTTTCCCTTGCCACCGTTCGAAGCACACCGTTTACAAAACCTTTCAGTCCGCCAAATCCTCTTTTTTTCGCAAGGCGGACCGCCTCGTCGCAGGCCGCCGCATCCCTCACGTTCATAAAAAGGATCTGATAGGCTGATAAGAGCAGCAGACACCGAATAAGGGGCTTGCATTTTTTCATCGGAGTTTTTGAGTAAACGTCCAGAACATATTCCAGATAAATCCGGCGTTCCAAAACTCCTTCGCACAGCCGGGTATAAAACGCCCGGTCTTGTTTGGAGACAAACTGCATTTGGAGTAATGTTTTTTCCATCGCCGCATGGGATAAGGTGTGATTTTTTTCCATATCAAGGAGAGTATCAAGCGCCGCCTCCCGCACATCTATTTTCTTTGCCATCCCTCTTCTCCTTTATCCATCGCTTTTTGTTACTGATTTTTGTCATGCCGTCCGGCTTTTATAAAAGTTCCGTGCCCGGCGTCACCGAATATCCGAGAAGGAATGCCTGAACCGGCATTCTTTTCTTGCCCTGAAGCTGCACTTCCTTAATCTTAAGCATCTTACTTCCCGTCTGCACCGTAAAGCTTGCCTTGTCGGTTTCCACAACGGTTCCCGGCTTTAATCCGGAATCTTTGTCCACCACGTCCGCATCCCACACTTTCAGGGTTTTCCCCTGAAGGGAGGTAAATGCGCTCGGCCAGGAATTTAATCCCCGGATCAGACGTTCAATCTTTGCCGCATTCTCCTGCCAGGATATCTTACCCAAATCTTTGGTGAGCATCTTCGCATAACAGCTTAGAGAATCATCCTGCGGAATCCGGACAGCCTTGCCTGTTTCCAGTTTTTCGAGGGTTTTTAAGATCAGGCGCCCTCCCACTTCGGATAATTTGTCATGAAGGCTTTCTCCCGTTTCCTTTGCTTCGATGGACACGGCTTCTTTATCCAGCATATCCCCCGTATCCAGGCCCTTTGCCATGAACATGGTGGTCACGCCGGTTTCCTTTTCTCCGTCTATGATCGCCCATTGCATCGGCGCCGCTCCCCGGTACTTTGGAAGGAGAGACGCATGAACATTGATACAGCCATACTGTGGAAGGTTTAAGATGGATTCCGGCAAAATCTGCCCAAAGGCCACCACCACGATCACATCCGGATCCAGTTGTCTTAGAGTATCTACAAAGCTCTCTTCCCGGACTTTTTCTGGCTGATATACGGGAATGCCATGGGCGAGGGCGGTTTCCTTCACCGGGGGAAATGCCATGGCCTTTCCCCGGCCCTTCGGCTTGTCCGGCTGGGTTACCGCTGCGATAACCTCGTGATGCTTGATCAACTGTTCTAACGTCGGAACGGAAAATTCCGGCGTTCCCATAAAAATAACTCTCATATTAGTCTTCGTCCCAATCTTCTTCTTCTAAATCTCTATAAGGTTCATTGGCCCTTTGACCATATAACACTCCGTCTAAATGATCCATCTCATGGAGGATCGCCCTTGCGCGAAGCCCCTCTCCGGTCACGGTGATCGGGTTAAGATCCTGATCTAAGGCTTGTACCTTCACATAGTCCGGTCTGGTCACTGCCGCCACCTTTCCCGGAACGCTTAAGCATCCCTCATCGTCTGTCTGTTCTCCGGAAGTTTCTATGATCTCCGGATTGATCAATAAAATCGGATCGCCGTCCATCACATCGATCACACAGATGCGGCGCAGGATTCCGACCTGAGGAGCGGCGAGGCCCACTCCCTTTGCTTCATACATGGTGTCAAATAAATCTTCTATTAATAACTTAAGGTTTGGTGTCATTTTCTGCACCGGTTTACATTTTTTATTTAAACACGGATCACCGATGACACGAATCTGTCGAATAGCCATAGTTTCACCCTTCCTAACTTTTTATTTCATGCTTCCGCCAAAACTGTCCCTGGCAGATTTCTTTTGCCATTGTAACATGATTATTTAACAACAATCAAGTGGAGACTGAAAAGGGTTTGCCGATCAAGGCCAAAAAAGAACCCGCTAATAGAGAGACATCGGGTCAAAATCGAACTGAATCGTAAGCCCGGCGAACATCTCGTGGTGCATAAGCACCGGTTCCAGTCTCTTTTTCATTTCCAGCAGCGCCTCCTCTTTTTCATGTTTTAAATACAGCACGCTGCGATGTACGTCTTTGATTTTTCCGATGGCCGCTTTTCCGGGATTTAAAATCTGTATTGGATCCTCCTGCCCGATCTGGCTTTTTTCAATCATTTTCCAGATTCGATTTTGTCCCAAAAGGCATTCTCTCTCGTCACTGCTTTGGATCAAAATCACCAGCATATGACCACAAGGCGGATATCCCATCAGCTTACGATAGGCATATTCCTGGCGGAAAAATTCTTCATAAGACTGACTGGCCGCCTGGGTGATGGCATAATGATCCGGAGAGTAGGTTTGAATCACGACTTCTCCTCTTTTTTCTCCCCTTCCGGCCCGGCCTGCCGCCTGACACAAAAGCTGGAAAGTGGTCTCTCCGCTTCGGTAATCCTGTCCGTAGAGAGACAGGTCCGCCGCCAGGATCCCCACCAGGGTGACGTTCGGATAGTCGTGCCCTTTTACGATCATCTGGGTCCCCAGCAAGATATCTGCCTCCCCTTTTGAAAATGTCTTTAGAATCTCTTCATGACCATGCTTTCTCTTCGTCGTATCGGCGTCCATCCGCAAAACCGATATTCCGGGAAAAAGCTGTAAAAGAGCGGCTTCCACCTTCTCCGTTCCCAGTCCAAAGGCGGCCACATGGCCGCTTTTGCAATGAGGACATTGCCGGACATGGGGCATTTCATACCCGCAATAATGGCATTTTAAGGTTCCGTTTCGATGATAGGTCAATGTCACGTCACAGTGGGGGCATTTGATGACCTTGCCGCAGGAACGGCAGGAGACAAATCCCGCATATCCTCTCCGGTTTAAAAAAAGGATGATCTGTTCTTTTTTGGCAAGGCGGTCCCGCATTTTTTCTTCTAACTCGCCGCTGAACATCGAGCGGTTGCCCCGAGCAAACTCTTCTTTTAAATCGACCACCGAAACTTCCGGCAGTTTTGCGCTGCCTGCCCTCCCTTCCAGTTTCCACAAAACATATTCTCCCCGAAGGGCGCGGGCGTAGGATTCCACCGACGGCGTCGCCGACCCTAACACTACGCTGGCATTTGCCAGCATGGCGCGGTACACTGCCGTCTCTCTGGCATGATATTTCGGCGAAGCGTCGCTTTTATAGGCTCCGTCGTGTTCCTCGTCTATGATGATCAGCCCGAGGTTTTTCGCCGGCGCAAAGAGCGCGGAGCGGGCGCCGATGATCACGTCCGCCTCCCCAAGGCGCACTCTTTCCACCGAGTCGAACTTCTCCCCGGCAGACATTTTCGAATGGATCACTGCGATTCTGTCCCCAAATCTTTCATAAAATCTCTTTACTGTCTGGAAGGTTAAAGAAATTTCCGGGATCAGGACGATGGACTGTTTATGGCAAGCGATCATCTCCTCGATCAGCGCCATATAGACCTCTGTCTTCCCGCTTCCCGTCACCCCGTAAAGCAAATAGGTCTGCCGCAGCCCCTTCCGGTAATCCGCGCAAAAGGATTCATACAGGGCTTTTTGCGGTTCATTGAGCAAAATCTTTTTTTCCGTCCTTGCAAAACCATAAAAAGGGCTGCGGTATCGGACGGAGGTTTCTATAGAGATCAACCCTTTCTCCTCTAAATCTCTTAGCTTTTTTAAAGACACTCTGCATTCCTTCACCGCCTCTTCCTTGGTCATCTCTCCCTTTATCAAGAGCCGTTCCATCAGGGCAGTCATGGCAGTGTAATGTCTTTTTTTCCAGAGGGCCGCATATTCTTCGGCGGTCTTTCGGTCTATGTTCAGGCGGAGGATTTTTTGTTCCTTCCTTTTGACCTGTTTTTTTACTGGCAGCACGGTCTTTAACGCCCTCGCCATGGAGGAACCGTATTGATACTTTAAAAATGACGCCACCTGGATCAACTGGGACTCCACGCACATTCCTCCCGGTACCACGGAGGCGATTTCTTTGATCTTTGTTTCGTCATAGTCCGCCTGATTTTTTAATTCGATCACGTATCCTTTGATCTGGCGGTTTCCCTTCCCGAAAGGCACGATCACCTGCGCGCCCGGACGGATTTGTCCCTCAAGGGAAAAAGGCACCCTGTATTGGAATACCTTATCGAGTGCCTCGTGTGAAATATCTATAATAACATCTGCATATAATTCATTCATATTAGTATTTTCCGGCAAGAACATCCTGAACGATCTCTTCTTCGCTCATATGATACTTCTTTCCCCGGATCTCCTGATATGTCTCATGCCCCTTGCCGGCTAAAATCACAATATCTCCTTCTTTGGCATGATTCATCACATAAGAGATGGCTTCCCGGCGGTCCACGATGGAAATATACTCTCCGTCGGTCTTGCTGATTCCGGTAATAATGTCCGCAATGATCTCCTCCGGCTCCTCAAATCTCGGGTTATCGGAAGTGATCACCGTAAAGTCCGCCAGTTTTCCGGAGACCTCTCCCATCTCATAGCGGCGAAGTTTTGACCGATTGCCGCCGCAGCCAAAGAGACTGACCAGTCTCGGCGGATCGTAGGCTCTTAAGGTATTTAGTACGCTCTCTAAAGCCACCGCATTGTGGGCATAATCGATGATCAGAGTATAATCATATCCGGTCGGCACGATCTGCACTCTGCCCTTTACGCTAAAACTCTTAAGGGCCGCCCGGATCGTATCCATGGAAACGCCCATGGCAGAGGTTACGATGATGGCTCCGAGGGCATTGTGTACGTTAAAAAGTCCCGGCACGCTGCAGGCGACGTTCCCTTCGTAGAGTCCGTGGAGCGTAAAATCCACCCCGAGAAAATCCCTTGCCCTCGTTAGCTGAATGCCGTCGGCGTATAAGTCCGCCGCCGGATCTAAGCCGAAAGTGACGATCTTACAAGCGGCGTCCCCGGTGATCTCCTCAAAATGCTCATCATCCAGGTTGGCAAACCCCAGGTCGCACTGTTTAAAAAGCATCGCCTTGCAGGCTAAGTACTCTGCAAAATCGGCGTGTTCGTTTGGACCGATATGATCCGGCGACAAGTTATTAAATAATCCGTAATCGAACTGGATTCCGGCCGTCCGGTCAAGCTTAAATCCCTGGGAGGATGCTTCCATCACCACGCAGTCGCAGCCTTCCTCCACCATCTCCCGGAAGAACCGGTGAATGTCATAAGATTCCGGCGTTGTATTATTCACTGTAATATGGCGGTCTCCGATCAGGACTTCTATGGTTCCGATGAGTCCCACCTTGTGTCCCGCCATCTCTAAGATCTTCTTCATCATATAGACGGTGGTCGTCTTGCCTTTGGTTCCCGTCACCCCGATGGTGGTAAGCTGGCGGTCCGGATGGCCAAACCAGGCCGCTGATATATAGGCCATAGCTTTTCTCGTGTCCTTTACCCGGATCACCGTCACTTCTTCCGGCACCTCCACTTCCTCTTCCACAACCAGGGCAGCCGCACCTTTTTTTGCCGCCTCCGCCGCAAAAGAGTGTCCGTCAAAGGAAGCTCCCTTAATACATAAAAACAGACATCCTTCCTGAATCTTTCTGGAGTCATTGATCACGGCGGCGATCTCTTTTTCCATACTTCCCTGCAAACAAGTATACTCTATATCATATAATAATTCTTTACACTTCATACTTATACTCCTGTATCGTGCTATGAAAGCTCCCGGCTTACCGCTATTTCAAGGATGCAGCACATCAGCTTTCACGATTAATTGCTGCTTTTTTCATTGTAACCTGTTCTTTTTATACCGTCAACCCACCTTTCTCCGCCTTTTTACCAAAGTTTCCTCTGCCTATTTGCCAAAGTTCCTTCGACTTTTTAAAAACCGGAATAAAATAAACTCCGCTAAAAGAATCCCAAAAGCGGCGCCCGCCGTGTCAATTCCCACGTCCATCAGCCTGCACGCCCTGCCCGGAACAAAGTACTGATGGAGTTCATCGGTGGCGGCATACAGGCAGCCAAATAATATCCCATGACGCAGCCTCACCCGGTATCCCAGGAAACCTAAGGATTCCTGATGGATCCGAAGTAAGATTCCAAGGAGCGCATATTCGGTAAAATGTGCGCATTTCCGTATGGGAGTTTCCAAAGCCTCCGCCCAATATCTCTGCTGTGCTTTGTCCCAGGACAAACGGAAAATCCGCACTGCCTCTGATACGATTTTTTCACAGAGGCCTCCGCTGAGACTCGATGAGTCCGGGGCGGGCGATGCGGAAAAACGGTAGATCACCGTCATCATGGCGATCACGGCCGCTAATGACAGCGCATAATATGCAATTTGCGTGTGTTTGAATTTTCTTTTCATAATGTCACTTCCTGCGGAAAAATAGAAAAACAGCCTGCAAATCCCGGCGATCTCTGCCGTAGGTTTGCCGACTGTTTGAAAGACCTTATTCTTCTGTTAACTCGACGCTTTCTTCCTCTTCTACTGCCTCTTCTTCCGGATCGCAGCCTTCTTCATCCTCACCCTCTGCAAGAATGGAAGTTTGTAATTCGTAGAGTTCCTTCACCGCAATGGATAACGGTTTATCGCTGTCCGAGCTTTGCACCAAAGGTTTCTTTCCGGCGATCAGCTCTCTGGCTCTCTTTGCCGCCGCAATCACGATGGAATATCTGCTGTTGATCACCGGCTCGTCGCCCTGTACGCCTTCTTCGTTAATTTTCTCCATTAATTCTGTATAAGATGGATGTAACATTGTTTTCTCCTTTCCTGAACACTTTTTAATTCTGTATTCTGCGCCTGTTTTCCGCGCTTTCCAAATAGACAAGTCAAATTTATTCTATTTATTTTTATAAGATCTATCTAAATTTTATCTTTCTTTTAAGTCGTCTTTGATCATGGAGACAAAGTCCTTCTGCACCAAAGTACGACAGCTGGCGCTTTCTATTATGGCATGAATACGCGCCATGCATTCTTCCAGCTTATTGTTTTCATTACACACGAGGTATTCATAGAGATCCATGCTTTCCGCCTCTTCCCGGGCTCGCTTCATCCGTTTTTGAATCACCTCGTCCGGCTCCGTTCCTCTCCCGGCAAGCCTTTCTTTTAAATCCTGCGCCGACGGCGCCGTAATAAAGATCAGCACGGCGTCCGGATATTGTTCTTTTATTTTCATGGCTCCCTGCACTTCGATCTCCAGGATCACCACATTCCCCTGATCCAGCTCGTCTTCCACGAACTTACGGGGTGTGCCGTAATAATGATCCACATATCTGGCATACTCAATGAACCCATTATAATCTACCAGATTTAAAAAGTCACTCTCTGATTTAAAATAGTATTCCACGCCGTCGCGCTCTCCCTCCCGGGGCTGCCTGGTGGTGGCAGAAACGGACAGACTATAACCGTATTCTTTTACCAGCGCTTTGGATACGGTTCCTTTTCCCACTCCGGAGAATCCGGAAATAATAACCAGCGTACCTTTTTTATTCATCCTCTTCTTCCTCTTTCATCCCTGACTTTTTCATATGTTCTCTGGCGGCTATGGTCTCCGTGGACAAAGCGGACAGCACAAGATGACCGCTTTCCATCACCAGAACGGACTTGGTCTTTCTGCCGCAGGTGGCGTCCACCGCCTTTCCCTCGTCTCTGGCCGTCTGAATCATCCTTTTAATGGGCGCCGCTTCGGTGCTGACCACACTGATCACCTTTTCTGTGTTGATCATATTGCCAAAACCAATATTCATTAACATTTTTATTCTACTCCCTGCCAGTTTCTGATCTTACATAATTATAAGGAATCTTTTTTATGATCATTCGATATTTTGTACTTGTTCCCTGATTTTTTCAATCTCAGTCTTTAGCTCGATGGCCCGGTTGGAAATGGAAATGTCGTTGGCCTTAGACAGTATGGTGTTGGCCTCCCGGTTCATCTCCTGGGCTATGAAATCAAGCTTTCGTCCCACGCTTCCTCCGGCGAGCAGCTCGCTTTTCATGGCTGCGATATGGCTGCGGAGTCGGACGGTCTCCTCATCGACGCAAATCTTGTCCGCATAGATCACCACTTCCGTGGCAAGCCGCGATTCGTCGATATTTACCTCTTCCAACAGCTCTTTTACTTTATTTTCCAGCTTGGTGCGGTAATCGCTGATCATCTGGGGATATCTTTCTTCTACCGCTGCGACATTGGCAAGCATCCCTTCCAGCTTGGCAAGGATGTCTTCTCTAAGATGCTCTCCTTCTTCCGTTCTGCTAAGAGAAAACTTCTCAAGGGCCAGATCCAGCGTCTCTATTAACTGATCTTTAACGCTCTCCGCATCCGTCGTCGTATCTTCCAGCGAGATCACCTCCGGAAACCGGGAGATCTCATAGGCGCCGGCTCGATTTGGGATCCCTAAGGCGCTGCCAAGCGCTTCTATGGCTTCATAATATCCCCTGGCGATCTCCGTATTGCAGTTTACCATACTGCTCTTATCGGACAGATCTTCATAGGAAATATAGACGTCAAGTTTACCTCTTTGGACTGCCTTTTTTATATAGTTCCGAACGACAGTCTCCAAGGCGTTTAACTTTCTTGGGATCTTTAAATTCAAATCACAATAGCGGTGATTTACCGCCTTAATTTCTACGATTATTTTCGCTTCCTGGGTTATGGTTTCGCCCCTTCCGAAACCAGTCATACTCTTTATCACTGTTTTTTCCTTCCCTGTTTACACAATCCGTACATTTCTTCATAGAATTTCATTATATAAGAAAAAAAGGGAAACGTCAACGTCCGCACTTTATTTTAGAAGAGCCGTGTGAGCGCTTTATTTTAAAAGGGCCGACCAGATCGGCGTGGTAAGCAAAGAAAGCGCCGTGGACATCACAACCAGTTTTACGGCAAACTCATCGTCTCCCCCGTATTTGGACGCCAGAATGGAGGTGGTGGCCCCCGCCGGCATCGCCGCAAGAAGCACGCTCACTCCGCAGACCATCTGGCTCACATTCAAAAGCTTCAGCGCCCCAAAAAGAACGAGGGGCATAAGTACCAGTCTCAAGGCGCAGTAAGACAGGATATCTTTATCCAGAAGCGTCCTTGGGTCCGCCCCCGCTAAGATCATCCCGATCACAAGCATGGACAGCGCCGTATTACAATTGCTAAGGGCGGTGATCGTCGCCAGGATTCCCGACGGCGGTCTCAGCCCTGTGACCATAAGGATCACGCCGATCTCACAGGCAATGATGCAGGGGTGTTTCAGCACTTTGAGCACCAGAGATTTTTGATCCGGCGCCTCCGTGAAGATCGCCACGCCCTCGGACCACATCATGATTCTTTGGGGAATCAAAAAGATGGAGGCAAGCATCAGCCCCGTACTTCCAAAGACTCCTTCCGAAAGGGGATTTCCCATGAAGCCGGCGTTGGAACAGATGATTCCATACCGGAGGCACTGGCGCCGTTTCGGCTCCGCTTTTTTGTATAGTATTTTTCCAAGAAGCACGCTGGCCGTCTGGAGAAATATGGAGACGAGAAGAATCTCGGCAAAGTCCATCAGCATTTTGCCGGAAAACTCTATCATAAACGCCTTGATGATATTGCAGGGCAGTACGATGTTGATGACCAGGTCTGTGATATTTTTTTGTCCCTGCGCCCCGACCATCCCTTTCTTTCTTATCCATAAGCCGATAAGAATCAGCGCAAATATGGTTATCTGAAGATCAATTAACTCTTTCATTTTCTGCTTTCCAGATCCTTTTGTATTCCGATGAGGTAGGGAAGAAGCGCTCCCTTTCCCGCCGGAAGAAAAAATTCTTTTGTAAGTTCCTCGTATTTAAAATGTTTCCTGCCGCCCTTTTCCTGCCTGTCCCAGTATTGTTTTAACTCGCTATAGCGCAGGTAATAACATTCCTGCCTGTGGGTAAAATAGATGAGCAAAAAACTGATTCCCTGCTGTTTTTCGAAACTCTCCATAAAATCGATCTGATGCTTATGGACATTTTGCAAAGGAAAGGTGTCCACCGCGCACTCCTTTGCATCAAAACAGACCGGGATCCCCTGTACTGCGCCGATGTAATCCACCGTGCTTTTCTGTTCGAAATAGGCCAGGGTGATGTGCCTGGTCTCTTTGTCGAATCTTACCGGGGTTATGGGCGTGGGGATTTTCTGAATCAGGGCAAGGTTTTTCTCACGGTATTTTTGATTGGTATAATTAATCATCTCTTCAAGGATCGATCCCCGAAGACCTCTGGACTTCCAGGTTGCCATGATTACCTCCTATGGTTTTCTCCTGCGTTTTTAAGGGACAGCTTAAGCCATCGCATCGCTTTTTCAAACTCCCGGGGCGGCGGCGCCGTTATGGTCTTGCCCTGGAGGGGACTTAGCACGCCCGCCTTGATCTCCGGAAATCTCACCTCATAGCTGTGAAGCATCTGGGTTTGGATTCCACAGGCTTTTTTTGCTCTTTGGTTAAAATTCCTGTCCCCGTACTTGTAGTCCCCCAAAACCGGATGCCCCTGGGAGGCCAGATGGGCTCTGATCTGATGACTTTTTCCGGTAACCAGCTCTATTTTCAAAAGAGAGGCCTCTTCATTGGCGTCTAACACGCTGTATTTTGTAAGAATGGGAACGCTCCCCTCCTTTTTCTCCCGGGAAAAGGACACCTTGTTTTTTTCCCGGTCTTTTGTCAAAAATCCTTTGAGGGTTTTCTCTCCCTTCATAAAGCCTTTCACCAGGCAAAGATAATATTTGTCCAAGGTTCTCTTTTTTAACAGCTCGGACAGCTCCTGAAGCCCCCTGGTAGTGAGCCCGGCGAGGACGATGCCGCTTGTATTTCTGTCAAGGCGGTTTACCGCCGCCGGACGGAAGGTGCGGACGGCCTCCTTCGTCAAAATATTTTGTTCCAGACAATAGTCCAGGAGATAGTCGTTTAAGGAATCATCCCCGATTTCTGCCTTCTGGGTCAAAAGCCCCGCCGGTTTATGTAACAAGATCACATTTTCATCCTGGTACAACACTTTGATCTGGCTGCGGTATTCCGATTCTGCCTTGGTCTTTTTTTCTTTTGCCCTTTCCCCGGAGTTTCCCATGAATTTTTTTAAAGTTTCCTCTGAAAAAAATATCCGGATGGAATCCTGTTCCTTTAATTTTTCCCCGCCGGAAGCTTTTGTTTCATTTAATGTGATATTCTTTTTTCGAAGCATTTTATGAATAAAACCGGAGGAAGCCTCCGGAAGATATTTCTTTAAATATCTGTCCAGCCTTTGTCCTTCCTCCTGTTTTGTAATCTTAATCTCTTTCACTTGTGATATTATTTCCTCATAAAGTGCAGAAAGAAATTGTGGGGAACGATTTTGGTGGTCACCCAAAAGGATTTCATTGCTTTTCCGTAAACGGAGATCTCCTTATCCTTCTCATTATCTTTCCACGCTTTTTTTACTACTTTTTTTAAATCTGCCATCACCATTTTTTTATAAGCCGGAAGAGGCTTATGCACTGTTGCCCGGTTGAAAAATTCTGTTTTCACCGCCCCCGGACAGACTGCGGTGATCTTGATATTTCTTTTTGACACTTCTCTTCGAAGACTCCGCACATAGCTTAGCACAAACGCCTTGCTGGCGGCGTATACCGCAAATCCCGGCTGCGGCAGAAAGGCCGCGGCAGACGCGATATAGATCATTCTCCCGCCGCTTTCCATATACGGCAACACTGCGCAGGTGAGCGATACCACCGATCTGCAATTTACTTCCACCATCTCCATCTGCTCTTCCCGGGAAAGTTCTTCGATCTTTCCCATAACGCCAAATCCGGCGCTGTGGACAAATACTTTGATTTTGGGGTTATATTGTGTTATTGCGGCGCTAAACTTTTCCAGATCTTCTCTCTTTTGCAGATCCAGGGAAAAAATGCGGAACCCTTTTTCGGGATAATGCTGCTGCCAGGTTTTCAGTCTTTCTTCTCTCCTGGCAACGACCCAGATCTCATCCAAATCCATGTCGCTTTTTAGTATCGTGTTTACAAATTCTTTTCCCATTCCTGAAGATGCCCCGGTAACAATACCTATATTCATAAAAGCCCCCTCCTTCTCCTCGTGGATGGTTATTTGCTGTTTTTCTTCTTTTTATGTACATTTCGTATCGTTTTTTTCTTACGAGTATTCTTCTTTATCCCTTCTTCTCTCCGTCCTTCCTCTAATTTCCTTTCTTTGCCCAGAGAATTTTTCTCCTTTCCCAAAGGTTTTTTCCCTTTTTCCGGAGAAGTTTTCTCTTTTCCCGGAAAGTCTTTCTTTTTTCCCGGAAAGTCTTTCTTTTTTCCCGGAAAAGATTTCCCTTTTTCCGGAGGGATCAGACATTTTGGTCCAAATCCGATCAAATCCTGTCTTCCCGCCTTTTGCAGCGCTTTTTTTACCAGCTCATAATTTTCCGGGTTCCGGTACTGGATCAGCGCTCTCTGCATTCTTTTTTCCGCCGGAGTGTTTGGCACATATACTTTTTCCCCGCTCTCCGGATGGATTCCCGTATAATAAATGCAAGTGGAAATGGTTCCCGGCGTCGGATAGTAATCTTGTACCTGTTCCGGCATATAACCAAGATCCCTCACATATTCCGCCAGCTCCACGGCCTCTTTTAAGCCGGAGCCCGGATGGGATGACATCAGATAGGGAACCAGATATTGTTTCAGTCCCAACTCCTTATTTTTTCTTATATAAGCGCTTCGGAAGGCTTCATATACTGCGTTTTCCGGCTTGCCCATCTGCCGCAGCACCGTATCGCTTACGTGCTCCGGCGCCACTTTTAGCTGGCCGCTGATATGATAACGACAAAGCTCGTCTAAAAAACTCTGGCTTTTGTCCGCCAGCACATAGTCAAATCGTATGCCGGAACGGATGAACACCTTTTTTACGCCGGGCAGCTTTCGTAGTTTTCGAAGCAGGGCAATATAGTCTCTGTGGTCCGCCTCCAGATTAGGACATGGTTTTGGAAAGAGGCATTGCCTTTTCGGGCAGACTCCTTTTTCCAACTGTTTTTGGCAGGAAGGCTTCCGAAAATCTGCGGTCGGCCCTCCCACATCGTGGATATAGCCTTTGAACTTGGGATCCTTTGTCATGAGTTCGGCTTCCTTTAACAAGGATTCATGGCTCCTTACCTGGATCCTTCTTCCCTGATGGAAGGTGAGGGCGCAAAAGCTGCAGCCTCCGAAACATCCCCGGTTGCTGACCAGGGAAAATCTCACTTCCTCGATGGCCGGAACTCCGCCAAGGCTGTCATAGGAAGGATGCCAGGTCCTCTCATAAGGCAGCTCGTAGATTTGATCCATCTCTTGTGTGGTAAGGGGAAGCGCCGGTGGGTTTTGTACGATATATTCTTTTTCTTTGTAGGGTTCCACCAGTCTCTTTGCCGTGACCGCATCAGTGTTTAGATACTGCTGATAGAAGCTTTGGGCGTATTTTTCTTTAGACGTAAGAATCTCTCCATAGGAGGGAAGCATCTGGTAATCTCCCGCGAGATCCTTCAGGCTGCCGCACCGAAATACCGTTCCCCTCACATAGGTGATATCCTTTACTGAGATGCCGCTGTCTAAGGCCTGGGCAATTTCCAACACAGAATGTTCTCCCATGCCATACATAAGCAGATCGGCTCCCGAATCCAGTAAGACTGACCGCTTTACTTTATCGCTCCAATAATCATAATGGGCCAGCCTTCGCAAAGACGCCTCGATTCCCCCCAGTAAGATCGGAACCTTTTTGTAGGTTTTCCGGATCAGGTTGCTGTAGACGATCACGGCCCGGTCCGGCCGGGCAGAAAATCCGCCGCCTGGCGTGTAGGCGTCCTGATGCCTTCTTTTTTTGGCGGAAGTATAATGATTGACCATGGAATCCATGTTTCCTGCGGACACCAGAAATCCCAGTCTTGGCTCTCCGCAGACTGTGATACTCTCATCCTTTTTCCAGTCGGGCTGTGCAATAAAGGCCACTTTATATCCGGCATTTTCTAAAATCCTTGTGATGATGGCCGCGCCAAAGGAGGGATGATCCACATAAGCGTCTCCGCACACGTAGACGAAGTCTGCCTGATCCCATCCCCGCTCTTTCATCTCTTTTTTATTGATCGGTAAAAATCCATGTGACTTACTCATCCGCCAACTCCTGTAAGTTTTGTATTTCTTCTTTTTCCAGCGCCCGGTACTCCCCTTTTAAAAGAACAGAGTCCAACGTAAGAGAACCCATGGAGATTCTCTTTAAGTAAATGACTTTCTTGCCCACCGCCAGAAACATCCGTTTGACCTGATGGAACTTCCCTTCCTGTATGGTAAGCTGTACCTTCCTGGGATCTTCTTTATCGATGGACAATGCGGCCGGCAAGGTAAGACGTTTTTCGCCAATATCCACTCCCCGCGCCATGATTTCCTGATCTTTTGATTCCGCCGGAATATCTAACACTGCCTCATAGCATTTGTCTATATGGTTTTTCGGAGACAACAGCCTGTGGGCAAGCTCCCCGTCGTCGGTGATCAGCAGCAGCCCTTCCGTATCCTTGTCCAGTCTGCCCACGGGAAATAGTTTGGGATTCCTTTCTTTTATGAGATCCATTACCGTCCTTTCCTTCTCGTCCCTGACGGCACAGACCACGCCGGCGGGCTTATGGAGCATATAGTAGTGATATTTTTCGTAATGGCAAGGTTTGCCAAGGACCAGAACTTCCCGGCAGTCCGCCGAAATCTTTGCCGAAGGATTTTTCTCCGGCACGCCCCCGACGGTGACCGCTCCTTTTGAAATCAGTTCTTTGGCCTGCGTCCGGCTTAAGTCCAATGCACCGGTCAAAAACTTATCCAGTCTCACCTTTTCGCCGTTTTGTTTTTTCTTGCTCATTGCCGCCTCCATCCGGATTTATATTTGTTTTTTATGACGCCGTTTTGCGCCTTGCCCCATCCTAAGGGATAGCCTTCCGCACATACGAGCACCCACCCGTTTGAGACTTCCGGCGCCTCTATGGTCTCGCAGCGCAAATAACGCTCCGTCCGTTCATCCCCGTTTTCCAACAACAGACAGTTGAAAAACTGCTCGGGTCTTAGGGCCATGGCCAACGCCTGGCTTGGCTCAAATCTTTTTTTCTTGATATCGCCCAGATAGAGTCCGGAACGCACAAACCGAAGCTTCTTTTCCATGATGGCATAAGGAGGCAGCAAATAGACTCTCTCCTGATTCTGGTACAGCCGCTTATGGGGCAGCTCCATAGAAACTCCGGCAAAAAAGGCTTTCATTTCCTCGGGTATTTTGATTCCCTTTTTCCCCGGCAAGGCTTCCTCTTTTTCCTGCTTCGCCGGTTCCGGTTCCTTTTGAAATAAAGCCGCAAACTGCCCTTCTCCCTCCACTCTGTGGTTCCAGAATCTCCGGCATCGGGAGAGGGATAGTGTTTCGTCTTCCAGATCCCGGATCACTCCCTCCGATACCCCGTCAAAGGAAGGCAGCGGGCATAAATGAAACCGGGAGTCTTTTTTTAACAGTTTTTTTACGATCTGCTCATTTTCTTCCGGAGAATAGGTGCAGGTTGAATAGACAAGATACCCTCCCGGCCGCAGCATATTTGCCGCGGCAAACAAGATTTCCTCCTGGATCCGGCTATACTCTTTTACTGCTTCCGGCGACCAATGTTTTATCATGGACGGATCTTTCCGAAACATCCCTTCCCCGGAGCAGGGCGCATCCACCAAAATACAGGCGAAGTATTCCGGAAAATGTTTTTTAAGCGTCTCCGGCTTCTCGCAGGTGATCACTGCGTTGGTCACTCCCGCCATCTCCAGATTCTTAAGGAGCGCTTTACACCTGGATGCGCTCACATCGTTGGCAACCAGCATTCCGGTTCCCTTAAGCTTCCCGGCAAGGGCCGCGCTTTTCCCTCCGGGGGCCGCGCACAGATCAAGGACCCGGTCCCCTTCTTTCACCGGAAGAAACGCCGCAGGCGCCATGGCGCTTGGTTCCTGGATATAGTAACATCCGGCGGCATAGAGGGGATCTAAGGACAGCCGGCTGTCTGTTTCCAGATAAAAACCATCGGGGCACCAGGGAACTTCTTTCCACGCGAAAAAAGCTCCATCGGAGCTTTTTTTGGCATATTTCATCCGGAGCTGCCCAAGTATCTGCGTCGGCTCCGCTTTTAACCGGTTTATACGTATGGTCTGCCCGTATGTTTTTTCGAAGGCAGCCAGATAATTGTCATAATCTTCTTCTAATAATTCTTTTAATTTTTCCTGATACTCCGCCGGTAAATTCATTCCTGTTCTCCATTTCTCAGGTAAGGCTCTGGGCGCGGTATCCCTCCGCAATGATGTCAAGCTGATTGGAAAAATGTTTCAGCCTCATCATGTCATCCATCTCATATACTTTATAGAACTCGTCCTGAATCTTTGTGACCTCTGTTTTATTGGCAACCTTATATAGATTCTTGATGTTATTCAGGATATCCTTCACCAGATTTTCCTTGATCTTAAAGGAATTTTGGGCGTCCATGATCTCATCTCTGACACTGGACATCACTTCATCAAGGGATGCGATCGCCTCGGAGGCATACATCAGCTTTTGCTGGATGTGCTCCGGAATATTGCCTTTGTACTTGTACTGCAGTGAATGCTCCACCGTAGCCCAGAAATTCATGGCCATGGTGCGGATCTGGATCTCCGCTTTGACAGACTTCGGTCCATGGATCGTGTTCACCTCGTAATCGATGATCATATGATAGCTCCGGTATCCGCTGTCCTTCATATGATTCACATAATCCTTTTCCGACACCACTTCCATATCGGAGCGATGTTTTATCAGCTGTACGACTCTGTCGATATCCTCCACAAACTGGCAGGTAATCCGGATTCCTGCGATATCTAATATTTTATTTTCGATTTCATTCATGGATATCTGCTTATTCTGCATTTTATCCAGGATACTTGTGATACTTTTTACTCTTCCGTCCACAAACTCAATCGGTGAATATAGTCCCTGAATCTGGTGTTCCACCATGATATGCTGGAACTTAATCATCAGCTCGTCCACCGCAAGCTGGTACGGATCCAGTAATTCTTTCCAGGATTGTATCTCCAAACTATCACCCCCTGTGTTTTTCGATACTTCTTTTTATTATAGCATATTCGCATTAGAAATGCACAAATTTCCAGTATCTTCTGGAAGATTTTCTCCCTCTGCCGCCTGCACTGCCAAGGTGTCGCAGCGCTCATTTTCCGGGCAGCCCGCATGGCCTTTGACCCAGCGGTAGGTTACCTGGTGAGGTTTTGCCGCCGCAAGGAGACGCTTCCACAGATCGACATTTTTCACCGGTTCGTTTTTTCCCCTTGTCCACCCTTTTTTGATCCAACTGTCGATCCAATGCTGGTTAAAGGCGTTGACTAAATACTGGGAATCGGAATAGAGCGTCACCTGGCAGGGACGGATCAACGCCTCCAAACCGACAATGGCCGCCATAAGCTCCATCCGGTTGTTGGTGGTCTTTTTGTAGCCGCCGCTTAATTCCCTTCGATGGCACTCTCCCCTGGAATCTGTATATAAAAGAACTGTACCGTATCCGCCAGGGCCGTTGGGGTTGCCTCTGGCGGCTCCGTCCGTATATATTGTCACTTCCATCGCTGTATCCTTTCTATCACCATATCAGGAAATCTCCTTAGATAATGATACAAATCAATCCGCCGCTGCTTTCGTTTACGATCTTTTCCATGGCGTTTTGAAGTTTTTCCTGACTGTCGTCGTTTATTTTTGTCACCTTGCCGGAGATACCGTCGTCCACCAGCTGCTCCAGGGTCTTTCCGAATATATTGACCTTCCAGATGTCTTTGGACTCGCTTCCGGCCTGTTCCTTAATATAAGTTATCAGATCCTGGGCCTGGATCTCCGTGCCCACGATCGGTGCGATCTCTGTGGACAGCTTCGCTCTGATCAGATGGATAGACGGCGCCTCTGCCCTGATCTTTACGCCGTATTTACTTCCATGCTTCACCACTTCCGGCTCGGAGAGCACGATATCGGAGAGGGCCGGCTTCATGACGCCGTAGCCTCGTTCTCTGGCGTCGTGGAGCGCCCGGGAAACTTCTTCGAACTCTTTTTTCTTCTCTGCCAGCTCTTTTAAAGAGCGCATGAGCTGATATTCATTTTTGATGGATAAATCGGTAAGGTCGGAAATGATATCATAATAATAAGCGTCTTTGATCTGGATGCCGATGTCCACCACCCCGGAATCCATATGTATTTTTTCTATTTTGGCGTCGGAAATAAATTCATTTTCCATCGTCATATTCTGATAGATATCTTTCATTTTTTCTTTTCCGTCCATAAATTCACGGACAAGATCCAGAATAGACTTCTTAAGCCAATGCTCATCCCGAAGCATTTCCACCCACTTAGGGAGATAAAATCCCACGCTGGTCAACGGAAATTCCAGGAGCACTTTTTGCAGGATCTCACAAATATCTTCTTTCCGAAGCTGATCGCAGTTTACCGGCATCACCGCAGACTGGTACTTTTTGGACATTTCCTCTGCCAGTTTTGCCGTTGATTTGGAATAGGGCCGATCGCTGTTTAGCAGGATCAGGTAGGGCTTTCCCATAGCCAAAAGTTCTTCCACCGTTTTCTTTTCCGCTTCCAGATAGGCTTCCCTTGGCAAATCTCCAAAACTGCCGTCGGTGGTGATCATTATGCCGATGGTAGAATGATCCTTGATCACCTTTCTGGTGCCGTATTCCGCAGCCTTGGCAAACGGAATCTCGTAATCAAACCAAGGAGTCTTCACCAGCCTCTCCTGCCCGTTTTCCATGTGTCCTCCGGCGCCGGAGACCATAAACCCAACGCAGTCAATCAGCCGCACTTTTACTTTCATGTCCTCAAGGGGAAGCTCGATCGCATCCTTTGGAATAAATTTCGGCTCTGTTGTCATAATGGTCTTGCCGGTTCCGCTTTGCGGCATCTCATCCAGGGTTCTCTTTTTTTCATTGTCGTCCGTGATTTCAGGCAGTATCATCAGTTCCATAAATCGTTTGATAAATGTGGACTTTCCGCTGCGTACCGGTCCAACAACCCCCAGATAAATTTCCCCACCAGTCCTTGCCGAAATATCCTGGTATATACTTTGTCTATCCATGAAAATCCTCCCCAAAATCTTTGCCGCCGGATCTGCTGCTTTGCAGCGTCCAAAAAAGCGGCGTGCATTGCACAAACCGGATTGGCGGACGTGCTCTGCACAACAATGTTTAGTTTACTATCCAGTATATGCGGGGAAAACTTTCAATATGCCAGACCTCTTCTATCTTAAGAATGAAAAAATGCACAAAGAATCTGACAAAGACTTTCATAATCCTTTGCCGCCATGGTCTCTCTGGCCGAGTGCATGGCCAGCATTGGAATGCCGATGTCGCAGCCCCTTGCGGCAATCTGGGCGCCGATCATCGGTCCCAGGGTCGAACCTCCTCTTATGGTGTTTCTGTCGCCGATCTCCTGAAGCGGAATCTGATGTTCCAATGCAAGCTGTTTTAAAATCGCCGTTACGGTATCGTCGGCGGCATACTTGCAGGTGCCGCTCTCTTTGATGGCGGCTCCCTTTCCCAGATAGGCCCGGGTTGTCACATCGCAGCACTCTCCATAGTTGGGATGAGCGCCGTGGGCGCCGTCCACAGACAGATAATAACTTCTTGCCATAGTGACCCGATTGATGCTGTCGCTGCATCCGATCGCAGTAAAGATCTGTTTCAATACCATCTGCAATAAAACCGAATCCGCGCCGGACTTGGACACACTTCCCACCTCTTCGTGGTTAAAGATGCCGATTAAGTTCATTCCTCCGTCCCGCTCCCCTTCCGTCAACGAGGAAAGAAGGGCGCTGACTGAGGCAAGATTGTCGATTCTCGGGGAGCAGATCAGTTCTTTCCTGGTTCCGACAAGCATCGGCTCGTCAAAGTTATAAAGATTCAGATCATAACACAGGATATCGGACACCTCCACCTGTAATTCCTCTGCAAGGAAACGGAGAAATCCTTCTTTTTCTCCCATCTGGCCTTCCAGACCAATGACCGGCATCAATTCCTTTTGGCGGTCAATCTTCCAGCCGTCATTGGCGTTCCTTTTCATGTGAATCGCCAAACCCGGGATCACTGCAACCGGTCTTTTGCTGTCATAAAGCCTTCGGACAGGGGAAAAGGCGTCCTCCCCCTTAAGCATTACCGTACCCCCGATTCCCAGCGGACGGTCAAACCAGGTGTGATCCATCATCCCTCCATACACTTCCACATTAAGCTGTTCACAGCCCATGGACTTAAGGTCTGCCTTTCCCTTAATCTTAAAGCAAGGCTGATCCCCGTGGGCGAAGGCCATACGGATCGACTGCATATAAGCCCTGGTCTTTCCCATGGTAAACGCAAACAACACATCCGGATATGGAGCGACCATATAGCGACCTCCAAGGATCGGATGAAAAACGCCGTCATAGCGCAGTTCTTCAAAGCCCCGTTCCCTTAAAAATTCCTTGGCATACTCCACCGTATGCACCGGAGAGATTCCTTTTTTTAAACAATTTAATAAGTAATTCATATATTCCATCCTTTAAAATTTTGTCTCTTTATGTTAAACTTCATTGTACTATATCTTATTTTATTTTTCAATCTATGGGAGGAAGGCCATGCTTAGAATGACCATTCACGATATCAAAACTTTTATGGCTCATCTGTTGTCCAAAGATCTCTTTGACTCTTACGAGTTGGTGGAAGCATCTGTTAAGATGAACTTCTCTTACCATATCGACGGTCACATCAACAAAGATTTTTATGACCCGGAGGAAGAAGAAGGGCAGCGGGAATTTTGTCTGTGGAAGGATGCAAGGCCCCATCTTTTTCAGATCATCAAGGGACGGCGTCTGCCCCTGGCCATGAAAATCGTCCTTCGCTTTCCTGCGGGGACCCGGGAACTTCTTTTTCGGGAGGTGCCTTCTTCCGTTGACCCGGCCCACGTGGAAGGACTTTACCTGAATATCCTGTATCATCAAAAGGCTGTGACCTGCACCACCGGGGTTTCTTACAAAACTTTTGTCATGGATAAGTCGCTGGACCAGGCACTGGATCAATACGCAAAAAAACTCCTGGAGCCTTATGCTTAATATATATGCGGCCGCCCGCAAAACTCCATATCCGCTACGCCCCGAAAATCTTTACATCGTTTTGCGGGGCGCTTTTTTTGTCTTAAGGACTTTGTAAAAGAGCGCTTTCCCAAAGAAAAAAGCTTTCAGTTTCCCTTTGGGGAATGGGCTGAAAGCTTATCTTTCGTGAAAATCATTTATTTTTCTTTCAGGAGCTGAATTGCCTTTTTTAGCTGGGTATCCTTGGAAGGATCTTCCAGGGCGGTCAGCCATTCTTCCTCGGTGATCTCCACCGTGACATCCGGTTCAATCCCCTTTTTATGGATGTTGTTTCCATTCGGCGTATAGTATTGCGATACCGTAAACTTTATTCCCGTGCCGTCTGTCAGCGGGTAAATGTTTTGTACGATACCTTTTCCGAAGGACTTTGTTCCAACCACCGTTGCCAGACCGTAATCCTGCAGGCAGCCTGTCATGATCTCGGAAGCGCTGGCGGTATTTCCATTTACCAGGATCACAATAGGGATATCCAAGGTCTCACTGGAATTGCTGGTAAACTCTTCTTTATTTCCATTTTTATCTTCCGTATAAACAATCAGCTTATCCTCAGGGATGATGCGGGAAACCATGTCAACGCAGCTATCCAGCAATCCGCCGCCGTTATCCCGAAGATCCAGGATCATGGATTCCATACCCTGATCCAACAGCTCTTCTATGGCCTCATCAAACTTCTGCGGCGTGGTCCTGATGAACTGGGAAACGGAGATATAACCGATATGGTCTTCCTTCATCTCATAGGAGACCGTCTCAATCTCTATGTCGTCTTTTTCCACCAGAATCTCCATTTCCTCTTCATCCCTTACAATGGAGAGGGTAACTTCATCCTGATCTGCCGAGCGGATCATCGCAACGGCCTCGTTCAAGGTAAGATCTGCCGTCTCTGTCCCATCAATCTTCTGGATGGAGTCTTCGCTTTTCACGCCCGCATTGTAAGCAGGCTGTCCTTTATAGACCTCGCTCACAACAATCCATCCCGTGTCCGCATCCTTATATACTGTCACGCCGATTCCCTTATATTGACCGGAATCTTCTTCATTAAGCTGGTCAAATTCTTCCTTGGTATAATATTGGGCATAATCATCGTCGTCTAGTCCCTGCAGATATCCATTATATAACTTTGCCTCGGCCACATCGCTGTCAAAGTCGTAGAGCGCATACTTCTCCGTCAACTCCTTAAATACGTTAAGCTTCGCAACGATGGAACCATAATTTCCTGAAGTGATCCAGGATGCTCCGAGGAAAAACCCCGCAACAAATACTGCCAATATCCCGATGACCCTAAGCAGCTTCCCCTTGAAGCTTTTTTTCCTGGTTTTCTCTGGCTCCGGCAATTTTGATATGTCGTCGTATTGCCAGCGCTGCTTGATCTCTTCGGAATCCGGCGTATTCTGTCCTAAATCCATAGTCTCTCCTTTCTCCGGATTAATGAATTAGTTTTCTTATTTTAATTAGTATTCAATGCATTTTTTATTAGTATTCAATACTTTCCATATACTTCATGTACTTCACTACCATGAGCGCGATCTTAAAGGTAATGGCGTCCTCGAACACACGAAGATCAAGATTGGTACTCTTAAGCAGTTTGTCAAGACGGTATACCAGCGTATTTCTGTGGATATAGAGCTGTCTGGAGGTCTCAGAAACATTCAGGCTGTTTTCGAAGAACTTGTTAATGGTCGTTAAGGTTTCTTCGTCAAACTCATCCGGCGAGCGGTCTTCAAAGATCTCTTTAATGAACATCTTACAAAGCGGCAGCGGGAGCTGGTAGATCAACCGGCCGATCCCAAGCTTATTATATGCGACCACATTACTGTCCTGATAAAAGATCTTACCCACATCCATGGCCATCTTGGCTTCTTTGTAGGACCGGGAAACTTCCTTGATCTCTCCCACTATGGTTCCATAGGATACGTGAACCCGGGTGATCGATTCCGTATTAAGCATATCCACAATGGACTGAGCGGTCTTATAAAGTTCAGGATATCCTTCTGTGCTTTTTACTTCCTTCACCATGATGATGTTCTTTTCATCCACCGCCGTGATGAAGTCTCTGGTCTTTGTGGAGAAAATGCTTCTTATGGTCTCAAATACATTGTTATCCTTATCATGATGGGTCTCAATGATAAATACGCATCTTTTCACATCTGTGTCGATGTGAAGCTTCTTTGCTCTGTTATAAATATCGACAAGCAAGAGATTATCCAAAAGAAGATTCTTAATGAAGTTATCTTTATCAAATCTTTCCTTGTAGGCGACTAACAGATTCTGAATCTGGAAGGAGGTCATCTTGCCCACCATGTAGACGTCGTCTGTCTCCCCTTTTACTAAAATAATATATTCCAACTGGTTCTCATCAAATACTTTAAAAAACTGATAGCCCTGTAATGCCTGGCTTTCCGCTAGGGACTCCGCAAATACAAGCACTGCTTCCTTGTACTCTCCAACCTCCTGAATAGTGGACGCCAAAGGCTTTCCTTCCGTATCCATCACGCACAAGTCAATTCTTGTAATGGCTTTGATCCCGTCAATGGTATCCTGCAATATTTGATTTGATATCATAATATCACTCCTCTTCTATGCTTTTCCTTATCTTTCGCATTATAAAATACGTAATTCCTGTTTGGCAGACATAATACCGTCCCATCGCTCATGACCACAGTATATATTTTTGCTAGTATTTTAATACAAAAATATAAAAAATAAAAGAGGAAATACAGTAAAAATTGCATTTCCTCATAAAAAATTCGTCATTTTCGGTTAAAAAAGTAGCTAATTATATGGAAGAATCCTCATCACTTTGCACAATTTTTGGTTCTTGCTCTGAATTTTTATCTTCTTCGGAAATCACCGTTTCCGGATTTTCCTCCGCCACTTTATTTTTAAATAAAGAGCTGACTATCGTTTCCTGATGCTTTTGATCCTTCTTGATCCAATGATATACCCGCTCCAAATGGAGCATCTGCACAAAGGACGGAACGTCGTCCGCTCCCTTATGGAAATGGGACTCCATGGTATCGATGGCGACTACCAGCCTTGTGTTCATCATGGATACATATTCTTTCAGGAACGTCACCTGTTCCTTTACCGAAAGGCACAAAAGCAGCACGTCCGGAATCACCGCATTGATTTCATTTACCGCATTATCATAGTCCTTAAATACCAGTCCGTCCGCTGAAATGTTCGGATAGTTTTCTTTAAAGTAATCTCTGGCGATATCCAGTCTTTTTTGTCCGTCAACCACGGAGTAAACTACCCGGTTCTCTTTATTCAGCCAATAAAACAGATAATTCAAATAATAATCCGTATATTCTTCCAGTCCCGGTTCTTTTTCCAAAGTACCGCCGTCGGAGAAGATGGCTTCTTCCATATTCTTATCTCCTGGAAGTACAAAATCACAGGAAGATATCACATCCGCCGCCCAGGGATTCTCCCTGGCATACAAGGAACTTCCGGCAGACAAAAAGTAGATTGAATGAAGCTCTTTGCTCCGCATCAGTTCCAAAGACTTACCGGCGGCTTCTTCCGGCTGAATCGCTGAAACAGGGATACCTAATACATTGACTTTTTTATAAATCACATCACTCATAAGCATCTTCCTCATCATCTGAAACTTCGGTTTCTTCCTGATCAGTTCCATCTTCCGAGGTCGTCTCTTCCGTTTCTTCTTCCTGTTCCGTAACGTCCTCATACCCCGGAATGATATAAGCGCTGTCGGTACCAAGATAAACGCGGATGTCCGCTCCGGTATCGATCTCTTCTACTACAATCTCAGCATTAGGATAAAATTCAAGTAAATCTTGTCCCATTCCATCTTCTGTCACAACAATCTGCGTCTGATCGAGCGCTCCGTCATAGTTGTTCAAACGAGAGATCTGATATCCTCTTTCTTCCAGATAATCCCTCCAGGATCCTGCCAATCCGGAGATATATCCGGCGTTATAAAGTTCAATATCCAAATCCTTAGATTCCCGCACTTCAGCGTTGTTTGAAGTTCCGTCGTTATCCGTACTCTTTGCTTTAGAGGTATATGCGGCTGCCTGGGCCTCCAAACCGGATATCTGAAGCTTCGCTTTCTGGGAATCTATCTGATACACATCGTCCACCGTGCTGCCTGAAAGGGCGCGAATGTTCACGCTGTCCGCCGTGATCTTATCCAAAGCTTCCTCAATCTCCGCCTTACGCTCTCCGTTTATCTTAACGTAAGCAGTAAACTTACTATAGAGTTCCTTCCCGCTCATCTTCTCCAAAACCTGACTGGAAAATGTCTCATAATACGAGGCGATCCTCTCCAATCGGCTGACATACTGGCTGTCTGAGCCGTCAAGATACCGCAGATATTCTATGGCGGTCTCCGGATCTAACTCCTGCATTCCTTCCGGGATCGTGTGAAGCACACGGTCGCTGTCCCGGTAAGACATCGTATACGGAACGTCACAGGTTATGTTGCCCGAAATGCTTAAAAACTCCGTAAGCTGCTCCTGATTCATCAGGTCGTAGCCTGCAAATTCCAGTCCCAGAGCTTCCTGTATGACCTGTGTCATCATCTCGTACTTATTATCTTCAAAGGATCTTGCCACCGCCTGGAGGACTACCGTATTATCCGTTACCACTCCCGCCTTTGCAAGTTCTTTTGCCAGATCGCCGGATACCGAAAACTGCGAGTTGGAAGGCAGTAATAAAACATCAACCACTCCGGTTTTCAGATTGATCATATTCACTTTTACATCAAAATCTCCATGAGCCGTATCCTCATAGAAAAATAGTATATTAACAGAGTCCTTATTTTGAGTCTGTTCTTCCGTTGTATTTGTCTGACTTTTGCTCTTAGATTCCTGCTCCGCTTTTTTAAACTGATAAAAATCGCCGGTAAGGTAATATGTTACTCCCTCGAAGGAGCAAAAAGCAATCGCTACCATCAAAAGTACCACGGTAAAAAACTTCACAAGAACTGAGAAAAATGTTTTAAGTACCTCCAACATACCAATGAGAGTCCTCCTGATCCTATTTATCTTACAAGTATATCAAAAAATGGATATTCTGTAAAGAAAACATCAAAAATTACCCGGGAGAGCACATTTTAAGCCCATTTTAAACACATTTTAAGCGCGTTTTGAACATATTTTAACCGCCCTTTAAACACGCTTTCCATCATAAAACCGCTGAAAAAATCCTGTCAAAATCCCGGATCACATCGGGGATTTGCTTCCGGTACATCCGCCCGGAGCAGGCTTCCTGGGGAAAAGGGATAAAAGAAGCGGCCTTAGGACAGACTGGCAAGAACAGTGGGTCTGCAATGACAGTGGCGGCCTCCCGCATCACTTCTTTTAGTTCCTCTTCCGAAGGAACCACCAGACATCCCTCTCCCAACAATTCCTCCGGAACCTCCTGCATGGTCACTGTCACCGGAGGCTTTGCGCCGGAGAGCGCAAACGCCGCGGCAAGGGACTGCCCCATCACCGGCTCCCCGATGAAAATAAAATCTTTCTCCGGTTTTTGAAATACTTTTTTATAAGGATAGTCAGATTTTTTCGTTTTTATGCATTCTCTGGCCTCATCAAAAAAAGAAGAGGCAAAGTTTCCCACCGGCACTCCTGCGATGTAGGGAATCCCAAACCGTTCTTCCATCACTTTCGCCGCCTTAAGACCGCTTGCGGCCGCCACAATATTAAGATCTGCCCGGGCCGCTTCTCTGATCTTAAAAAGATCCGAGCCCATGGCCCATGTGCTTTGTATTTCAAAGCCCTGCCCGGTTATTTCCTCCTTAAAAGACTCCACCGTCGTATTGACGGAAAAATCCAGAGGGGTGACGCCCAAAAGGTTCACTTTGGTCAAACCCGTGCGCTCCTTTGTTTCTTCCGGCGTCTTTACAAATTCTCTGGCCAGCAGGGAAAACGCTTCCCCCGCTCCCCAAATATAGGAGTTCATCCCCGTTGTGGGAATAAAATACACGGGCATATCTGCCTCTTCCCCGATCTTTCTTGCGATGGCCGGGAAATCAGTTCCCATTAGAAGAGGCACCGGGCTTTGCAGCAGCACGATAAACTCCGGATGATACACTCTGGCGGCGGTGAGCACATCCCGGATCAGCTTGTCGTCGTTTCCCATGATCGCATCTATTTCCGAAAGTCCGGAAATGAAAATCAAACTGTCCTGTTCATACCATCTTGGTTCGTCGTGGGTATTATAGGTGGAATTGCAGCCGGAAGGGTCATGGATCACGATCATGCCACCCAGTTCATAGAGGGCGCTGCACACTGCCGACACGTCCGCAGTGTAGGTGGATATCAATGTATTTACTTGTTTCATATGCAGCTTACACACCCAAGTCCTTTCCGAATCACAAGATCCTTTGTATCTTTTTCCTGGTTCCATGCTTCTATCATTTGATCGACGAGATGACAGATTCCCTGATATCCGAGGAGTCCTCCTCCCTCCACTATGTTGACAAAATGGGGCGTCTGGGTAAAATAAGCCGCCTTTTGTCCGATCGCCAGGTAAGGCTCCCCGGTCTTTCTTGGCATCGTTCTCATATGAATATCCATCGTCGGATAAAAGGTAAGCTTTGCCGCATTTTTTTTAAGCCACAAAAAATCTTCTTTTTCTTCTGGCAAAAAGCTGTCGGCATACACCCTTTTCACGGAAAATCCATGCTCGAAAAGAAAGCGGGTAAGACTTAAGATATAAGGAAATGCGCTGGCGTCCACGGCGAGGGGGACTTCCCCGATTTTGGTTTTCGCCCGGTTTAATTGTTCCTCGCATTTTTTTCTTAAGGAAGCCGTATCCAAAGGAGGAATGGCAAGACGATCCCACAGCGCCTGCTCCTGTTCCTCTATTTTTTCATAGCAGAAAATCTGAGGGAAATAAACATACTCCATGGAAAGCCTTTCCGAGAGCAGTTTCCCTCCGGGCCTTGCCTGGGGATAAGAGACGATGTTTAGTCTGCTTGTCTCCATGGATAAATATTCTTCATAGGTTTTACAAAGGGTGATATCTTTTATGGCATATCCGTTTACTTTTAAATGGGAGAGGATTTCACAATCGCTGATCACCTTAAGATCGCTCCCAATAAAATTCACCGCTTTTTCCTTCGTCTTCCCCGGTTTTAAGCAGGAATACATGGCGATCCTCAATTTTTGGTCGGGGCTTAACCCGCCTTTTTGCATGATGGGATCCATAAAGCAATTCACAATGGGAAGGGGAGCGAACCGTTCCCTAAGACTGTCATAGACATATTCTAAGTCGGTTCCCATAAAATGGTGGACGCAGACGGTAAAGAGCAAAACCGCCGAGGGTTTTTGGGGGAGATCTTCTAATATCTGCGCCGTCCCCTCTATGATTTTTTCTTCCATCTGTCCGTTGTAAAAATCCTCTTCTTCCAGAGAAATGGTGGAAATCCTGTCCATGGCATCCATCTCCGCCGCAGTGAGGACCACTCCTCTGGCACAGTTTGGGGCGCACACATAAATTTGATGTGCCCCCGGGATCAGCATTCCGGTGTGGACGATATTCCAGGCGCCGTGAGCCGGGCTGTTATATTCCAGCCCCGGCGTAAAGGGAACCGGGAACTTTGCTTTGGCAGCCGGTATACTGATTTCTTCATATGAGATTTTTTCCTGTAATCTTTGCAGCATCCTTTTCCTCGTTTCTTTTTTTCTCTGGCATAGTATTCTCTTACATACTATTTCCCGGCATTTTTCTCTGGCGTGACAGTCTCGTTTTTTTACGCCAGTCCGCACACCTTTAAAATATTTCCAGCCAGCGTTTTGTACTCGGCCGCCATCTCGCTTTCCGGCCACCCTTCGAGAATGGTACAGCCTTTCTCTTCGGCCTCAAGGACCAGCTCGCTCCGGGAGAGTGCGCCGACAATCTGCGTATGAAGTTCCTCTGCCAGCTCTTTTACCTTCTCTTCCTCCCGTTTGACATTGCGGCGGTTTAAGATGAGACCGCCGAGGCGGGCGTATCCTCTGTCCTGCTTATTTTGAAGCGCCATGGCAATGTTAGCGGCGGCATAAATAGACATATTTTCCCCTGAGGTCACGATAAAAACATAATCCGCATACCCTTTTCTCATTGGCATGGAAAAGCCGCCGCAGACCACGTCGCCAAGAACGTCATAGATCACCACATCCGGCTGAAATTCTTCGTAACCGCCCTTTTCTTTTAGCTTTTCCAGGGCCGCAATGATGCCCCTGCCGGCGCAGCCCATCCCCGGCTCGGGGCCGCCCGCTTCCACGCACACAATATCTTTATATCCCCGGACCGCCAGATCTTTAAGCGTCAGATCCTTCTTTTTTTCTTTCATCTGATCCAGCACGGCCCTACATTTTTTTCCATGTCTTAACAATACGGTGGAATCCGCTTTGGGATCACAGCCAATCTGCATCACCCGAAGTCCCTGCCCGGCAAAGGCTGCCGCAACATTGGAGATGGTGGTGGACTTTCCGATTCCGCCTTTCCCGTAAACTGCGATTTTAATCATGTGACTCGCCTGCCTTTTGCTGTACTTTTGCATACGCCGCCTTTGCAGTGATACCGTCGATCCGTCCGAGTTTTCCGGAAAGATGGTTGATCACATCGAGAGGGGCGTCCACCACTAAGCTAATGATATGAAGATTCTTTTCCCGGTAAGGAAGTCCCATCCTCCCGATCACATACTTGGCATACTCATGGATGATCTCATTTAACTGCGCCGTTTTTTCCGGATCTTGCACAATAATCGAGATCGCCGCAATTCTTGTTTCCATAACACATCCTCTTTCTCTTTCATCCTAACAAATCCTTGGGAGTAACTCATCCCCTGGAAGCGGCAGCAAAGATTCCGCACCGATCTCCGTGTGCACTACGACTCTGCCCGGCATATTTTCCGTCACCTCTCCGATCACGGCGGCCTCCTCTCCGTCTTCCATTTCATGGAGCGCTTCCACAATCTGGTCTGCGTGTTCCTTCGGAACCATCATCACCAGTCTTCCCTCACAGGCAAGATACAACGGTTCCAATCCCAACAATCCGCAAACTCCTTTTACCTCCGGCTGCACCGGAACTTTACTGCTGTCTATGGCAATTCCCACATTGCTTTGATCGGCGATCTCGTAAAGTACGGTTCCCACTCCTCCTCTGGTGGCGTCACGGATCACGTGGACATCCTTTGTGATCTCCAATACTTTTTCCACCAAATGCCAAAGAGGAGCGCAGTCGCTTGTCACTTTTGCGTCGATTCCAAAATCCTCCCGTGCAAGCAGGATCGTACAGCCATGTCTGCCCACATCTCCGGTGACAATGACCGCGTCCCCCGGCTTTGCATCATATCCGGAGGTCTTTACGCCCTCCTCCAGGATGCCGATCCCTGTTGTGGTGATGAAAACTCCGTCCACCTGCCCTTTCCCGGCAACTTTAGTATCTCCCGCCACAATGCGCACTCCGGCTTTTTTGGCGGTTTTTTCCATCGCTGCGGCGATCGCTTCCAGCTTTTCCACCGGAAATCCCTCTTCAATGACGAAGGCGCAAGTTAAGTATGCCGGACGGGCTCCCATGCAGGCTAAGTCATTTACCGTTCCGCAGATGGACAGCTTGCCGATGTTTCCTCCGGGAAATTCGGACGGAGAGACGATGAACCCGTCTGTGGTAAAAGCAATCTTCCCTTTTTCCATCGCTAAGACCGCCGCATCATCCCCGGTAAGATCCGGATTATCAAAATGCTGTTTAAAGATCGTTCTGATCAGTTCCTGTGTCTGTTTTCCCCCGGCTCCGTGAGCCAGCGTAATTGTTTTATCCATGTTCCTCGACCTCGTTTCTATCATTCATTTCCATATTGGTAAAATGCGGCGCAGGCGCCCTCTCCGGATACCATGCAGGCGCCCACCGGATGCTGCGGCGTGCAGCCGGTTCCAAATACCTTACAATCTTTCGGCGTACATTTTCCCTGGAGGACGTCTCCGCAGCGGCACGCCGGATTCGGCCTGGAATCCATATCCGGAATCTGATATTTTATCCTGGCGTCATACTGCCGCCATTTTTCTTTCAAACGCAGGCCGGAATTTTTAATGGTTCCAAGCCCTCTCCAAACCGTTTCGCACTCTTCCATGTATTCCTTCACCAGGCGCTGCGCTTTCGGGCTTCCTTCTCTCGTCACCACTCTCTTATAGCAGTTCACGAAAAAAGGTTCTCCTTTTTTCCATTTGGTAAGGGCAACGGCAAAGGCTCCTAAGATCTCTGCCGGGGAAAATCCGGCGACCACGCCGCTGATTCCTTCCTCCGCCAGTTCTTCGCAAAGTTTTGTTCCGGTGATGGCATTGACGTGCCCCGGATAAAGAAAAATATCCGCACTGTCTTTTAGCAGCGCATAAGCCCCCGGCATTGTTTTGTTGGCCACCAAAACAGAGTAGTTTGTCACCTGATCTTTTGCGGCATTTTCCAAGGTAAGACAGACTGCCGGCGTGGTGGTCTCAAATCCCACGGAGAGGAACACCACTTCTTCTTCCGGATGATTCTTCGCATAGGTCAGGGCGTCGATCGGCGAATATACCATCTGTATTTTCCCGCCTTTGCCCCTCACTTTCCCAAGGCTTTCTCTGGTGCCCGGCACCCGGATCAGATCGCCGAAGGTACATACGGTCACGCCTTTTTCCATGGCTAAATAGATCGCTTCGTCGATGTAATCTACAGGGGTCACACAGACCGGACAGCCGGGCCCGGAAATCAGCGTCACCTGCTTTGGCAGTATTTTCCGCAGTCCCAGACGAAAGATTTCGTGGGTGTGGGTGCCGCATACTTCCATGATGCGGACCGGAGGTCCGTCATAACTTTCAATGATCTGTTTTGCTGTTAATTTTCCGTCTTCCATTATGCTTCTCCCAACAATTCTTCCATCAGTTCTTCATTTTCCGCCTCATCATCTTCGGTAATCTTGGCAATGGCGATCCCCGCATGGACCATCACATAATCTCCGGGTTCGAGATCTTCAAGCAACTGGGCGGATATCTCTCTTTTTGCTCCAAAAGCGTCTACCACCGCCATTCCGTCTTTATAATTTACAACCTTAGCCGGTAATCCTACACACATAATTTTCTCCTTTTCTTTTTCATTATACTCTATCGGCAGCAGGGAGACGATTTATCTCATACATGGCTTTTCTTGCCTGTCCCAGACAGATTCCGCCGTCATTTGGCGGAATCAGGGAATGGTGCAATACCAAAAAGGCTTCCTGCTTTAGTTTCTCTATACTCAAAGTGAGAAGGAGCTGATTTTGATACACGCCGCCGCTTAGGGCCACGGTATTTAATCCGTATTTTTCCCGAAGGCAGATGCACATCCCTGTAGTCATCGCCGCAAGGGTTTCGTGAAAATGCCAGGCAAGAGTTTCCGAATCTTTGCCCTGTTCCTTCTCCCTTATGATTTCTTTCATTAACGTGTGGGTCGGCAGGAGAAGCCGTCCGTCCTCTCCTTTTGTCCCTTTTGCGATAAGGTCCGCCCACTCCAAGACTTCTCTGTTACATATTCCTTGATCTTCCGGGCCATCTGCTCCACCGCCGGGGAGAGAGCCGTCTTTTCTTCTTCCACTTCTTTCATTTCTTCCACGGATCGCCGCATACTCCAAGGCGCAGGACGCCTCCCCCTCGAAAGTGGATGCTCTGCGGATTCCAAGCACGGCGCTGACCGCATCAAAAAGTCTTCCCATGCTGGTGGAGGTGACCGCATTGATCTTGCGGTCTGCCATACGGGAGAGTACGCCGTATTCCTGCCCGGTGCAAAGTCCAAGGCGCCGCGCTCTCTCCTCCCCGTCTTCCGGGAAAAGATCGTGAAGATAGGATACCCCGATCCTCCAGCCTTCTCTGGAAGCTAAGTCTCCTCCCACATGGGTAAATGGCGTCATACTTCCGGCTCTCTGGAAGCCGTCAAGATCGGAGAGAAGAAATTCTCCTCCCCAGATTGTCCGGTCCTCGCCCCATCCGGTTCCGTCAAATACTACTCCGATCACTTTCCCAAAATAGTCATTTTCCGTCATGCAAGACAGCACATGGGCATAGTGATGCTGCACTTTGATCACCGGAAGTCCCAGGCTTTCTGCCACAAACGTAGTATTATAACGGGGATGAAGATCACAGGCGACGGCCTGGGGCTCGCATTCTAACAATTCCTTCATCCGCTCTATGGACTCTCTCAGCACCCGGACAGAGCGAAGATCGCTCATATCTGCGATATAAGGCGACGGATAATATAACTGATTTTTCCCTAAACAAAAGGTATTTTTCAGCTCTCCTCCCATGGCAAGCACGGCGCCGTTCTCCTGTCCCTTTATCATGAAAGGGATGGGCGCATATCCCCTCGAACGCCGCACCATATACGGTTCTCCCTGATAGAAATCCATCACCGAATCATCGGCCCGCAGCCGGATCAGACGATTGTGGGATAATATCAAGTCGCATAAACCGGACAGCTCCTTTTTGGCGTCTTCATCGTCCCGGCAGATCGGCGTCCCGGAAATGTTGGCGCTGGTCATGACCAGCACATCGGTCATGACAACGTCATCGTCGTATTGAAACAACAGCAAATGAAGGGGCGTGTAGGGAAGCATCCCTCCGATCTTCGGGTTCCCAGGGGCAACCGCCTCGCAAACTTTTCCTTTTCCGGTCCGCTCCGTTAAAATGATCGGCTTTTGATGCCCGTCCAGCACGGCCTCCCTTGCTTTGTCCATCCTGCACTCTCTTTTTGCCGTCTCCTTATCCCGAAACATCACGGCAAAGGGTTTGGCCGGACGCCGCTTTCTTTCCCGGAGCAGACAGACTGCATTTTGATTTAGGGCGTCGCAGCAAAGATGGAATCCGCCGATTCCCTTTACCGCAATGATTTTTCCCTCCATGATGGCCCGCCGCGCCGCCGTGATCGCTTCTCTTCCGGTTATCTGTTTTTCGGCGCTCTCCTCTCCCAAAAGATAGACTTCCGGTCCGCAGTCATTACAGCATACCGGCTGGGCGTCGTATCTCCTGGTCTCGCTGTGGGTGTACTCCCACCCGCATTTTTCACACATAGGAAAGTCCTTCATGCTGGTGCGTTCCCGGTCGTATGGGACAGCGTCCATAATGGTAAGTCTCGGTCCGCAGCAAGTGCAGTTGATGAAGGGGTGGAGATATCTTCGGTCTGAAGGATCAAACAGTTCTTTTTTACATTCGGGACAAATGGCAATATCCGGCGACACAAAAATTTCTCCCCGGGTTTTCTCGCTCTCCACAATGTGGAACCCAAGAATCTCTTTTTTTACTTCGGTCTCTTCCACATCCATCTTTAAGATCACCGATCTTTTCGGCGGATGCTCTCTGACTTCTTCTATAAAAGCTTCCACCTGCCCCCGGCTGCCATGAACATAGATCTCCACATAAGATCCTTTATTGCACACCGTTCCATTTACCCGATGATAAAGTCCATGTCTGGCGACGGTCGGCCGAAATCCCACGGCCTGCACAATCCCAAATATTCGGATGTATCTGGCGATTCTTTCTTCTTTCACCTTGCATCCGCCCCTTTCTTCGTGCAATCTTCTTTCGTGCAGCTTTCTTTGGCAACGCTTTCTATTGCGCAATCTTCTTTTGCACAATCTTTTTTAACGCAATTTTCTTTGACGCGTCCTTCCTCTGCACAATCTTCTTTAGCGCGGTTTTCCTTCGCAAAACCTTTTAGGTTTAATAAAGTACCGGATACGGCAAAATGCGGCAAAGAAATATATTCCCCGCCATAGTTCCGGATTGCTTTTTGAAAGAGAGGATCCCCGATGATCACATCATAGTTTCCTTCTTTCACCAAAAGGATCCACTGCTCTTCTTCTTTTAGGGAAATATCTCCTTCTTGTTCCAGTTCCTGATCCATAAGAAACCAGCTTGCCACTGTGACTTTGCTGTCTGTCGTCCGGCAGATGATCTCCCGTAAAGTATTGGCGAGAATCTGCTGATGGACGATCAAAATCTTTTTCCCTTTCCATTCTTTTATTTTCTCGCAAAACTCCGGATAGCCGTCCAGATCTTCCACCGGATAACCGACCGTATAGGGAATCTTGCGGTGGGCTTCCAGCCATCTTGCAGCGGCGAGTCCGCAAGGGGCCAGCACCGAAACTTCTTCTGCCAAAAGCACGGATTTAAAGTCGCGCTTTTCCTTATCCATGCCGTAAAAGCCTTCCCTTTTTTTCCCATCTGTGTCAAGGGGCGTAGCTCCCAGATAGACTTTTTTAGGGTTCTCCCCATTCTCCGGTCTTGGCTGTTTTTCCGGTCCTTGTTTTTGTTTTTCTTCTTTTGCTATGGTTTTTACCAATTCAAGATAGGCTTTGGAAGCGCCTTTGTCGTAGTGTCCGGTTCCGGTGGAATCGACGGCGATCACCAAAAGCCCGGTCCTTTTTTTAATCATCCTTTTTAAGGCCAGATAGTCTGTGCCGATCACAGCGGGAACCGGCGTTCCGATCAAGGCGACAAAATTACTTTTGATCTGTTCACAGGCCATTTTCGTCTTTTCTACCAGTCTTTCATCTCTTCCCAGTATGGCGTCCATATCCCGCAGCCCGGCGCTGAATATGGCGCTTCTTTCCAAAAACCATCTCGGTTCGTCAAAACCGCAGATGTTTCCTGCACAGCCTCCGGCATCGATGACGACCATCAATCCTCCAAGCTCGCAGAGAACCGCCGCCGCTCCGGACTGGTCCGGCGCAAATGGAGGAATGTATTTCCATAAACCCTTCATTATGCCTCCCCTTTCTTTTGATCCAATGCCTTTCTTAATTCTGTTACAAACCGACGCACGCCGGCATAGCCAAAGGGCTGTATATCTTCATTCCATTCAAGGCGGCAAGCCTTCGGATAGTAATAAGCCGCATCCTTGCCCACGGCCACGGTGACTTCCGGATCCTCTTTGTAATAGATCATAGAGGGCTCCAGATTAGATCGGATCATCGTCTCAGGGCTTATTTTGGCAATCTGGCTGATATAAACAAAATCTCCTTCTGTGATATTGCCAAACACTTCTTTTACGGCAAAGCCGTATTCCAAAAGAGCAAGGGCGAGCTCATAAGGATTGGCGTTGCATCCTTCCCCGATGGCAAATACTTCCCCGGAATACTCTTGATAAAACTGGTCGATGCATTCTTTGGTCCGGCGGTAATGTTCCTGGTCGTGAAAAGATACGCCCAGGGCTCCGGCAAAAAGCTGATATTGTTTTTTAATTTTTTCAATACGGTATAATCTGGCAAGCTCCACCGAAGGCATATTCCACCGTTTTTGTAATCCCTGGGCCGCATATCTGGCTTCCGGATTCAAGATCAGATTAAAATTTGCCCGTCCCATCTTCTGGTATTCCTCAAAGGTCTCGCAGCGCCCGATTTCATTGATTCTCATAATTCCCACGGAACGCAGCAGTTCATAAAGTTCGCAATCCTCCACAAGAGGCGCGAAGTATCCCATGAGGTTCACTGCTCTTTTGTCTATCTTATCTCTCTTGATCAGGGAGTAAACGGACTGCCTAACGTGGACCATCGGCGGCTTTCTTCCCTCTCTGGTCAGAGCGTACATATAACAAGGAAGAACCGGAATTTTTGTATATTCCTGCGCCTTGCTGCAAACTCTTTCCATATCCGTACCGAGGAGCGCATCCACACAAGTAATGCAGATCATCACTGCGGAGGGCCGTTTTTCCAGGCAGTCACATACTTCCTTAACTGCTTCTGGAATTTTCTTTAGATGTCTTCCGGTGACAATATCTGTCTCGTCCATCAAAAGAAAGAAAAAACGGTCCTCATAGCCCGGCAGTTCTTTTAAAATTGTCGTATTTCTTCCACAACAGCCGGGACTTACGATCAGCATCACGGATTCCGGTATGCTGAGCCCCGCTCTTTTCACGCCGTATCCCTGCGCTCCCGGTGAATTAAAGGCAAGGGTCGCCGGGGAACTGTATATTAAATGTTTATTGGAGATCAGTTCTTCGGGAATGTTCTTTTTCCCTCTCCCGGCCAACTCCTTTGCACTGATTCCATATGCTTTCCTGCTTTCCATACGCTTTTAATCTTAACCTCCTGTGCGCCTTCTTCTTCGCTTCTTTGTCCCTTAACAGACTGCGGTGCCCTGCTTTTCTTCCTCTTCTTCCAGCTTCCATAACTCTTTTGCCAGGGAAAGAAAGGATTTTGCCACCTCGCATTCCGGATCCCCCTCCACGACGGTCTTTCCCATTTCTTCATAGTAGGTGATCTCTCTGCTTCGCGGAATTTCACCCACGATCGGCAATCCGTGGTCTTTAGCGAAGGCTTCCACTTTTTCCTTTTCCTGCTCTACGTTTCTATGATTTAAAATCACGCCGTGGACGCTGGCATAGCTTCGGTCCTCGAAGTTTTTCACCGCCGAGTAAATATTATTGGCTGCGTACAGAGCCATTTTTTCTCCCGAGGTCACGATCAGAACCTTTCTGGCGTATCCTTCCCGGATCGGCGCGGCAAAACCGCCGCATACTACGTCTCCAAGCACGTCATAAAGCACCACGTCCGGCTGTTCCGTCTCGAACAGCTCCAAATCTTCAAGAAGGGCAAAGGTGGTAATGATCCCGCGTCCCGCGCATCCAAGGCCCGGCGTCGGCCCTCCTGTCTCAATACAGAGAATATTTCCAAAGCCTCTTTTGGAAATATCTTCTATCGTCTCCGGATCTTCGTCGTACTCTCTCATATAGTTCATGACCGGCGTCGGCGTCTCTCCCCCGAGGAGATTGATCGTAGAATCCGCTTTGGGATCACAGCCGATCTGAATGACCTTTTTGCCGAGGAAGGCGAAGGCCGCCGCCAGATTTGCCGTCACTGTGGATTTTCCGATCCCGCCCTTTCCATAAATCGCAATTTTTAACATAAAAAAACTCCTTTATTTCCATCGGCCTTTTCTGCGGCAGACGGAAATAAAAGAGTGTCTTTGATACAACACCAAACGTACCTTTTGTCACATCCGCAATTTCTGTCCGGAAATCCTCGCAGTCAAAGCCAAATGATAATGCAATCTTTTGTTTTATGATTTTCTTCCTGTCAGATCCATCTTTCAGTCAGAATATGTTTTTATCATACTTTATTCACCGGGAAAGGTCAAGTAATCCGCTAATCTTCTTCCCGGCATTTGTCAGAATCCTTTAAAATATCTGTATTAATGAGATAATCAAGATCTACGTCATCTCCTGGGATTCCCGGTATGGTCCCGTCGGCAGAATACTGCCAGAGATCACAGTCTGTTGGTTTTTCGCTGATATAGCGGGCATACCATCTTGCAAATTCATCCAGCTCGCTGAAGTTGACAAAACGATCTTTGTAATCTTCATTGTAGTAAAATCCGGCTTCATATCCCCGCTCTTTTATTCTGCGGCAAAAAGCTTTCGTCATGGCGTTATACAGCGCTCTATCCACTGTCACTCCGTTGTCTCTGGCATAACTGTAAGAGGCGGATTCCCAGTCAAAGAAAACCGGAAGTCTTAACTTATATTTTTTTACTTCCTCATAACAATAGTCCGCTTCTCTCACCGCCATATCTGTTGTATAGGCGTAACTAAACCAATATGCCCCCACCGGCAGGTCTTGTTTGATCGCCTCAGCCATGTTTCTGTGAAATTCACTGTCAATATTTCCCGCGCCAAAGCCTGCCCGGATTATCGCCCCGTGGATTCCTGCCTCTTTTACCCTTTTCCAATCAATTCTTCCCTGATAAAAGCTTACGTCAATCATTCTTTGCCGCGTCATTTTGCGCCCCCTGCAATTTTTTATAATTATAGTATATGCACAAATGCGGATTATGCGACTTTATCTGCGGACGGGCCTTTTTATAATTTATCCTGATACAGCTCCTTCTCTCCGTCCTGATACCGCCAATAATACACGTATCCGTCTGCGATTCCGACGATCAGGGCATCGCTTGGAACGGAAAGAACCTCCCTGTATCCGGCTCCTTTCCAGTAGTAAATGGCGTAATCTGAATAGTAGTAAGTGTCCTCTCCATCCTGGTAAACCAAAGGGATTTTTCCTGCTACCGGAACATCCTTGGAATAAAGCTGCCCTGTTTTTACCTCCACGGACTGCACGCCGGACGTTCCGTTTTGCGTACAGGTCATATCTACGTATCCGTCCTTTACGTCAAGGATCGCGGCGGACATCATTTCTCCCCGCAGATTTGCAATGCTTTTTCGGCTGTCATCAATGGTACAAAGTGTAACTCCGGACCAGCTCGTATCCCCGGTCATCTCATATCTGAGATAATAAAAACCTTCTTCTCCCACATAAAAATCCGCGCCGCAATTTTCATCTACCAGGGCAAACTCCTCATTTTTGTCCATCATTACCATTTTCACCGGACTTACATCGGTTGCCTTTCCGGACATAACGATGATGTCATTCCACATTTTGGCAATGCCGATGCCTCCCGCAAGGGATTCTTCTGTTTCTGTGGACAAATTATAGGATTTTAATGTCATTCCCTCGTAATCTTCCTTATCTTTATCTTGTTCCAAATAGTAGACCTTTTTGTCGATCTTTCCAATCAGCCTGCTGCCCGGCTCCAAAACTCTCAGAATTTCATCTTCATCTCTTGAGATATCATAGCTATAAAGATAGCATCCGGATTCATTATTTTTCATCAGATAAAGGGTGTCTCCCTCGGCATAATAATCATTTGCCCAGCCATTAAATATAATCTTGTCCCATTTACTGGCGCCTTTTTTGATCCCATAAACATGGGTTTCATCACTGATATACACTGTGTCATCCCATTCCAGGATATTTTCACCGTATTTATAATCTTTGGCTGCATAAAGATCCATGTGCGCCATATACAGTATGGCAAAAAATAAAATTATACCAAATATTTTTCCCATAGATTTCCATAATAACTGTTTTTTCATACGTTCCCCCCTCCTCATTTCATTATTCTTCTTTTGTCCCCGCTACACACTAGTATCTCCTCTGCGATTTATCCGCAGCTTACAATATGATAATACCATGGATTACCCATACTACGCCATGATTATCTATAGAAAAAAGCATCACCCAATAGGATGATGAAGTGAACCCCTTTTGTTAGACAAAATAACAGTCTAATGAAAGGGGATTTTTCTATGTCAGGAAGAAAGATATATAGTCTTGAACTGAAATTAGAGGTTGTTCAACGATATTTAGAAGGTGATATCGGGTTAAAAACCTTGGCAAGAGAATATCATATCAATTCAAAAGCCTGCATCCAAAAATGGGTCGCACTATATCAGGAACACGGTACTGCTGGATTGTGTACAACACACGGAACTTATACTGGTGATTTTAAGGTGGCTGTTGTAGAATATATGCATAATACAGGTGCATCCCTCCGACAGACAGCCGCACATTTCAACATCCCATCCAAAGAGTCTGTTTCAAAATGGGAGCGGATTTATTATGAGGAAGGGGAAGAAGCTCTGTATGAAGAACGGAGAGGCAGGGCAAAGAAAATGGGAGTCAAACGTCCTAGAAAACAAAAAAAGAACATAGATAATCACGAAGATTTGCTTGCGGAGATTCAGCGTCTTCGGATGGAAAATGAATACTTAAAAAAATTAAATGCCTTAATTCAAGAGCGGGAAAAATCAGAGAAACCGACAAAGTAGCTGTCATTACAGAATTAAGGCGGAAATATAAGCTGACAGCATTACTTGAAGTGGCAGAACTACCACGAAGTACCTATTACTATTATGTCCGTAAAGCAAAAGAGCCAGATAAATATGCGGGAATCAAAGAGGAAATCACGTAGATTTATCACGAAAATGAGGGGCGTTATGGATATCGGAGAATCACATTAGAGTT
>CAZKQV010000013.1:54081-72908 GCA_964555015.1 uncultured Eubacterium sp. | reverse complement strand
TGAACAATCCGTTCATGGATCCTCTTGCCGACATCACTCGCTTCGGACCCGAATAAAACTTATGAATTGAACTTTCAAGGTTGTTTTGTTATTCAGTTATCAAGATTCTCTTTGTTGTCGCTTTTTGCGACAGCTCGTTAATAATATCACTTGAGTTCTTTGTTGTCAATATCTTTTTTCAATTTTTTTCAAATTCTTTTTTCATTGTCATTTGAAAATGTAAATTCCATCCCTATTACAGTTTCCGGTAGAAGTTACCTTTACAAAAATTGGGGTGAATTTCTTTTTTACATTTTTTGGTGAGTGAATTGTAAAACTAACTTCCACACCATTTCTGAGAAACATGGGAGTTACTGTCAAGTAACCGTTAGCAAAAACATTTGGTTCTAAGATGGGAAGTATAAAAAGACGGCGGCGCAGCCATTCATCTTGGCCATGCGCCTGCCGGGTTTGCTATAAGCTGGGCTTTCTGTAAGCCGGGTTTGCTATAATGTATTTTTGCAGAAACAAAACTATTTCCAGTGTTTTAACCGTGAAAGGTACGAATCAAACTGAATACGTCTGGTTTCTTCCTCTGTATTATCGGGATTTGGCATATTTTTAATCAGATAATCCAACAGAGATTCTTTGGATTGATAAACAAACTCGCCATCAGTATAGCACCATTTGCAATAATCCTCATTATAACTTCCATCTGGTTCTCTGCTAAGTAAACCGTCTTCATTCAAAGGCATTCCGCAGCATTGACAGATAAGCTGCCGCGGAGAACCAAGAAGTGTATTGATTGATACGTCAAAAATTTGTGATAACAGTTTTAATGTGTCCGTATTTGGCTGTGTTTCACCGGTTTCCCAACGACTGACTGCCTGCCGGGTGACTTGCAGCCGCTCTGCCATCTGCTCCTGTGTAAGATTATTTTTCTCACGCAAATTCCTGAGAATGTCTCGTGTTTCCATGTCCATTCCTCCTGATAGATATGTTCCAAGTTATTATATTAAATATGTTCTCAGTCATTATATCGCCAAAACAAGTCTTTAACAAGCAACGCGCTGTTGCTGCGGAACGGCTGGAAGGGATGCTATCTCATTAGGCCATCGGTAGAGTTATTTTAGTTTTTCTCCCTTCTCCCAATAAAGAAACGGATCGCTTTGACTCATACCTTTACATCCTTTGCATTTTTTGCATTTTCCCCCGCACTGGGAGGGGGCGAACTTTACTCTTTTCACATAACCAAGCTGCTCGTATCTCTCGAGTCTTGCAAGTAAAAATTCTTTGGGTATGCCAAGCCTTTCTGCAATTTCCGGCAAAGCTTCTGATTTTCCTTGTGTTATGATTTCTAATAATTCTTCCAAGATATCCTCCAAGCATTTCAAATAACAACAGTTTTTCTTCACAAAAACAGTGCCGCGACATGGTATACGATGCAGGATAATATAAGCGCCGTCACAATATAATATCCTCCGATTCGTGCCGTCCATTTTAAAGAATGGCTCTCCTGATAGGTGGAGACCACCGCTTGCAGGCATGGAATATTGAAGGTGACTGCCACGATAAATGCCAGCGCTTCCGCTTTCGAGATTACCGCTGCTGCCAGCTCTCCCACATTTCCCACCGCTGCCGCCGTTCCGGAGGTGGAATCAAAGCCAGCCGTTTTTTTTGCTCCATCCGGCACAAAAAAGAATCCTGTCCGGAGGATTCCTATACACGCACCGCCACGCAAAAAAAGCACCACCCAATAGGATGATGCTCATAGATTTGATGTTCATAGATTTGATGCTTATAGATTTAATACTTATAGATTACCGCTGTTTCTCCTTTCCCTGCCGCCGGATATTTAAGACGACAAAAAGGCTAAGGGAGAGTAACATCACTGGCGCCCACAAGGCAAGGTTGGTCTCATCCCCTGTCTTTCCCCCGGCGCTCTGGCTGCCGCCGGACGTTTGGGTCTTGGTGGAGGTAGTCTTCGGCGTTTCTGTCCCCGCCGGTTTTTTCGTCGCTTCTGTCGGTTCCTCCGTACCGGAGTCTTTTTTTACGGTAAAGGTCATTTCCACATCGCCGTTCTCTCCCTGGAGGAGGATGGTATGTTTTCCCTCGGAAAGGGTGTTTAGGTACTCCGGTTTCAGCGTGACCGTCGGCGGGTCTCCGGTTATGGTGTAGTCGTCCGGGTCTAATTCCTTCCCGTCCACGATGACTTTTTCGATCCTGCCCACTTCCTCCGGGACTTTTATGGAGAGTCCCGTATCTCCCTCTCCGTTCCAGGTATCGTCACTGCCGGCAAGCGGCGGATATTTCTTCTTTTCGCCAGACTCCGGGGCCGTCACCACGACCTGGCGCTCCACCAGGATGGTCCCGTCCTCGTCACGATAGACCGCCGTCCCCGTCACACTTTCCCCCGGTTTTAGGGCGATGGTCCCGCCCTTCCATTCCCATCCTTCGGGCAGGGGGGACCTCCCCCAGCGTTGTGGCGTCCGCCGTCGCTTCGATCTCCTCCGCCGGCTGTTCCGGGACTGTCACCGTGATCGTGGCGCTGCCCTCCTGCGCCCACACCGTCTGGCAGCTTACTACCAGGCAGAAAAGCAGGAGGAAGATCCCCAGCTTTCTTTTTCCTCCCAGTGTCCTCACCTTCTTTCTCTGGTTTTGGGATCCCTTTACTCAAGCTCTGCCGTAAAGGTGATGCTTCCCTCATAGGTCCCGGCTTTGGCCGCTTTCCACGTCTCCTCGGTGATCGCTACCGAGAGCGGGATCTCTTTCCCTTTGCCATCGCCTTCCAGTCCTGCCCGCAGCTCTTCCTCACTCCAGTCCGCGGTTTGGAACTGCTTCTGTTCCCCATCGAGCAGGGTATAGGCCAGTTCTGTCCCATGGGAAGTGTTTTGCAGCGCATTGGCCGTGGCGGTCACCGTCACTTTCTGGTCCACATCCACATTCCCCGACACCTTTAATACCCCGTTTAACTCTGTGGTCTGCGCGCCAAAGGAAAGGGTGGTCTTCGCAGGGATCTTCAATTGATAGGTGGAGGCCACTTCGGCGACCAGGTCGCTGCTTTCGGTCTGCTGGTCTGCCGCCCAGACCCCGGCTGGTGCGGCAAGGCCTCCCGTAAGGACGGCCGCCGTCAAAAGCGCCGCCAGTTTTCTTGATTTCCTTACTTTCATCCTGTTTTCCTCCTATTCACGGTCTACCACCTTAGCTTCAATTTCCAGTCAACCTCGTTTTTAAAAATATCTTTATGAATTATCTTAAAGAATAAACATGGAGATTTCAAGTTTTCTGCGCAATTAAAGCAAAAAGCGACGTAATCAAAAATTTCACAGTATTTTTAAGTTCCAGAGGGTTAAGGGCAGCCATGCTCAGGCTTTCAGAAAAAAATCCCCCTTAAAGCATGGGATTTCTTCTCTTCTGCTTTAAGAGGGACGACTATTTATATGATATCTAGGCTGTTTTTATTTTTACATTTTTTTGGTGGGAATCCGCTGCCTGCAAGCTTTTTTCCGGTCCCATATTAAATACCGGTTTTAGAAGGATCGGAGCAATGATCGTTGTAATGATAACCACGATGACGACAGGGCCCATCAACTCGGATCCCATCAAGCCCAATGCGGCTCCTTTGCTCGCCACGATCAGCGCCACTTCTCCACGGGAGATCATGCCTACGCCAATACGGATCGCCTGATAGTTTTTATAGTGGCAAAGTTTTGCACCCAGGCCGCAGCCGACCACTTTGGTGAGGATCGCCACAATCGTAAGAACAACAGCAAATGCGATCAAGGTTCCGCTCATCTTTGGCAATACTACCTTAAGGCCGATACTCGCAAAAAAGATCGGCGACAGATACAAGTAGGACAAGGTACTAAATCTGGAAGATAGATACGGTTCCTTTTCTGTCATGGAAATTATGATGCCTGCAATATATGCTCCGGTGATGTCTGCCACTCCAAAAAATTCTTCTGCCGCATAGGCCATGATCAGACAGAATACAAAGGCCATAATGGTGTGTCTTTGCAGGCCGTTTGAGGATTTCCTGCACCATTTACTATAGAATTTATAGAAAATGAGTCCAAAGAGACCGGCAAAAACAAAGAAGCCAACTATTTTAAGAAGTACCACGCCGATCTTGACCGAACTATCTGCAAGGCTTGTGATGATCGTCAATGCAATGATGCCAAGGATATCGTCGATCACCGCCGCGCCGAGGATCGCATTTCCGGATCTGGTTTTTAGTTTCCCAAGCTCTTTCAGTGTTTCAACGGTTATGCTGACTGAGGTTGCTGTAAGAATTACACCGATAAATAGGTTCTGCAAAAAAATACTGCAGCTTGCATCAGACTCCAAAAGGCCCGGTCTATTGAAAAAGGCCGCTACGGCAAAACCGCCTGCCAACGGTACGATCACTCCAATTAAAGCAATGATCATCGAGGCTTTTCCGCATTTTTTTAATTCATTGACGTCCGTCTCCATTCCGGCGCAAAACATCAGAACTACCACGCCGATTTCTGCCGTATCTCCAATATAAGTGGTCTGAGAGATTACATTTAAAATACCAGGTCCAAGAATTAATCCGGCAAGTAAGGCTCCCACCACCTGCGGCATATGAAATTTACGTGTGACAAGTCCGAGAACTTTTGTACTCAAAAGAATCAATGCAAGGTCTAATAAGAATTTATATGTTTCCATGTGCGTGCTCCCCCCTTTCTCATAGCAATATTTCTGCTTTTTGCAAAATGTACGGCCGACATTTTTTCGTGATCATCCTCATGATCACTGTCATGATTCTTGTCGTGATCATTATTTAATATATTAATGATCGCCGACGCACGTTCCTCTCTGAAAAAACTTTGTCTTAAACCAAACAAATATTTAAGGAGACAGCCAACGCTTCCTCCTAATATAAGAAAACCAAGCACCGCAATGGCTAAAATACTTTCTAACATATTTACCCTCCATCCTTATTTTTAATTTTTTAAAAACTTAGATGGAGTATTTTTTCTTACCGTCTGACTGATTGATGAACCGGATAATGGGGGCATTTCCATATTGCCCGCCGATGAGATTGGAAACTCTTCCCCTCCAGATGCGGTAAGGATTGTGAAATCCCTTCCAGGAAGAAAAAGATAAGATTCCTCTCAGACAGGCCCGCTCTTTTGCGCACTCTTCCACTTCCGTCTCTTCCAGCATCTCCTCCTGGACGTCTTTCTCATCCAGGAAAACCTTTTTCCTGAAATTGAAAGAATGATCGGAATTAATTTCATCTGCATTGGTATGATGTTGTATTGCATTTTCCTTTTGATAGTCCTTAGATCTGACGTCAAAAATCCTTACGTCCCCAAAACCTGTGAAAACCACCAATAGGGAAATTGCCAAAAATAGATATATGAATTGTTTCATACTTATTTTTTTCATTTCTCATCACCAGCTAAATAGTAGCACTGTCTAAATCAACAAACAAGATTCATTATCCCCAAAAATACTCCTGGATTTTGACGATCCCATCAACACAAATTCATTGATTAAAATATTTTTTTATTTGTCCATGGGCAATTTGCACAAGATTTTAAAAAAACGGTGCAAAAATCACAGCCAGATCACTGTGACTTTTGCACCGTCCTAATCATTTTTCAATCTATCTTTGCTTTTCTTCAATGGCCGTGAGCATATCGATTCTTCTCTGGTGCCTTCCACCTTCAAATTCCGTATTCAGCCATTCTGTGACAATCATTTTTGCCATTTCAATTCCTATAACCCTGGCGCCGAAAGCCAGCATATTGGAATTATTATGCTGCCTTGATAATCTTGCGGAGTAAGGTTCGCTGCACACAACACAGCGGATTCCTTTTACTTTATTGGCCGCCAGTGAGATTCCGATTCCCGTACCGCAGATGACAATGCCTCGTTCCACTTCTCCCGCTACGACAGCTTCCGCCACTTTTTCCCCATACACAGGATAATCGCAGCTTTCCGTACTGTTTGTACCAAAATCTACCACCTCATGGCCCATCTGTTCTATAAATTCTTTTATCTGTTGTTTCATTTCCACTGAGGAATGATCGTTTCCAATACCAATTTTCATTTTTTCATCTCCTTACTCTTCTTGTTTTACAATTTCCAAAGCAAGCTCATCTAATTGTTTCTGATCTACCTCACCTGGCGCCTCTGTCATAAGACAGGATGCATCCTTGATCTTAGGGAAAGCGATCACATCCCGGATGGAATCTTCTTTGCTCATCAGCATTACCAGTCTGTCAAGACCGTAGGCAAGACCTGCGTGAGGCGGCACTCCGTAGCGGAAAGCTTCTAATAAGAAGCCGAATTGGCTGTGGGCCGCTTCTTTGGTAAAACCGAGGCATTCAAACATTTTTTCCTGAATATGATTTTGATGGATTCTGACGCTTCCGCCGCCGATCTCGTTACCGTTTAAAACAATATCATAGGCTTTGGCGCGCACTTTTCCAGGATCCGTATCAATCAAAGGAAGGTCTTCTTCCATCGGCATGGTAAACGGATGATGCATTGCGGTGTATCTTCCCTGTTCCTCGGACCATTCCAGAAGCGGAAACTCGGTGATCCACACAAAACGGTACTCGTTTTTATCCATGAGACCAAGTTCTCCGGCAAATTTAAGACGCAATGCGCCGAGGACGTCGCAAACCACTTTATATTTGTCTGCCGCAAAAACGACCAGATCCCCCTTACCTGCTCCCGTCGCCTTAAGCAGACCAGACAGTTCTTCCTCAGAGATAAACTTGGAAAATGGGCATTTTATCGTTCCGTCGGATTTAAGCTGGATATAAGCAAGGCCCTTTGCGCCGTAATCCTTTGCCGTTTTTTCGATATTTTTCATTTTCTTGCTGGAAACATCCCCAAGACCTTTCGCACAGAGCGCCCGGACATAACCACCGTCTTTGACCGCGCCGGAAAATACTCCAAATCCGCAGTCTTTTACCTGCTCTGTAACGTCTGCGATCTCCATGTCGAAACGCAGATCCGGCTTATCGGAACCGAAACGGTCCATGGCTTCTTTCCAGGTCATGCGCTGGATTGGAAGGGCGACGTCAATCCCCAGGCATTCTTTGAATAAAAAGGCAAGATATCTTTCATTTACATCGATCACATCATCCACATCCACAAAGGACAGCTCCATGTCGATCTGGGTAAACTCCGGCTGGCGGTCCGCACGTAAGTCTTCGTCACGGAAACATCTTGCCACCTGGAAATAGCGGTCATATCCGGAAACCATCAATAACTGCTTAAATAGCTGCGGAGACTGCGGAAGGGCATAAAAGCTTCCCGGATGAACACGACTTGGCACCAGGTAATCCCTTGCGCCTTCCGGAGTGCTCTTAGTCAACATTGGCGTTTCGATCTCAAGGAACCCTTCCCCTGCAAAAAACTGTCTTGTAAGGGTTGCCACTTTGCTTCTTAAAATCAGGTTAGATTGTATATTCGGCCGTCTTAAATCCAAGTAGCGGTATTTTAAGCGAAGGTCGTCTTTTACGGTGATATCTGCGTCAATTGGGAAAGGCGGGGTTTGTGATTCTGATAAAATACGGATATCCGTCACTTTAATCTCAAGCTCTCCTGTTTTTAAGGATTCGTTCACCGCGCCCTTTCTTTTTTCCACGGTTCCCACCACTGCCACAACATATTCTGCACGGAGGGAGGCCGCTTTTTCAAAGCCTTCTTTTCCAATGGTCTCTTCCTCAAAATATAACTGCATTAATCCGCTGCGGTCTCTTAAATCCACGAAGATCAGGCTTCCCAGGTTTCTCCTTTTCTGCACCCACCCCATCAGGGTGACTTCTGATCCAATCTCTTTATTTGTAACTTCTGTACAGCGGTGACTGCGTTTCAGCCCGCTCATAGACTCTGCCATAAATTTTGTTCCTCCTGTTACTCATTGATTTCTGCTCCGTCCAGAATGTGATCCATCACTTCGGACTGGGCCACTTTTAAAAAGGCCAGAAATACTTTCATATCAAAATATTTTACTTCGTCGATCATAATCGACAGCGCTGTCTCTTCATCAAAACCGCCTCTTAACGCCCGGTTTGAGATCAAAGCGCCAAAGGCGTCGCACACCCTTAGTATTTTTGCTCCAAAGGGTATCTCATCACCTTTCAGATTATTTGGATAGCCGCTGCCGTCAATGTTTTCATGATGATAAAGCACCGCCTCCAAAATATCATTATCGTATTCATGCTCCTTTAAGATTGCATATCCAAGGCTTGGATGCAGCCGGATATATCTGAGCTCATCTATATTCATAGTCGCCTCTTTTTCCTCATATACATAGGACCTAAGACGCAGCTTTCCGATATCATGAAGCATACCGGCAATCGCCAGTTTTATGCACATTTCTTCCGGCAATTCCAATTCTTTTGCCACGTAATAAGCCAGATTGCTCACTACGATTCCATGTGCAAGAGCCTCGCCCAGTGAATCTTTAATGGAAGTTTCTAATTCATGTATTCCGCAATTCACTGCCATATTGTCATCCCCTTTTACGATAAAGCGAACTTTCTTTTCCGATCGATCATCTCATCAATCCGACCAATGTAATGATCGATATTTTTGACGTTTTCTGTCCGCTCTATCCGATTTTCCTCATTATAAACAAATTTCGTGGACGCGCCCGCTCCACACGCTATAATATCCTGCTTTTCCTCCATAATCAAGACATTATACATACATTCTTTTCCCGGCACGCTATACCCGATATTCTCAAGATTGCCGGGGATATTTTTTTGCCGGTACATATAATAGGGTTCCATCCCCATTCTGGCGCAGTATTCATCGGTAAGACGTAGCATTTCGTTGGTGCTGCCTTTCACCATACTGCGATAGCGTTCCATTTCGATATTCAAGTGTGCCGCTCTTTTGATTGCCAGAGAATGCACGGTAAGACTTTCCGGCTTTAAGGCAAATATTCCATCCAAAGTGCCGTGGACAAAGGAGAGATCTTCTCCCGGAAGTCCGGTGATCATATCCATATTTATATTTTGGAACCCGGCCTCCCTTGCCATAAAAAAGCCTTCTTTGGTCTGCTCCACCGTGTGCTTTCTCCCGATCAGATCGAGGGTCTGCTGATGCATCGTCTGGGGATTGATGCTGATCCTTCCCACGCCGGCGTCCTTTAGCAGCGATAATTTCTTTTGATTGATGCTGTCGGGACGTCCTGCTTCCACAGTAAATTCCCCGGTCTTTTCCACAGGAAATAATTCATGGATCATTTGGAGCAAATAGGCAAGCCCTTCTTCGTCCAATGCGGTGGGCGTGCCTCCTCCCACATAAATTGTGGTTAATTTTTTATGCTTCCAGGCTTGGGAAACATATTTTAATTCCTGATAAAGCGCTTTTAAGTAAGGCTTCATCCGGTCTTGAAAACGCCGGACCGGGAAAGAAGTAAAGGAACAATACAGGCAGGTCGTCGGACAAAACGGAATCCCGATATACAGACTGTACTGGTCGTCATAATTTTGACCGGATAACAAAGTTTTCTCCTTAAAGGCAACCCGGGTACACAGGGAAGCTTTTTGACGATCGGCCAGATATGTATCCATAAATCTTTGTTCCAGGACCGCCGGATCTTTTTCTTCTTCCATCCATTTCATAATGATCTTTGTCGGCCTGATCCCCGTAAGAATCCCCCAGGGCAGTATTTTCTTTGTATACTCAGAAAACATACGATATAAGAATCTGCAAACCTTGTTACGGCTCCCCACATGGTCTGCATGGTCGCATTCCACAAAGGAGCTGCACGCATCTTCTTCGCACCGGCCAACGGTTCCCGAAATCCCTTTTTCATGGTAGACCAGCTTTAAAAACAACGCTTCTTCTGTTCTGGAACCGTAAAGCCGGTCAAACTCTTCTTCCTCAACTGCGGCAATTTTTTCTCTCTCAAAAAATGTAAGAGCAAGCGCCCTTACATCATAATCATAATCTGTTTTATTTTGAAATAAATAAATCATAAGAATTATCTTTCCACAAACGGATTTGTTTTTCTTTCATAACCGATGGTCGTAGACGGGCCGTGACCTGGGAATACCGCCACGGAATCCGGAAGTTTCATCACCACCTGATTCAGTGATTTCATTAAGGTCGCCCCATCTCCGGTCGGCAGATCGCTTCTTCCCACAGAACCGGCAAATAAGGTGTCTCCGGAAAACAACCATCCTTCTTCTTTGAAATAGTAACAACAGCTTCCGAGGGTATGACCCGGCGTAAACAGGCACTGACATTTATGCTTGGAAGTCACCTCGAAAACCTTACCGTCATCTAACATCATATTGGCATGGGTTGTGTATCCCTCTCCAAAAGAATTGCTCATATTATAATCTTTTACCATCAGCACTTCCTGTTCCGGCTTTGCAGCGTACACACGAAGCTTCCATGGATCATAATGCTCTCTTAATCCGGCAAGCCCGTCGATGTGATCATAATGTCCATGGGTGAGGAGGACACCGTCAAGGGTGTACCCGCCCTCTTCTAAAAACTTGATCAGCTCCTTAGGACTTCCCGCCGGATCAATGATGACGGCTTCTTTTATTTCATCGTCCATCAAAATATAAGTGTTGGTTTCAATCGGGCCCAGCACGGCGCACGCAATTTTTAACTCTCCCATTTTTGCATCCTCCAATTCATTATCCTGCATTTCGCTCAATGTCGATCACGCTCTCTATCATACGCAGTTTTGCGACGATATGATTTAATTCGTCCTTACTCCTTATTTCAAAAGTGACCACGATGGTGGCAAGTTCCTGTTTGCTGGTTCTGGTAGCAATAGAACGGATATCCACTTTCATTTCCATGAAGACCTTGGAAATATCATGAAGGACTCCGGTACGGTTATGGGCATAGAGACAAATTTCCGTGAGATATAACTCTCCGTTATTTGCCGCAGGATCGGTCTCCCACTCTGCGTCAATGAGCCGGTTTCTGTCGCTCTCCGGCATACTGATGATATTAATACAATCGGTACGATGAATCGATACCCCTCTTCCTCTTGTGACAAACCCAATGATCTCATCCCCAGGAACCGGGCTGCAGCACTTGGAAAACCGAACGGACAGATCGTGGATTCCCTTGACCATAATACCGGACTTCCGATGAACCCGGCTTTCTTCTTTTAACGCCGCATTCTTATCTCCCATCTTGGCCAGCACCTCTTCGTTTGAGACGACTTCCTTATGGTCCTTGTTGTATTCTTCCACCAGCTTATTAACGACCTGGCCTTCTTTCAATCCTCCATGACCGATCGCTGCCAAAACAGAATCCCAGTTCTTTAACCCATATTTGATCATACATCGCTTTTGGTATTCCGGTTTTAAATAATCTGCAAGCACCAGACCTTTGGATTTGGCGTATTTCTCCACAAGCTCCCGTCCTCTGGAGATATTTTCCTCTTTAAATTCACTCTTAAACCATTGGTTGATCTTACTCTTTGCCTGGGAACTTGCCACAATGGATAACCAGTCCCGGCTTGGGCCTTTGGAATTTTGCGATGTGATAATCTCAATACGGTCGCCGTTTTGAATCTTATAATCAATTGGCACCTGCCGTCCGTTCACCCTGGCGCCGATCATCTTATTGCCGACGGCGCTGTGAATCATATAGGCAAAATCGATCGGTATCGAGCCCGCCGGCAAAGTCTTCACATCTCCCTGCGGCGTAAAACAGTATACCTGCTCGTTGAAAAGGTTCAGATCCGATTTCAGCATCGTAAGAAATTCCCGGTTATCCGACATATCCTGCTGCCATTCCAGGATCTGGCGAAGCCAGGATAATTTTTCTTCTTCTTTATTGATATCTCCGCCGCCTTCTTTATACTTCCAGTGAGCCGCAATTCCGTACTCTGCGGTACGATGCATCTCAAAAGTACGAATCTGGATCTCAAACGGAATGCCGCCCTTACCAATCAGCGTGGTGTGTAATGACTGGTACATATTATCTTTCGGCATGGCGATATAATCTTTAAATCGTCCCGGAATCGGTTTATACATCTCGTGAATCACCCCAAGGGCCGCATAACAGTCCCGCACCGTATCCACCTTAATTCTCACAGCGAAAATATCATATATTTGATCGATGGTCTTATTTTGATTGCGCATTTTTTTATATATGCTGAAAAAATGCTTCACTCTTCCGTCAATCTCCGCATGGATTCCCGCCTGATCAATGTGATTCTTCACTTCTTCCACAATGGAATCAATATAGACTTTTCGGTCTTTTTTATTTTGGGTAATCTTTTCCTCCAGATCGTGATAGACCTCCGGCTGAAGGTACATAAGCGCCAGATCATCCAATTCTACTTTGATCTTGGAGATTCCGAGGCGGTGTGCGATCGGCGAATAAATATCCATCGTCTCTCTGGATTTTTCTTTTTGCTTCTCCGGTCTCATATACTGCAAGGTTCTCATATTATGAAGCCGGTCGGCAAGTTTGATCAAGATCACGCGGATATCCTTTGCCATAGCAAGAAACATCTTACGCAGATTTTCTGCCTGGATATCCATCTTATCATGGGCATAGGATACCTGCCCCAATTTGGTTACGCCATCAACAAGTAAAGCTACTTCCTCTCCAAACTCCTGTTCCAGATATTGCAGAGAAATCTCCGTATCTTCCACCACGTCATGGAGCAGACCGGCTACGATCGTCTCTTTATCAAGCTCTAACTCCGCCAGAATGATCCCCACGCAAAGAGGATGGATGATATACGGTTCTCCCGACTTTCTTTTTTGCTCCTTGTGGGCGTTATTTGCCAGATGAAACGCCTTTTCGATCATCGAAATATCTGTGGAAGGATGATACTCTCTCACCGTATTGATCAACTTTTGATATAGTTCATCGGCAGAAGTAAAATCCTGAGGTCTACTGATTTCTTTTTGTGTCCTTTTCATTTTTTGAATTTGCTCTTCCATCATATTTCACCACACTTAAATATTATTGTAAAAGCTTTCAGTCTCTCTTTAGCATTTTTAAAATTTATTGTACACTAATTTTCCATATTATGCAAGAAGGGTTTCAGAGATAAAAAAGGTGCAAACCTTTTATCTTAACAGCCTGCACCTTTTTTATTCTAAATATTCATGTTCTTCATTAATGTTCTTAATATTGTCTTAATATTCACTTTTCTTTGACTCACAGTAAATACAACGATATATCCTGTTTTCTCTGTCGGTCAGCTTAAATTCGTGGTCAATTTCCCTTTCCACGGAAGTGATACATCTTGGATTCTTGCAGCGGATGATATTTTTAATCCGTTCCGGCAGCTCCAAATGTTTCTTTTCCACGATCTTACAATCGGAAATATAGCAAACCGTGATGTCGGGATCGATGTATCCGATCACATCCAAATTCAAATCCATTGTGTCTGCGATCTTTATGATATCTTTCTTACCCATCTTATTACTCGGCACGTTCTTGATGATCGCCACGCTGCAATCTAACTTATCTAAGCCTAAATACCGATATATTTCCATGCTTCTTCCCGCACTGATATGGTCGAGAACGATTCCGTTTTTGATACTGTCAATTTTCATCCCCATTCACCTCCAGCAATGTCATGATTAAAGCCATCCGGACATACTTGCCATATCTGGCCTGCTTAAAGTAGCACGCCCGTTTATCCTGATCCACTTTTGTGGAAATCTCATTCACACGAGGCAGCGGATGCATAATACACAGACTGTCTTTTGCGTTTTTTAACTTATCCATATCCAGGATAAAGCTGTCCTTTAAGCGGATATAATCCTGCTCATTAAAGAAGCGCTCCTTCTGCACCCTGGTCATATAAAGAATATCCAGGGAAGGCATGACTTCTTCCATATTTCTCACTTCTTTATATGCGATGTTCTTCTTTTCGAATACATCCTTAATGATATACTCCGGCAATCTCAGCTCATCAGGTGAAATCATGATAAAGGTCACATTCTCATAACGGGACATCGCTTTGATCAGAGAGTGTACCGTGCGTCCGAACTTAAGGTCTCCGCACAATCCCACGGTAATGTTGTCCAGTCTTCCAACCTCTCTTTTTATGGTCATAAGGTCTGTCAAAGTCTGGGTCGGATGGTTGTGTCCGCCGTCGCCAGCATTGATCAACGGGATGTCGATATTGCGGGAAGCCACGTAAGGGGCGCCTTCCTTGGGATGCCGCATCGCGATGATATCCGCATATCCGGACACGACCCTCACGGTATCAGAGACACTTTCGCCCTTTGCGGCCGACGAGGAATCCTCCGAAGAAAAACCAAGTACATTACCGCCAAGCTCCATCATGGCAGCTTCAAAACTCAAACGTGTTCTTGTACTTGGTTCAAAAAATAAAGTGGCAAGTTTCTTATGCTTACATACTTCCTGATACTTTTCTTTATGCAAAATTATATCATCTGCAAGTTTCAGTAAGCGGTCGATCTCCTCAACGGTCAGATCCATAGGATCAATTAAATGTCTCATGATATCCTCCTGTCTTTACTTTCGTATTATCAGTATTTTATTTTAAACTGTACAAAGTATACTCTCATTCATTTTATCTGTCAAGAAAGCCTTTTTCATGATCAGCGCTCCGATCCGGCCCTGAATTTGCTCTTATTTTGATACGGCGTAGCCCTTTTCCTCCAAAAAAACGGGATGATAAGATATTTTTGCCTTTCTAAGACCCGGATCGCCCACGTCGTCTTCCCGGTTCACATAGTGATATCCCTCTGCCTCATGGAGAATAAACTGCTGGTTTATGATGGAATAAGCCCCCGGCACATCTGCGTAAGCCTTCTCGATGTGAACCACGAAGGTATCATCGCAAAGAGGCTCTCCCATAGAAAACGCCACCACATTGCCGTCCGCCCGGATCAGTCCGGCGCGAAGGCCAAGAAACTCCCTTTGGAGCAGCGCTTCCCTGGATACCTTGACTTCTGCCTTTTTCTCTTCGTCGTCCGGCGCGCAGTTTTGTTCCTTCCATGCGTCCAGCATAGCAAGACATTCGTCTAAATTTTTCTCATCCACCGGCTCGTAACACCATGAAAAGGTTTTCATAAACTTGTTGATATGATTTTTCTTGCCATGATACTTTTTGCCCCTTAACTCGATGAGCGCCTGCCTGTCGTAAATATAGTCTGCATAAGCCTGGTCGAAGGTCACTTCAAACCTTCCGGGATAGTTTTTATCTAAATATTCTTTTGCCGAGACACTAACGCAATGAAAGCGAAGGGGATAGCCTTCTTTCTCACAGTATGCCGAAAGAGCCTCAATGGTATCTCCGGGATCCTTTTTTCCAATGGGAAAAGAAAAACTGTGACCGGGACCGCCGGATTGGAAAAGGAGCATATCCTCACAGATCGCATAACACGATTTGTAGTATTCCCTCCACAGATAAACTGTGGCAAAGGACATATCACAACTGCGGGAGTTCATCTCTTTCATATACTTTTCTATGATTTCTTTATCTTCTGCCTTAACAGGCTTGAATACCATAAAATAACCTCTCTATTCTGTTGAACTAACCTCTTTCTTTTATTATATTTCCTGAACGGACAAGGGGTTAGTCAGATGATTCTTCTTACGTAACAAATGATTGCGAAGTGTAGTTACTGCGCAATCATTGTCGTGTTCATTATGTATTCATTTTTCTAAAATGTCAACAGCTTAATGAAATCTTATGTCACATTCCGATGTTCTCTATGCCTCAAGCTCTTTTTCCAGGTTTTTACGGATCGCTTTAATAAAATCCTGGCTGTTTACGGCATTCACCTCTTCCAAAGTTGTGATCAGGGCGAGGTCTTTTGTCATCGTTCCGCTCTCAATGGTATCGATGGTGGCTTTTTCCAGTTTATCGGCAAAATCAACCAAAGCGTCAATTCCGTCTAATTTGCCTCGTTTTCTCAGTGCGCCGGTCCAGGCGAAGATAGTTGCCACGGAGTTTGTGGAAGTCTCCTCTCCCTTTAAATGCTTATAATAATGTCTCTGCACTGTGCCGTGGGCCGCTTCGTACTCCGTTGTTCCGTCTGGGGCGACTAAAACAGAAGTCATCATGGCCAGGGAACCAAATGCGGTAGCCACCATGTCGCTCATAACATCTCCGTCATAATTCTTGCACGCCCAGATATAACCTCCCTCGGAACGCACTACCCTCGCCACAGCGTCGTCAATCAAAGTATAGAAATACTCTATTCCGGCAGCCTCAAATTTTTCTTTATATTCCTGATCGTAGATCTCCTGGAAAATATCCTTAAATGTATGATCGTACTTCTTGGAAATGGTATCCTTCGTGGCAAACCATAAATCCTGAGAAGTTTCTAACGCATAATTAAAGCAGGATCTTGCAAAACTGCTGATGGAAGCATGAAGATTGTGCATACCCTGGACAATTCCCGGACCATCAAAGGTATGGATCAACTCCCGAATCTCCTGTCCGTCCTCTCCCGTAAAGACAATCTCCGCCTTTCCGGCTCCCGGGATCTTCATCTCCGACGCTTTATAGACGTCCCCGTAGGCGTGTCTTGCGATGGTGATCGGTTTCTTCCATTTGCGGACGATCGGATCAATTCCTTTTACTACGATCGGCGCACGAAATACGGTTCCGTCAAGAATCGCACGGATCGTTCCATTGGGACTTTTGTACATCTCCTTTAAATGGTATTCATCCATACGCGCCGCATTCGGAGTGATGGTTGCGCACTTAACTGCAACTCCATACTTTTTAGCTGCCAACGCGGAATCTATGGTAACCTGGTCGTTTGTCTCATCACGATACTCAAGACCCAGATCATAATATTCTGTTTTAAGATCAATGAAAGGGAGTAACAATTCATCCTTAATCATCTGCCAGAGAATCCTGGTCATTTCATCTCCATCCATCTCGACCAATGGCGTAGTCATTTTAATTTTGTCCATAACGACTCCTTTCTCATCAAGACATAGTATTTTGCATAATCAAAATCTATTATATAGTACACCATAGTTAAAATGCAAGTTTTTTAAGGTATTAATTCATATACAATAAAAAAGACGCTAAAATTAACTTTAAATTATTTTTTCCCTTTTAATTCTTCACTATCTAAAATAATGGTAAAAGGCCCGTCATTTACCAGAGAAACTTCCATCATGGCGCCAAATTGTCCCTGTGCGACCTTCTCTCCCTGATTTTTACATTGGGAAATAAAATACTCATACAGTCTGCACGCCTCTTTGGGATCTCCCGCTTTCACAAAGCTCGGTCTTCTCCCTTTTCTGCAATCCGCCATCAGGGTAAATTGGGAAATGATCAGCATTTCTCCCCCAACATCCCGGATAGATAAATTCGTTTTTCCATTCTCATCGGTAAAGATCCGAAGCCCGGTAATTTTATTGATTAAGATATCCGCATCTTTTTCCGTGTCACGATCGGACACGCCAAGTAAAATCAAATAACCCGTTCCAATCTTGCCGATGATCTCTCCTTCCACTGCCACCGACGCATTTGAAACTCTTTGAATCACTGCTTTCATTTTATGTTCCTTTCATAGGGTAGGTTTTCCCGCCGTCAAAAGCGAAAACGGTTCTTTTTACATCTACTCAAAAATTATAACATAAAGAATTATTTTTAATGCCTTAAATCGTTAAAAATTTTTCTCATGGTGATGGCAATCATAAGGGACGCCATGCCGGAAAATAAAACCACAACATATTCAAACCCTTTGCATATTTCAAATAAGACGCCGTACAATGCATTGCCCAGGGGCTGCGCACACATGGAAACGGTAAGAATGACGGCGATTACCTTTCCAATTAAATTTTGCGGAGTCTGTGCCTGGACAAAAGACATCATTTCCACCGTAAAGATCGTTGAAAATACTGTTATCACAAAACAGCACACGGTGATAACGATGTAATTTACCATTCCAGACGAAAAGAGGACCAATGCCGCTCCTATGGGAAACACGGATACGGCGCACGCAATGATCAGATTTCCTGATTTCTCAATTGCCAATTTGTCTGCGAAAACCCCCGCGCCTATGCCTCCCGCTAATCCTCCTGCCGCCAGCGCCCCTTCTGCAAAGCCGTAGAGCCGTAAAGCCTGTACCGCTTCTATATCCAATACTTCCGTTATCAGATATGGTAATGCAACGATGATCATTGCGGCCAGAAACAGATTAATTCCACATACTACAAGAAGCGCTTTTCCGACGACCGGTTTCTCATCCCGAATAAAGCGAAGGCTGTCTGCAAAGTCTCTTTTCGCTGTCTTTAATATACCGCCATCAGAATCTTGTTTCTGAAAGGGCATTTTAATGAAAGTTTCCATAACTGCGGACACGATAAAGCATACCATACAAACCCACAATATGGATTCTAATCCATATGCACTGTATAAAATCCCTCCAAGCACCGGGCCGATCAGGGATGCAAAGGAGCTTATGATATTAATGATAGAATTTGCCGCCATATAATTATCCTGATGAACCAAAACAGGGATGCTTGCCTGCACCGACGGCTGATATGCGCCCGCAATGCCATAGAGCAGCATCAATGTGACCGTCAAAAGCAGCACAATATTTTCCCCATTCCTAAGCAAAGAAAAGACTAAGATCACTGCCGCAGTAAAAAAATCCAGTATTACCATGACATTTCTTTTATTTACTCTGTCCGCAGCGACGCCCCCGATGGGTGAAAGCAAAATGGCAGGAAGAAAAGCGCACGCCGTCACCGTTCCGTAGAGTGAGGACGAGCCTGTTAGATTTAACAAATAAAGCGGCAATGCAAATCTTATGGCGGCATTTCCAAACAGAGAGATAATCTGTCCAATGACCACCAGGATAAAATCTTTTGAAAATAGTTTTTGATTCATTTTCTAAACCTCC
>CAZKQV010000013.1:15435-53981 GCA_964555015.1 uncultured Eubacterium sp. | reverse complement strand
GACCACCAGGATAAAATCTTTTGAAAATAGTTTTTGATTCATTTTCTAAACCTCCATCCTCATTATTTTTCTGTCCAGAATATGATATATGAAATTGGCAGTTCCAACACAAATCGTACTAAACGCTAACATTACCCAAATAATGTTTCCTGGAGAAATGGTGATGAAATTGGTCAAGACACACACAATTATCAAAGAGCATATGATTGTTGCGATTGCCGAGCGTTTTTTCCATCCAAAAGCAGCGGAAATAATTCCGACCGCCGAAGAAGAAATCCCCATTAAAAAACTAGAAATCAAAACCGTAAATACAAAATATTTTGTGTTCATTTGTGGGACAATTCTAAAAATATAAGCCACAGCATACATCATACCAACAACTAGCAGATTGCTGATCCATGCTGAAAATGTTGTGATACCGCAAACCATAAGACACTTCACCCGCAGTAACGCATTTCGCTCTATGGGATAGCTCAATAATATTACCGCATTTTTTCCACAATATTCACCAATGATCACCTTCGCCGCCATGGCCGCCGACAAAATACTAAAGAAGGCAAAGGCCAGGGCTGTTGTGATCGACAATAATCCATTCCAATTTCCAAATAGTTCTGCATCTTCGGATATGACGCTTTCTCCTGCTCCCATTGGATATCCTCCTGCTTTATATAACCATCGGAAAGAATCCCTATCCGATCTGCCATATGTCTGACCTCCCCGACAAGATGGCTGGAAAGTAAGATTGCCATCCCTTCATCTGCCAGCTTTCTCATTAATCCGCGTATCCCCGCAAGGGCAATGGGATCCAGTCCATTGAAGGGTTCGTCCAAAATCAGCAGTTTAGGGTGATGCACGATCGCTCTTGCCAGTCCGAGTCTTTGTCTCATACCAAAGGAATACTTCGAAATTGGTGTTTGGTTCACATTCTCAAGTCCACGAGACGTAATATTTCTCCAATATCAGCTTTTTTTGCAAATAACATAGATGCATGGATAGAAGTTTACTTGCACATAAATCTCTCCTTCATAGATCTTAAAACTGCAATGATTGATCACTCGCTTCGGCCCGTAACTTTTTTCAATATCATTCACTTCAACAATCGGCTGCATAGTTCCTCCTTTTTAATACCGCACGACGGTATGTATCACTCTTAAAAGATAGGACTGCGCATCAGCAATGGATCTGCCCCGATTTCATTCGTGCCTCAGTCCCTTTTATTCTTTTATTTTGCTTATTTACTTGTTCTTTTGATATATAGAAGCCAACTCCTGCAATCTTTCTAACATTTCGCCATCCACAATATCCAGTCCAAAGCCTCGCAGCATCTGAGCAAATACCATAAACTTACGGCAGGATTCTTCTTCGGAACTGTCAAATATCATAGGATTCATCCAGACATTTGCCGCCAGCAAAATCAATTCTGCTAATTGCTCCGGATAATCCGTTTCAATCGTGCCGTCTGAAATCCCCTGTTTAATAATTGGTAAAATATAGTTTGGCGCTGCGTTATCGATGGTATCATGCAAAAGGCTGAAAAGAAGTTTCGGGTTATTATGGAAATCCGGAGCCACTGTGAAAATATCGTTTTGTACGGGCCGGCTGATGGATTCCTTAAAAATTGTTTTCAGCTTTTCCCTGCCGCTAAGATCGGAACGATCGCGAATAACGGAAAGCATCTGATTCGATTCCGCCGTCATCCTGTCTGTCACAGCGATTAAAATGTCTTCCTTTGATTTAAAATGATGATAGATAGCGCCTTTGCTAAGACCTCCCAAGTTATCAATAATATCCTGGATCGAAGTATGTTCATACCCTTTTTCCATAAATAAACGAAAAGCAACATCCAATATTAAATTAACCGTCTCTTCCGGATGCTTATTTCTTGCCATTGCTTCTTCACCCCCCCTTAACATACCATTAGTATGTATCTATGTTATCATACCGCTGGTATGTTTGTCAATTAAATTTATGAGACCATGTCAACATAAATTGTTTACATCGGTATACTATCCCTCACGCACAGCGCCCCATATCCCACCTGTGGGTTGGGATACTCGGAAAATCCGGGAAGCCTTTTTGCTCCATTTTGCAAAAACGCCTTTATCTTACTTCCATAAAGATAGGGATCTGCTCCCCTTATAATCCCTTGTTCCATTAGCAGCGCGCTTGCCCCTGTCACGAATGGAGCCGCCATAGAGGTTCCCGATTTAATGGAATAACCGCCGCCGGGCGCCGCACTTAAAATATTTACCGCCGGAGCGCACAGATCCGGTTTGGAAGAAAAAACGGCGGCATATCCCTGTCCGGAAAACGGGGCAAGGGTATCTGTCGTGCTGTCGTATCCTCCCACGCTGACCACAGAAGACGCAGTGGATGGTATTGTGTATGATCCAACGGTGACGGGAGTTAAAAATTGTGTGTCCGGCGTGGTCGCCTCTCTAACCGGAAGCCACAGATATACGGTACACAGAATGTTTGCCCGGGAAGTAACAAAAAGTCTCCAGGTTCCTGGCGTCAAATTGGCCCCTTCCACCGCCGCCTGTATGGACAGAAAATAGCTTTGCAATGTTCGAAATGGCGTCGGGCTTCCCAAAATAAATTTTACCTGGTTTGCTCCCAGTCTTTCTTCATAGACTCTAAAGTGTTGATTTCCCGGGAGGAAGGAAGCAGAAACGCCGGGGGATCTCAGTTCTATTGTCACGGGAGTGGCGTAAGCAGTCCACAATTGCAGATATAAATTTCTCTCATTATTTCCGACGGAAAATAATATTTCCTGGGTTTCTCCCGGAGAGAGTTCTTTGCTGGTGTGCCTTGCGGTAATCCCTTCATTTCCCGTGGCACACACAATGGTATTCTTACTGACATACTGACTTTGTGACAAATAAAATTCAATGAGACTGTCTCCCTGGTGGGAACCGTCATTGGAGCCATAGCTTATGTTTACGGCGAGGGGAATATTTCGGTTTGCGGCAAATAAAAGGCAGTAGTCCACGGCCATCATAAGATTGGCATAATCCGAATATATGCTTCTTGCCTCATTTTTTACCTTCACTACAATGAGAGAAGCTTTGGGCGCCACTCCCCGGTTTCTGCCAGAGCTGGCATTGCCGTTTCCTGCACATATTCCGGCGATATGAGTTCCATGCCCGGAGACATCTTCAGAAGGCCGGATTCCTGCCTGGAAAGGATCGCTTATCAGTTCATTAAGCTGTTCCTCGGTAAAAACAGTCCCAAGCCCGTAAGGATTGGTTCCATCATAGGGAAGGGACTGGTCCCAATAAGTAAGGATCCTGGTAGTCCCGTCCTCTTTTAAAAAATCCGGGTGGGTGTAATCTACGCCGGAATCGATAATTGCCACCGCTGTTCCCTCCCCGGTTAAGACGGAGGAAGGAAGCGGGCCCGAGCCCGGGACGGACACCGGAAGACAGGATTGCGGCACCCCATTCTCCACATTCAAAAAAACCGGTTTTGACTGTTCTAAAAAAAGCACCTGGGGGTATGAGGCAAGCCTCCTGATCTGTTCTGTTTTAATATGCACGATGGCAAAATTGCTGTGGAGCAAAATGATCTGTATTCCCGGAATGGAGTAGAGTTCATCGATGTTATCCCGGTACAGCATAATTAATTTCCATTCATTTTCCTGGGCGTTATATCCGGAAGCCAATGAGGAGTTTTCCAATTCTTCTTCCGATAGGGTGAGGGCGAGCAGCAATTCATTTTGAATTTTTTCATCATCCATCTTTGTGATATTCTCCGATGAAAACTAATTATTTATTTTTATGCCGCCTAAAATAATATAGAACTTTATTGCGTGATATAGAACCCGCTGCACGCTATGAAAACGCCTCCTTCCTCTTTCCCAAAAGAAAAAAGGATTCCCTAATTCATCTTTTGGGAATCCTTTGTATATTATTTTCTTCGTTTTTTCAATTAAGCAACTAAGAAGAATTTCACTAAAAACAGAAGAGAAATTGCGTAAGTCACGATAGAAACTTCTTTCGCCTTACCAGTAAACACTTTCATTACTGTGTAAGAAATCAGTCCTAAACCAATCGCATGACCAACCGAACCGGAAATAGGCATAGCGATGAGCATAATAGCTACAGGAACCAACTGATCCATTTGACCAAAATCCACATTTTTTAATCCGGCCAACATCAAAATTCCTACGTAAATTAAAGCGGAAGAGGTGGCAGCAGCCGGAATTACTGCAGCGATCGGCGCAATAAAAGTGCAGGCCAAGAATAAGATACCAGTGGTTAAGGATGTCAATCCGGTACGACCGCCGGCCTCTACGCCGGAGGCGGATTCTACGAAAGTAGTAACCGTAGATGTTCCGGTCAAAGAACCTGCCACAGTACCTACCGCATCCGCAAGAAGCGCTTCTTTTAATTGAGGCATATTTCCTTCCTCGTCCAGCATACCAGCTCGGGAAGCTGTACCTACCAGTGTTCCAATCGTATCAAACATATCAATAATACAGAAAGTGATGATCAAAGAAATCGCGGTAAACCACCCCACACCAAAGAGGGTCGCAAAATCAAGTTTAAACAGAGTACACTCTACCATGTCCGATACCGGAGGAACAAAAGACGCCTCTGCCAAGGAGGCAAAAGGATTCACATGAAGGAAAATGGCAGAGCCTGCCCAATAGATAACGGAAGCTCCTAACATACCGATCAATACGGAGCCTTTTACCTTTCTGTAATCGAGAACCACAATGATAAAAAGTCCGACAAACATGGTAATAACCGTCAAAACCATAGTGGAATATCCGGATCCCATACTGTTTGTCGCCATACTTGGGGTCAATGCGCCAAAGAAATCACGCATTGCATAAAATGGACCGCCGTTCTCTGAATAAACGCCTACATTGGAACCAAAGCCAATGTTAAGCAGCATCATACCAATCGCCGGAGCAATACCCATACGAACGCCCAGAGGAATCGCATTCACAATTTTATCACGGACATTAAATATGGATAAAAGAACAAAAATCACACCTTCAATGAAAATGATGCACAATGCCGCACGAAAACTTTCCAGATAAGTAAGTCCGGTCAAGCTCACAATATTTGCAACAACTACGGCAAAGAAACTGTTAAGTCCCATACCTGGCGCCATTGCAAAAGGTTTGTTTGCAAGAAAAGCCATGACAAACATACCAACCGCCGAAGCTATACAGGTCGCCATAAACACTGCATTCCACAGTGATGCACCTTCCGCTCCAAAATTCGTCAACAGATTTGGATTCAATGCGATGATATACGCCATCGTCATGAAAGTAGTGAGTCCGGCAACAAGCTCCGTACGAACTGTCGTGCCGTTCTCTCGCAGTTTAAAAATTTTTTCCATGGGGAAATCCTCCTAAATAAATTTATCATATGAATTGTATCATTTTGATAAATTCTTTTCAATCCTTCCTCTATAAAAGTTTGTGTCAAGTAATCGTTGGCAATGCCTTCTGAGCGCCGAAGGCCGAAGGTAGCGAGGTGTCATTATATATTATGTATATTACGCTATGCTTATTCGGAGCAAAAAATCCCGGCGGAGAAAACTTTTATTTCGTCTTCTCCGCCGGGACATTCGTTCGCCTTTTATTTATTTGCCGATCACATCGCTCATGTCATATAATCCTGCCGGTTTATCATGGAGATATGCTGCCGCCTCCAGCGCTCCCTTTCCAAAAATCGCTCTGGAATATGCGGTATGCTTAAACTCAACCACTTCATCCTCGCCCGCAAAGATGATCTCATGCTCGCCTACGATCGTACCTCCGCGAACTGCGGATATTCCAATTTCGTCGGCCGGCCTTTGCATTCTTCTCTGACTGCGGTCGTAGACATATTCATATCTTCCGTCCGCCTCCTCGTTAATGGAGTCGGCAAGAGCAATTGCGGTTCCGGACGGGGCGTCTAATTTTCTGCGATGGTGTTTCTCTACGATATCAATATCATAGCCCGCATTTCCCAGCACCTTCACTGCTTCCTTTACGATCTTAAGCAAAGTGTTCACACCCAATGACATATTTGCAGAACGAAGGATTGCCGTTTCCTTACTGCAATCTTCCAAATGGTTCAACTGTTCTTTGCTAAGCCCTGTGGTACATTCCACGAGAGGGATCCGGCGTTCTTTTGCATAGTCGAGAACTCCGTCTACCGCAGCCGCCGCAGAGAAATCAATAATAACATCCACAGGGACATTGCATTCTTCCAAACTGGAAAACACAGGAAAATCTTTTTGTTCAGAGACCGTCAAATCCACTCCGGCCGCTATGGTCACACCTTCCATTTTTTTGGCAAGATCACAAATAACGTGTCCCATGTAGCCGTTGCAGCCGTACATTAATACCTTTACCATGTGTTATCCTCCCTGTATTACTCGGACAGTATTCCAGTCTCAATCATTGCTTTTCTCAGTCTTTGTGTGTGTTCTTCTTCCATTTCAATGAGCGGTCTTCTCAAATGTCCGCCGCACATTCCCATTAATTCCAGCGCTTTTTTCACCGGAATCGGATTCACCTCACAAAACAGAGCGTTAACAAGTTCCATATACTTGATCTGTAACTCACGGCTCTTTTCAACATTTCCTGCAAAATATTCCGCACAAATATCATGAGTTTCTTTTGGAACTATATTAGACAGTACAGAGATCACGCCCTTTCCTCCGATGGAAAGAATCGGTACGATCATATCGTCGTTACCGGAATATAAATCGATATCTCCCTGGGTATCATACATAATTCTTGAAGCGAAAGCGACATCTCCTGTTGCTTCCTTTACGCCAACGATATTATCTGTCTCCTTAACCAGTTTGGCAATGGTCGCGGATTCTAATTTACATCCTGTTCTGCTTGGAACATTATAGAGAATCAGAGGAAGACTTGTGTGATTGGCAATATGGGTATAATGCTCGATCAGCCCTCTCTGCGTCGACTTGTTATAATATGGTGTCACAAGAAGAGCCCCGTCTGCCCCGGCCATCTCTGCCTTTCTGGTTAGATAAACCGCTGTCTTAGAATCATTGGAACCGGTTCCGGCTATCACAGGGATTCTTTTATTGACACGGTTCACACAATAGCGAATCGCAGCAACGTGCTCCTCATGGTTCATGGTGGATGATTCTCCGGTCGTACCGCACACGATGATCGCATCTGTGCCGTTTTCAATCTGGAAATCGATCAACTTGCCAAAACTCTTATAATCAATATTATAGTTTTCATCAAAAGGTGTAGCAATTGCAACACCAGCACCTGTAAAAATCGCCATATTCTCCTCCTTTATTTAGCACCGTCACGGCGCCTGAGTGTATTATATTAATTTTTCCTCCATCGCATACCATGTATCTTATAATTCGGATAGTATTTCCCCACTGTTTTCTTTTTCTCTATGGATCACATAAATGCAGTCCGCATAAGATCTTATCTTATCCGGAAGATTTCTCCCCGTCAAAATCAGATTCACAGATTCATCCCTTAAATTAATCAATTCTATCAATTCCTCTTCCGTAATGATACCATAATCGATCAATCCGAATATCCCGTCTAAAATCAGCAGATCGCACTGTGCCGTGTCAAGTACCTTCTTACTATAAGACAAAGCAGACTTAATATTAGCGATTTGTTCCTGCTTTTCCTCATCGGAGAGGTTGCCATAGCTGCAAGCGGCCTTTTCAAAGCGGAAAATCTGTAGTTCAGGTTCCAGTTTTTTCAAAAAATCCAAAGTGTCTGAATGTTTCTTTTTTAAGAACTGTACCATAATAACCTGTTTTCCGACACCCGCAGCACGGATCCCCAGTCCCAATGCCGCAGTGGTCTTGCCTCTGCCTTCTCCATAATAAATCTGTATACTACCATCCATATTATGACTCCCTAATCCTCATATGCGGATTCAACACACTATTCATTGACATAAATATGAGCTAATCATATCACATCTTTTTTTAAAAATCTACTCCGAAAAGAATCTGACTTCCTCATCTCTTCCAAGAACCATAAAGCCGTCATATTCTTGTTCTTCCAGCTTATTTAAAAACTTTCCTAATTTTTTGGGTTTTATGAACAGCGCAGTACAATAGGTTTTTCTTAATTCTTCTGCTTTCTTTATCGCTTCTTCAATGTCTTTTTCTTCATAAAGTATCACAATTTTTTTCGGCTTGTCTTTTATTGCAGCTTTCTTTTCCATCAAGATACTAAAAATACGTTCAAAGCCGATGGAAAAACCGACGGCCGGAACTTGTTCTTTTACAAACTTACCGATCAAATTGTCATAACGTCCTCCTCCGGCAATGGAACTGCCAAAATCGAGAGATTCTATTTCAAAAACTGTTCCGGTATAATATCCTTGCCCACGCACAAGAGTCATATCGTACTCTACAGAATATTTTCCTTCTGATAACGTATTTGACACTTCAATAATCCGTGACAAGGATTCAATGTATTCTGTATTATTGCAGATTGTTTTTACGTATTCTAAGGTAAATGGCGCCTGCTTGAGCATCTCAAGGAACTTTTCAATTACTGTTTCATCAAAGTTTTTCTCCGTAAGCTCCTTCTCTACTCCCTCTGCACCAATTTTATTTAATTTATCAAAAGTAATGCACACACTGTCTAACTGGGATTCTTCAAAACCTACAGATAACAGAATCTCCTTTAAGATCCTTCTATCATTAATCTTTACCTTGAAATGATCGATTCCTATGTTAAGCAATGCTTTGGCCGTAGTGTGGATCAGCTCAATCTCACAGGTAGGAGAAGTGGACCCTAAGATATCGATATCGCACTGCATAAACTCTCTTAATCTTCCTTTTTGCGGCCGTTCCGCACGGTAAACCTTATCCATCTGAATCACCTTAAACGGATCAGGCAGCGCCGCCTTATTTTTTGCATAATATCTGCTTAAAGGCAGAGTAAGATCATAGCGCAGTCCCATATCCGCAAGCTGATCTGCATCTGAGGTGTTTAGAGCCTTTTTAAGCTTCTCCCCTCTTTTCAGCACTTTAAAGATCAGATTAAGATTCTCTCCGCCCTCGCTTTTGTCAAGATTTTCGATACTTTCAAGAATCGGTGTAAAAATCCTCTGAAATCCACAATTTTCATAGGTTTCCCCAATTGTCTTTTGCAGATAATCCCTAAGTTCCGCTTCCTTTGGCAAATAATCATTCGTCCCTTTTACTGGCGTAATTTTCATAGTCAATTCCTTCTTTCTCGTAAAATGTACTGTCCTTTGGACAATCTTTTTTAGCTGATATTACCTGATTCCGCTACTTTTTGATCCAGGTTCATGCCATCATCACAATATTCCATCTTATTAACAGATACTTCATAAGCGATACGATTTACCACATCGACATCGTTAATCCTTTTTTGATATTCTCTGCTCTGGATCCGTCCCCATAGCTGAATCCTGCTTCCCACAGGCAATTTTCCCGCATAACGGGCATTTCTTCCCCAACATATGCAAGGTATGTAATCCGACTTACTATAAGCCCTGTTTACCGCAAGCAAAACATCTGCTATTTCTCTTCCAAGAGGCGTCGTCCGATAAACCGGTTCTTTACAAATGTAGCCGTCCAGAAAGATCGTGTTAGGCTTGCGGTTATCCAACTCGTCGAGAAGTTCCAACTCCCGGACAAATAAAGACAACACCAGATGATTTCGATTATTTTCATGCTTATTATATGACCTAAACTGTCCCCTGGCTTCAATGAACCGCCCCATGTATGACTGATTGACGTCAATCAGCCTTTCCGATATCAATAATGGCACAATATCACTTGAATGGCTTAATCTGCTGACCTTTAAATTTAATAAATAAAATCCTTCCCCGAATACTTCGTGACTAAATTCAAACTCTGAGATAATCTCTCCAGCGACAACCGCCTGGTTATTTTTTAATATTTTTTCTGTCATGTTTCGTCCTCCCTATTTATGTGAAGCAATTTGTATATCATTAATTTATTCCCACAAAATATAGATTATGAATAAACAATGTGAATAGCTTTCTCATTTTAATGACATAAGTCTACATACTAACCGGAATCTATACAAATCATGACATAAAACAAATTCAGTATAAGATTTCCGCGAAAAAATGTCAACCTAATTAGATATGCAGATACACTCCGTCCAAAAATAATTACTAATTCTTAGACGCATTTGAACAGTTACTTTTATTTTTATATTGAGACTTTTGTTTCTTTATGCTAGAATAATTTAGTTTATTGTGAAAGTGCGAAACAAGGAGCAATCGGCTTTCACGCCAGCATAGTATAAAAATTATCCTGTGTATCTTACAATCCTTTCGATTGGATTTATCCATCGGTTTACAATAGAAAGAAGGCAGTTTATGAAAATATCAAGAGAAGATATCCGAAACGTCGCCATAATCGCACACGTCGATCATGGCAAAACAACGCTAGTTGACGAATTATTAAAGCAAAGCGGAACCTTTCACGAGCATCAGGAAGTCGGAGAGCGAATCATGGACTCCAACGACATTGAACGTGAAAGAGGAATCACCATTTTATCGAAAAACACCGCTGTGAATTATGACGGAGTAAAAATCAACATCGTTGACACTCCCGGCCATGCTGATTTTGGCGGAGAAGTGGAACGTGTCCTTAAAATGGTGGACGGCGTAATTCTTGTGGTAGACGCATTTGAGGGTCCTATGCCTCAAACAAAGTTTGTGCTAAAAAAAGCATTGGAATTAAATCATCCCGTTATCGTCTGCGTCAATAAAATAGACCGTCTGGAAGCAAGGCCAGAAAAGGTCATGGACGAAGTCCTTGAATTATTCCTCGAGCTTGACGCCGGCGACGACCAGTTAGACAGTCCTTTTGTCTATGCCTCTGCCAAATCTGGCATTGCTATGCTTGAATTAAACGAACATGGCACGGATATGAAACCTCTGTTTGAGACTATCATCAATCATATTCCCGCACCAACCGGCGATCCGGACGCTCCAACTCAGATCCTTATCAGCACCATTGATTACAATGAGTACGTGGGACGTATCGGAATCGGAAAAGTGGAAAATGGCAATATTAAAGTCAACCAGGAAGTTTTAATGGTCAATCACCACGATCCGTCCGTGAATAAAAAGGTGAAAATCAGCAAACTCTATGAATTTTCCGGGCTGGATAAAATCGAGGTGAAAGAAGCCACCGTCGGTTCCATCGTTGCAATCTCCGGTATTTCGGATATCCATATCGGAGATACCATCTGTGAAATCGATCACCCGGATCCGATTCCTTTCCAGAAAATATCCGAACCTACCATTGCAATGCAGTTCCTGGTAAATGACAGCCCTCTGGCCGGTCAGGAAGGAAAATATGTCACTTCCCGCCACATCAGAGACCGGCTCTTTAGAGAACTGAATACCGACGTCAGCCTTCGGGTAGAAGAAATGGATTCCACCGATTCTTTCAAAGTGTCCGGCAGGGGCGAATTGCATTTATCCGTTCTGATTGAAAATATGCGCCGCGAGGGATATGAATTTTCCGTCAGCAAAGCGGAAGTCCTCTATCGCACCGACGAAAAAGGCAAAAAAACGGAGCCAATGGAAATTGCCGTCGTTGACGTTCCCGATGAATTTTCAGGGATCGTTATCGAGAAACTGAGCCAGAGAAAAGGTGAGTTAACCAATATGAGTATGTCCGGATCCGGCTACACCAGACTGGAATTTTCCATCCCTTCCAGAGGTCTGATCGGTTACCGGGGCGAGTTCATGACGGACACCAAGGGTAACGGAATTATGAATACTCTATTCAATGGCTATGGTCCGTATAAAGGGGATATCCAATATCGTAAACAGGGATCTCTTATCGCCTTTGAATCCGGCGAAACGATCACTTACGGATTATTCAACGCCCAGGAGCGAGGCACCTTATTTGTCGGCCCTGGAGAAAAAGTGTACTCCGGTATGGTCATTGGCCAAAATGGTAAATCAGACGATATCGAAGTAAACGTATGCAAGACGAAAAAATTAACAAATACCAGAGCTTCCGGATCTGATGAAGCATTGAAACTTACTCCGCCTCGAATCCTTAGTTTGGAACAGGCGCTGGAGTTTATTGATACCGATGAATTGTTGGAGATCACTCCAAAAAATATCCGAATCCGGAAAAAAATCCTGGATCCAACCGCCAGATATCGGGCAAAGAGAAATGGAAAAGCTTAGAAAATGAACTGGCATCATATATACGACATCGCCATGCACTACGGCAGTCAAAAATCCCATCACCGGAGCTTCCCGCATACGCTGGAAGCTCCAAATTTATGCGGCGGCGATGGCGCATATCGCGGCAGTCTGGAATCCCCGACGCTCCGACGCTTCCTCCGCCATCCTACACAGATTAGCTCTCACACAGATTTGCTCTCACATAGATCTGTCTGCTAATACTACAAATAATTCATTCAGAAAGTGACCACTTCATCCTCCACCTGTGCGTAATACAGCGTTTCCCCTTTTTCTATTTTCACTCTGGCAGACGTCGCCTCTGTGATTAACTTATGAATCCTTTCCATCTCGCCAAGCTCTGCTATCACCTGCAGAGTTACTTTTTCAGCGTAATCCGCCTGTTCTGTCACAACTTTATTTTGCGCAAGAACATACTGGATTTTCCCTAAATCTGTGTACTCCATACTTAAATGAAGCCTTATTCCGGGCTTTTTTTCAATGACTTCGGAACAGTCAATCCCTTCCTGGGCTGCCTGCGTGTATGCCCGAACCAGTCCGCCGCAGCCAAGCAGAGTTCCTCCAAAGTATCTCGTTACCACAATCACGATATTATAAATCCCACTTCCCAGGATCGCTTCTAAAATAGGCTTACCTGCTGTTCCTCCCGGCTCCCCGTCATCACTGAACCTGGTGATGCTGTTTTCCACTCCGACGCGAAAAGCATAGCAATTATGTCTGGCGTCCCAATATTGCTTTTTTATCTCTTCAACAAAGGCCATCGCCTCCTCCACCGAATAAACTGTCTTTATATGTGCGATGAATCTTGACTTTTTCTCAACGATCTCAGCAGTTCTCCCTTCCCACACTTCCTTATACTGAATCATAATCATAGCATCCTTTCATCCAACAAAATTACTGCCAGTGCTTCCGATCTGCCAATCCACCGGCCGTTTTCTTATAAATTCAGTATATCATAGATTTTATGTGAATTACCATAAAAGCTTAGCATCTGCGTTACTGCCAAAACATCTGCTATGGCGATCAGGGAAAGGGTTTTGTGGAAAACGCGCTGTTCCAATCGTCAATATGATAGATCAAAGTTGTGGGGAGGGCCTTTTCCCTCACCAAAATTCCATAAAAATACTCTGCGGTCTCATAATCTTCAAACACTGCCTTCACCTGTTCTGCCAATTTCTTTTCCTGAACATCTCCTTCCAAAACATTCTCCTCAATAATGAATCCATAAGCCCTCCCCTGCGGGCAATCACTTCGGATATGCTCTGTCAAAATATATGTAGCTTCGCTAGTTATATTGTCATCTCCCACGATTTGTTTGCATTGTAACAATACCTTCATCTCTTCTCCTTACTACTCTCCAAATTTAATTTAAAAAAATTTTAGCGCCTTACCTTATTTAAATTAATACAATAATACCATTTTTTTACATAATATGAATGCATTATTTTGTAAAAAATGGATATTTTTTGTATTATTTGTTATTTTTTACTGCATTTTTGTGTCCATCTTTTTCCATAAATCAACATATTATTACAGTTTTTGGTGAAATATTACATTTAATAAGTTAATTGGAATAAAAGTACAGTAAAGATTTCGTTTTTTAAAAGATTCAAGTGCGGCGCCGGGCGTCAAAGCGCAAAAAAACCGCTGTACTTTTCTAAGCACAACGGTTTTTTTATTTCTTTATTCAAAAGGTTCTCTGGATATCTCATCATAAAATGCAGTGATTGCCGCATTCATATATGGCCTAAGCCATAACATTCCAATCCCGAAAAATAATACCGACAAAATTGCCCATCCAATAAAACTAAGCTGCAAACAAAACAGGCGCCATTTATTCCCTCTCATCATTCTCTGAGACACTTCGACAGCCTCTTTTGGGGTCATCTCCGGATTCTCCTCCAGAATAAAACCACTCATACTGTAGGCGTATGATTTCACAATCCCCGGAATAACAAAAAGTATCGACCACAGCATCGTAAAAATTGTCACCCTGATGTTTAGTCTTATCGCCTTGCTCCAAAGGGACGCCGAGCCAAATAACTGGCTGACCTGCGCATCTTTTCCATCGATAAGGTTTAAGTTATATCTCATTAAACCGAGGGAAACAAAGCTTCCGATCACATAAGTAACCAGTGTATAGATCAAGGCTCCCGCACCAAGCACTCCGAGGATCCCCAAAATAACTCTCCGGGCCACCGGATCCCAATCTGTTATATTTTCTGTCTCCCGGCTTACCGTGTTGGCTGCGTTGCCAAAAATATTCCCGGCGCCTCCGATACATATGGAACCTCCAAGAATTGATGCAATCAATGTTGTCCCGACGGCAGGCATCCATCTTCCCTGTAACGCATTTCTGGCAATACTTCTAAATTCCTCTGCACTTTTTCTCATCATAACACCACTCCTCATTCATTCTGGTATAATGAACTTTAGAGCGGTTGCGCTTTTCGCAAACCGCCGTAAAATATATTTTGTCGTTAACGGGATTAATTATACTTATACTAGATAAATTCGTCTTCCATCTCTTTGATCACTTCTTCTGAAACGAAATCTTTCATTTCATCTTCCATGGAAGTAAAATCCTCTTCAAAATCAAGTTCATCCAATTCTTCTATTTCATCTGCATTGAAATTTAAACGAAGATTTCTATAGCGTTTTAATCCGGTACCTGCCGGGATCAACTTACCAAGAAGTACGTTTTCTTTCAATCCGATCAACGGATCAACCTTTCCTTTGATGGCAGCATCGGTTAAAACTTTCGTTGTTTCCTGGAAGGAAGCGGCGGAGAGGAAGGAATTTGTGGCAAGGGAAGCCTTGGTAATACCAAGTAAGGTCTGGGTTCCTGTTGCTGGCTGCTTTCCTTCGGCCTCTATTTTAGCATTCAGTTCTTCAAATTCAAGAATATCCACCAGTGATCCGGACAGATAGTTGGTATCTCCCGGTTCTTCTACTTTGATCTTCTTAAGCATTTGACGAACGATGATCTCGATATGCTTATCGTTGATATCAACACCCTGAAGACGATATACTCGCTGTACTTCTCTCATCATATAATCCTGTACGGCGCGGGCGCCTTTGATCTTAAGGATGTCATGAGGATTTACAGAACCTTCGGTGAGTTCGTCTCCGGCCTCCAGATAATCTCCGGTCAGCACCTTGATCCGGGCTCCATAAGGGATCACGTAAGTCTTTGCCTCACCCAATTCCTGATTGGTGATGATGATCTCTCGTTTTCCTTTGGCTTCTTTTACTTCAACATGGCCTGCAATCTCTGTGATGATCGCAAGTCCCTTAGGTTTTCTTGCTTCGAACAACTCTTCCACACGAGGAAGACCCTGGGTGATGTCGTCACCGGCTACACCGCCGGCATGGAAGGTTCTCATGGTAAGCTGTGTACCAGGTTCTCCGATGGACTGGGCAGCGATAATTCCCACGGCTTCTCCGACCTGAACAGCCTGGCCGGTCGCCAGGTTTGCACCGTAGCATTTTGCACAGGCCCCGTTATGGGAACGGCAGGTAAGCATCGTTCGAATCATCACTCTCTTATGTCCGGCTTTTACTACTTCTGCCGCACGTTTTGGCGTGATCAGGCAGTTTACTCCGACGATCGTGTTGCCTTCTTCGTCTTTATATTCCTGCGCCGCATATCTGCCGGTGATTCTCTCTTCCAGCGCCTCGATGGTCTCCTGGCCATCCATGATCGCTTCCACGTACATTCCCGGAACAAAATCTGCATTTTCACAGCAGTCATGTTCTCTGATGATCAATTCCTGGGAAACGTCCACAAGACGTCTGGTCAGATAACCGGAGTCGGCGGTACGAAGAGCCGTATCGGACAATCCTTTTCTGGCTCCATGGGCGGAAATAAAGTATTCCAAAACATCAAGACCTTCACGGAAATTCGATTTAATCGGCAACTCGATGGTACGGCCAGAGGTATCGGCCATCAGACCACGCATACCGGCAAGCTGTTTGATCTGCTGGTTGGAACCACGGGCTCCGGAGTCGGCCATCATGAAGATATTATTATACTTATCCAAACCGTTGATCAGCTTATCGGTCAACTCGTTATCCGCTGCGAACCAGGTTCTTACTACTTCTTTATATCGCTCTTCTTCTGTCATAAAACCACGGCGGTATCTGTTTGTGATATATTCCACCTGTTTTTGTGCGTCGGCAAGAATCTGCGGTTTTTCCGGCGGCACCGTCATATCAGAAATGGATACGGTCAAAGCGCCAACGGTGGAATATTTATATCCAAGGGCCTTGATGTCGTCGAGAACTTCTGCGGTTTTTGTTGTGCCGTGTACGCTGATGCAGCGATTTAATATTTTCTTTAACTGGCTTTTTCCGCATTGGAAATCAATTTCCAGTTTTAAGAAGTTTTCCGGATCGGAACGGTCCACAAAACCAAGATCCTGCAAAATAATTTCGTTAAACAGTAAACGTCCCATGGTACAATCAATGATTCTGCTCTTGATGGTGCCATCCGGATGCAGTCCGGTACGTTTTACTTTAATGCGGGAATGGAGTGTGATCACGCCATTCTCATAGGCAAGGAAGGCTTCGTTCAGTGACTTAAAGCACTTGCCTTCTCCCTTTTCTCCTTCTTTTTCCATGGTCAAATAGTAAATACCCAAAACCATATCCTGGGAAGGAACGGCAACCGGTGCGCCGTCGGACGGTTTTAAGAGGTTGTTTGGAGACAGGAGCAGGAATCTGCACTCTGCCTGCGCTTCCACGGATAATGGAAGATGGACAGCCATCTGGTCTCCGTCAAAGTCGGCGTTGAAAGCGGTACATACCAACGGGTGAAGTTTGATCGCCTTACCTTCTACCAAAATCGGCTCAAATGCCTGGATACCCAGACGGTGAAGAGTAGGGGCACGGTTTAACATAACCGGATGTTCTTTGATGACGTCTTCTAAGACATCCCACACTTCCGGCTGGAGTTTTTCCACCATCTTCTTTGCCGATTTAATATTGTGCGCTTTGCCGTCTGCCACAAGTTCTTTCATGACAAAAGGCTTAAACAATTCGATTGCCATCTCTTTTGGCAGACCGCACTGATAAATTTTAAGTTCCGGTCCTACCACGATTACGGAACGTCCGGAGTAATCCACACGTTTTCCAAGAAGATTCTGACGGAAACGTCCCTGTTTACCTTTTAACATATCTGATAAGGACTTAAGGGCACGATTTCCCGGTCCGGTCACTGGTCTTCCACGGCGGCCATTATCGATCAGGGCATCCACGGCTTCCTGGAGCATACGTTTTTCATTACGGATAATGATATCCGGCGCACCAAGATCCAAAAGTCTTTTCAGACGATTATTTCTGTTGATAATTCTTCTATATAAATCATTTAAGTCGGAAGTCGCAAATCTTCCGCCGTCAAGCTGTACCATCGGACGGATATCCGGCGGAATTACCGGAATTGCATCCATTACCATCCATTCCGGTCTGTTTCCGGAAAGACGGAAAGCTTCGACCACTTCCAGTCTCTTAATGTTTCTGGCCTTTTTCTGTCCGGTTGCATTTTCGAGACTTTCTTTTAATTCCCTGGATTCTTCATCCAGATCGATGCTCATAAGGAGCTCTTTTACCGCTTCGGCGCCCATGCCGACACGGAAGCTTCCAAGGCCGACGCCGTTATTTCTGTATTCTTCGCAGATACGTCTGTATTCCGCATCTGCCAAAACGTCTTTTACGCTGCATGAAGTGTTTCCTGAGTCCAGAACAACAAAGGAAGCAAAATAAAGAACTTTTTCCAGCACCTTCGGCGACATATCAAGAATCAATCCCATTCTGCTTGGGATGCCTTTAAAATACCAGATATGGGATACCGGAGCTGCCAGTTCAATATGCCCCATACGCTCTCTACGAACATTTGCCTTGGTAACTTCAACGCCGCACTTGTCACACACAACGCCTTTATAACGGATTTTTTTGTATTTACCGCAGTGACACTCCCAGTCCTTGCTCGGTCCAAAGATTCTCTCACAAAACAGACCGTCTTTTTCCGGTTTTAATGTACGATAGTTTATGGTTTCCGGTTTCTTTACTTCACCACAGGACCATTTACGAATCATTTCCGGAGAAGCGAGTCCGATTTTAATTGCGTCAAAATTCATAGGTTGTTCGACTGGTTGATTATTCATATCAGACATAGATAACTCCTTCCAAAAAAACTAAAACTCAGATTCATCGGTGCCCATCATCTGCGCGCCAAATAAACTATTCTGCGAGAACTCTTCCTCAGAATCTTTATCAAAAACTTCTTCCTGATAACCACTGCTTTCCAGTTGTTCTTCATCGTTATATCGGATTTCATCCGGGCTGCTTTCAATTAACGGAGTAAATTCTTCGTTGATCGCAGCGCTGCCCTCCTGCAATTCAATTTCTGTCATATCTTCTTTCAGAACACGCACATCAAGCCCCAGGGACTGGAACTCCTTAAGAAGCACCTTAAAGGATTCCGGAATACCCGGTTCCGGAATATTTTCTCCTTTGATGATCGCTTCATAAGTCTTAACTCTTCCCACCACATCATCGGATTTTACGGTGAGGATTTCCTGAAGAGTATAGGAAGCGCCATAAGCCTCGAGAGCCCATACCTCCATCTCACCGAAACGCTGTCCTCCAAACTGTGCTTTTCCGCCGAGAGGCTGCTGGGTAACGAGGGAGTAAGGACCGGTGGAACGGGCATGGATTTTATCGTCTACCAAATGATGCAGTTTCAAATAATGCATGAAACCGATGGTGACCGGTGAATGGAACTCTTCTCCGGTACGTCCGTCACGAAGCTGTACCTTTCCTGTGCGGTCGATCGGAACGCCCTTCCACTCTTCTCTGTGATCACGATTATCGTAAAGATACTTCATGATCTCGTCATTTACTTTATCACTCCAAATACTCTCAAACTCTTCCCATGATTTATTGGCATAATCATTGGCCATTTCGAGAGTATCCATAATATCAAACTCATTTGCTCCATTAAATACAGGAGTCGCTACGTTAAAACCTAAAACCTTGGATGCCAGACTCAAGTGAATCTCCAGCACCTGCCCGATATTCATACGGGAAGGAACACCCAGTGGGTTTAAGACGATATCAAGAGGGCGGCCATTTGGAAGGAACGGCATATCTTCCACAGGCAGGATACGGGAAACCACACCCTTATTTCCGTGACGTCCGGCCATCTTATCTCCCACGGAGATCTTACGCTTCTGGGCGATATAAACACGGACGGATTTATTGACGGTAGGGGCGAGTTCGTCGCCGTTTTCTCTGGTAAATACCTTCGTATCCATGACAACGCCGTAGGCGCCATGAGGAACACGAAGGGAAGTATCCCTTACTTCTCTGGCTTTTTCTCCGAAAATCGCGCGCAGCAATCTTTCTTCTGCCGTAAGCTCTGTTTCTCCCTTCGGAGTCACTTTACCAACCAGAATATCTCCTGCATGGACTTCCGCGCCAATACGGATAATACCGTTTTCATCAAGGTCTTTTAACACATCTTCGCTCAAGCCCGCAAGATCTCTTGTGATCTCTTCCTGACCAAGCTTCGTATCTCTTGCTTCTGCTTCATATTCTTCGATATGTACAGAAGTGTACACATCATTTTGTACTAATCTTTCACTGAGGAGTACCGCATCCTCGTAGTTATAACCTTCCCAGGTCATAAATCCGATCAGAGGATTCTTTCCGAGAGCCATCTCGCCTCCGCTGGTGGATGCGCCGTCTGCAAGGATATCCCCTGCTTCCACATGGTCTCCCTTGTTCACGATCGGTCTTTGGTTCATACAGTTACCCTGATTGCTTCGGGAGAACTTAATCACATGGTAGGTATCCCGGATACCGTCTTCTCTTCTTACGATTATTTCTTTACTTGTAGAATATTCTACTGTTCCTGCATGGTGGGCGATAATACAAACTCCCGAGTCTCTGGCTGCCTTTGCCTCCATACCCGTACCTACGACAGGCACTTCTGTTTTCAGCAGAGGAACCGCCTGACGCTGCATATTTGATCCCATCAGCGCACGGTTTGCATCGTCATTTTCCAGGAACGGAATCATGGATGTCGCAACAGAGAAAAGCATCTTTGGAGATACATCCATCAGGTCAATTCTTGTCTTAGGAAATTCAGAAGTTTCTTCCCGGTAACGTCCGGAAACATTATTATGAAGAAAATGTCCTTCCTCATCCAACGGCTCGTTGGCCTGCGCCACTGTATAATTATCTTCCTCATCAGCGGTGAGATAAACGACATTTTCCGTTACGATCGGATTGGCCGGATCTGTTTTATCCACCACGCGGTAAGGTGCTTCAATAAAACCATATTCATTAATTCTTGCATAGGTTGCAAGAGAGTTGATCAAACCGATGTTCGGACCTTCTGGCGTCTCAATTGGACACATTCTTCCATAGTGGGAATAGTGAACGTCACGGACTTCGAAACCTGCACGGTCTCTGGAAAGACCGCCAGGACCCAGTGCAGACAAACGTCTCTTATGGGTCAACTCGGAAAGCGGATTGTGCTGATCCATAAACTGGGACAGCTGGGAACTGCCGAAGAACTCTTTTACCGCCGCCGTGACCGGTTTAATGTTGATCAGCGTCTGCGGAGTGATGGATTCCATATCCTGAGTAGTCATACGTTCTCTTACCACTCTCTCCAAACGGGATAAACCGATCCGGTACTGGTTTTGAAGAAGTTCTCCCACCGCACGGATACGACGATTGCCGAGGTGGTCGATATCGTCGTCATTTCCGATGCCATATTGCAGGTGAATATTATAGTTTATAGATGCCAGAATATCTTCCTTGGTAATATGCTTTGGAATCAGAGCGTGGATATTTTTCTTGATTTCCGCTTTTATTTCTTCTATATCATCAAATTCCTCAATGATCTTTTCCAGCACCGGATAGTAAACCCACTCTGTCACACCGACTTCTTTTGGGTTCACATCCACAAAATTTGTGATATCTACCATCATATTGGAAAGAACTTTTACAACTCTGTCTTCTGCGGAGATCATGACATATGGAACGGCGGCATTTTGAATTTCATCTGCCTGTTCCCTGGTAACTACCGTACCGGCTTCAAATAAAATCTCTCCCGTTGACGGATCCACTACATCTTCTGCAAGGGTATGTCCGGCAATTCGATTGCGGTATTTTAATTTTTTGTTGAATTTATAACGTCCGACTTTCGCAAGATCATATCTTCTTGCGTCAAAAAACATACTGTTAATAAGGCTTTCCGCACTGTCTACAGAGATCGGTTCGCCCGGACGAATCTTTTCATAAAGTTTTTTCAAACCTTCCTGATAATTCGTAGTCGTATCTTTCTCCAGCGTTTTCATGATCTTAGGATCTTCTCCGAATAACTCGATGATCTCGGCAGAAGTTCCCACGCCCAGAGCTCTGATCAACACAGTGACCGGAACCTTTCTGGTACGGTCTACACGCACATAAAATACATCATTGGAATCGGTTTCATATTCAAGCCATGCTCCTCTGTTTGGAATTACCGTGCTGGCATACAGCTTTCTTCCTGTTTTATCATGGCTGATTGCATAGTAGATGCCAGGGGATCTGACTAACTGACTTACGATGACACGTTCTGCACCATTAATCACAAAAGTACCTGTCTCTGTCATTAATGGAAGATCGCCCATAAATATATCATGCTGTTTAAAATCATCTGTTTCTTTATTATAAAGACGAACTTTAACTTTTAAAGGCGCCGCATAAGTAACATCTCTCTCTTTACACTCTTCAATGGAATACTTTCTGTCTTCTCTGCAAAGCTGAAAATCTACAAACTCAAGACTTAACTGACCACTGTAGTCTGTGATTGGAGAAATGTCATCAAATACTTCCCTTAATCCATCTGTCAAAAACCACTGATATGAATCTTTCTGGACTTCGATAAGGTTAGGCATATCTAAGATATCTTTTTGTCTCGCAAAGCTCATACGAATGTTTTTGCTTCCGGGAATTTGTGTCGGACGCAGTCTATTCTTTTCCATAGATGTATCACCCCTTGAATATTCTTTTCTGGCATAATTCTCTTGTTACATATTATCATTTCGGGCAAACAAACCCATTTTGAATCAGTTTAATATCATACCATAATGCAATAGTTGTGTCAATATTTTTTTACATAAAAATTTCCATAAAAAATTTCCGGCAAAGGAAAATAGATTTTTCCTTTGCCGGATTTTATATTAGAGTATTTTTATGCGCTTATAAAAATGCTTTTACCTCTTTATAAACACCTTTTCCGTCCAGACCGTATTTTTCGATCAACTTCACAGCCGGGCCGGATTCGCCAAACACATCCTGGATTCCAACCGTTCGAACCGGCACAGGAGCATTTTTGCTGAGTACCTCGCATACGGCGCTTCCAAGTCCTCCGATCACGGAATGTTCTTCCACTGTAAGAACTTTTCCGGTTTCTTTTGCGGCGCTGATAATGAGTTCTTCATCGATTGGTTTGATCGTATGGATATTAATTACCTTTGCAGAAATTCCTTCTTCTTCCAGCATTTTGGCAGCTTCCAGTGCGGAATTTACACATAATCCAGTGGCAATGATGGCGACGTCTTTTCCTTCTTTTAAAGTAATTCCCTTTCCGATCTCAAACTTATAATCCGGACGGTCATTGATCACCGGTACAGCCAGTCTTCCAAAACGAAGATAAACCGGTCCATCCATTTCATAGGCGGCATATACTGCGGCTCTTGCCTCCACATCATCTGATGGATTGATGATCGTCATACCAGGTATTGTCCGCATCAGTGCAATATCTTCGTTACACTGGTGTGTTGCGCCGTCTTCTCCGACAGAGATACCGGCGTGAGTCGCACCCACCTTTACGTTGAGGTGAGGATATCCCACAGAGTTACGAAGCTGCTCAAAGGCACGTCCTGCCGCAAACATTGCAAAGGTACTTGCAAAAGGAACCATTCCTGTGGAAGCCAAACCAGCGGCAATTCCCATCATGTTACATTCTGCGATTCCGCAATCGATATGACGATCCGGGAAAGCCTTTTTGAACACTCCGGTTTTGGTAGCTCCTGCAAGGTCGGCATCCAACACCACGATATCATCTTTTATTTTTCCAAGTTCAACCAATGCATTTCCATAACTTTCTCTCGTTGCAATCTTTTTTACTTCTGGCATAATGCGTCCTCCACTTTCTTCAGATCTTCCATCGCAATTGCATATTGTTCATCATTTGGTGCAGAACCATGCCAGGATGCCTGATTCTCCATGTAAGACACGCCTTTTCCTTTTACGGTTTTCATGATGATCGCCGTCGGCATTCCTTTTACGGTTTTTGCTTCGTCAAATGCCGCTTTTAACTGATTCATGTCATTTCCGTCCGCCACGTTAATTACATGGAAATTAAATGCTTCAAATTTTTTGTCTAATGGATACGGGGAACAAACATCTTCAATCCTGCCGTCGATCTGTAATCCGTTATTATCTACGATCACAACAAGATTATCCAGTTTTTTATGACCGGCAAACATCGCTGCTTCCCAAACCTGACCTTCTTGTGTTTCTCCATCGCCAAGTAAAGTGAAAACACGATAGTTTTTATTTTGGAGCTTTGCTCCCAGAGCCATTCCAACTGCCGCAGAAATCCCCTGTCCTAAGGAACCGCTGGACATATCAATACCAGGAGTGTGGGCAACACAAGGATGTCCCTGCAGATGGGAACCGATATGCCTTAATGTCAACAAATCTTCCACCGGAAAATATCCTCTGTTTGCCAATGCAGAATATAACCCAGGAGCAGTATGACCTTTCGACAACACAAAGCGGTCTCTCTCCGGATCCTTCGGGTTCTTCGGATCAATGTTCATTTCCTCAAAATATAAATAGGTAAATACATCGGCCGCGGATAAGGATCCTCCCGGATGACCTGCTTTTGCAGCATGAACACCGGTTACGATTCCTTTGCGGACTTCGTTGGCCATCTTCTGAAGTTCTAATATATTCATGATTCCTCCTTGTTTGAATTACTCGCCAAATACTGCTTTATAATCTGCCTGGAACTTAGCAATACCAGCGTCGGTCAAAGGATGCTTTGTCATCTGCTCAATCACACCATATGGTACGGTTGCAATATCTGCTCCTGCCAAAGCACAATCGGTAACATGAACAGGATTTCTAACGCTTGCTGCAATAATTTCTGTATCAATGCCTGCAACAGCAAAGATATCAGCGATCTCCCGGATCAGATCCACTCCGCGAACAGAGATGTCGTCCAAACGTCCAAGGAATGGGGAAACATAAGTAGCACCTGCGCGTGCAGCCAAAAGTGCCTGATTTGCTGTGAAGATCAGTGTGACATTGGTTTTAATTCCTTCTTTGGTAAGCTGCTTACAAGCTTTTAATCCTTCCGGAGTCATCGGAATCTTCACCACCATATTCGGATGAATCTTAGCGATCGCACGGCCTTCTTCGATCATTCCCTCTGCGTCTACTGTCGTCGCTTTTACTTCTCCGCTGATTGGTCCATCAACGATGGAAGCGATCTCTGCAATAACTTCTTCGAATACTCTTCCTTCTTTTGCGATTAAAGACGGATTTGTTGTCACACCACAAATCACACCCATATCATTGGCTTTTTTAATATCTTCTACTTTCGCCGTATCAATAAAAAATCTCATAATCCCTCTCACTTTCTTTTTTGTACTATAATCAACATAAATCAACTATACTACAAAACAGGCAAAATGAAAAGAAAAGAAACGATTTTTAAATATTCATATAAAAATTCAAAAAGCGCCCGGACGTCAATTGAAAACAATCCACGCTCGGACGCTTTTTATCATTATGCCGCTTGGGCATACCGTTTTTCGCTTAAATTATTTGATTGTAACTTTAGCGCCAACATCTTCAAGCTGTTTCTTAACTGCTTCTGCTTCTTCTTTGGAAACTGCTTCTTTAACCAGCTTTGGAGCTTCGTCAACAAGAGCTTTTGCTTCTTTTAATCCAAGACCTGTGATTCCACGAACTTCTTTGATAACTTTAACTTTCTGTCCGCCAACTTCTGTTAACTCAACATCAAATTCAGTCTTTTCTTCTACTTCCTCTGCTGCTCCTGCTGCTGCAACTACAACACCTGCTGCTGCGGATACACCAAATTCTTCTTCACAAGCTTTAACGAGTTCATTTAATTCTAATACAGATAAACCTTTAATAACTTCAATAATTTCCTGAGTTGTCATCTTTCTTACCTCCATATAATAATCTTAATTCTTTTTGCCGTTTTATCGGCGCCACTTCTCTATTAATGTAGAAAATGTGTATTAATTACTCAGCCGCTTCTGCTGCCGGAGCTTCTCCGCCTTCTTTTTCTGCGATCTGTTTGATCACGCGGGCAAAGTTTGCGATTGGGGACTGAATGCTTCCCATGAACTTAGCGATAAGTTCATCTCTTGAAGGAATCGTAGCGATCGTTTCAATTCCCTTAGTATCGTAATATGTGCCTTCCACAACACCGCTCTTAAGCTGACAAACTTTTGCTTTTTTAATAAAGTTAGCAACGATTCTAGCCGGAGCAGTTGCGTCTTCCTTGGAAATCACAAAAGCGTTTGTTCCTTCCAGATCTTTTACGACACCTTCGAACTCTGTACCTTCCACAGCACGTCTGACCATAGTATTTTTATACACTTTATAGACCACGTTTGCTTCACGGCACTGTCTACGGAGCTCTGTAACATCAGCCACAGAAATTCCACGATAATCGACAACAACCAAAGATTTTGCTCCATCAAGCTGAGCTTTGATTTCATCAATGATAGGTTGTTTTAATTCTACTTTAGCCATCTTCCTGGTGCACCTCCTTAAATATTTGTGTGTACCGCCAAATAAAAAACTCTTCGCACAGACGAAGAGCAAAGATATCCTTATTATTGTGATATACTTCCTCGGCAGGCGCTTACGCATTATATCAACCGATACCTGCTGTCTTCGGCGTTCATACTCGCTTATAATAACATCGTGATATAGGGTTGTCAAGCATTTTTTTCCGGCAGTTTTTCCGGTTTTTTTCCGGCAGTTTTTCCGGCAAATTATCCCGACAAATTATCCCGGCAATGTTTTTAGCTGCTGCCAAAGCAACATTAGCAAAAACAGGGCATCTGTCTCTGATCGGACAAATACCCTGCCTTGTTATTATCATTTTCAGAAGGATGATAAATCATCCCTTAAATCTCTAGCATTCGTCTTAGATGATTTCTTCGACTCTTTACTAGAATTTTGCAGTATTAAGTTTTACGCCAGGGCCCATAGTGGAGGTGAGAACAGCGCTTCTGATATACTGTCCTTTTGCAGCCGCTGGTTTTGCCTTAATGATTGCATCTATTAATGTCTGGAAGTTTTCGGATAACTGTTCTTCTGTGAAAGAAGCTTTTCCGATTGGCACGTGAACAATGTTTGTTTTATCCAATCTGTACTCAATCTTACCGGCTTTTAATTCCTGAACTGCTTTTGCAACGTCCATAGTTACTGTTCCGGCTTTTGGGTTTGGCATTAAGCCTTTTGGTCCAAGGATACGTCCAAGACGGCCGACTACACTCATCATATTCGGTGTAGCAACAACTTTATCAAAGTCTAACCAACCTTCGTTCTGGATCTTTGGAATTAATTCCTCTGCTCCGACAAATTCTGCGCCTGCTGCTAATGCTTCATCAGCCTTGTCGCCTTTTGCGAATACAAGAACACGAACTTTCTTTCCTGTTCCGTGAGGAAGCACTACAGCGCCACGGATCTGCTGATCTGCATGACGTCCGTCAAGTCCCATTTTAAGATGAGCTTCGATTGTTTCATCAAATTTTGCACTTGCAGCTTTTTTTACGATGGCTACTGCTTCTTGTGCATCATATAAATTAGCTTTATCTCTAAGCTTTGCAGCTTCTTGATATCTCTTACCTTTTTTCATTTTAAAAATAACCTCCTGTGGTATTATCGGGAGCTACCCTCCCACTTCGTTGTCTGACATTTCTATATAAAGATTAATCTTCTACAGTGATTCCCATGCTTCTGGCAGTACCGGCGATCATACTCATCGCTGCTTCAATACTTGCTGCATTCAAATCTTTCATTTTGATTTCTGCAATCTCTTTGATCTTATCTTTAGAGATAGAAGCTACTTTTACTCTGTTCGGTTCACCTGAGCCAGACTTAATGTTACAGTATTTTTTCAATAATACTGCTGCCGGTGGAGTTTTTGTGATAAAACTAAATGTTCTATCCTGATATACTGTGATTACTACCGGAATGATCATACCGTTCTGATCAGCAGTTCTTGCATTGAACTCTTTTGTGAACTGAACGATATTAACTCCGTGCTGTCCTAAAGCCGGACCAACAGGTGGTGCAGGAGTTGCCTTTCCTGCAGGAATCTGTAATTTAATATAACCTGTAACTTTCTTTGCCATGATTAGCTAACCTCCTATTGTGGTAATTGCGGGGATTTCCCTCCCACTGATTGTCACGAAAGACATTTACAACTTCTTAATATCCAAAAATCCTATCTCTACAGAAGTCTCCCGACCAAACATATCAACTTCGATGGTGACAGTCTGTTTATTCATATTAATCTTTTTGATCACACTTTCTCTGCCCTGACAAGCTCCTGCAACGACCTCGATCAAATCTCCTACTTCGAAATCGATCTCGATCTCTTTCTTCTTATCTGTGCTGATTCCGAGATTTCTCATCTCCGTCTCCGATAAAGGAATCGGCTCAGAGTCCGGTCCGACAAATCCAGTGACTCCACGAGTATTGCGGATAATAAACCATGTATCGTTATTCATAACCATATTCACTAACACATAACCCGGGAATAATTTTTTTGATACATTCTTCCTGACTCCGTCCTTCATTTCTACTACGTCCTGAAGGGGAACCCGGACCTCAAATATCTGATCTTGCAGCTTTCTATTCTCGATAGTTTTTTCAATATTAGCTTTTACTTTATTCTCGTAGCCTGAGTACGTATGAACCACATACCAGTTTAATTCTGACATATCTCCACCTTAACCTTTCCTAAACCAAAAAGTTAATTCCATACTGAAGAATCATATCCAGAGTGGCGATGATGACACCGAGCACAACTGCTACAACCGTAACAGTAACTGTTTCTCTTTTTAATTGCTCTTTATCCGGCCAACTGATTTTCTTAAACTCTGACTGCAGACCTCGGAACCAATTTTTGATTCCTGATTTTTTAGTATCGTCGCTCATATTCAACTCCTTCAAACAACACTGCTATTTTGTCTCCTTATGAACAGTATGTTTTCTACAGAACTTACAATACTTACTGGTTTCCAATCTCTCAGGATGATTTTTCTTTTCCTTTGTCGTATTGTAGTTACGCTGCTTACATTCTGTACAAGCTAATGTGATTCTCACGCGCATAACTTCCACCTCCAATTTTTAAATTATGCGATCTGTTTTACCAAATCATTTTGTTATTTTTTTATGCTTTCTAAATTTGGGCATAAAAAAAAGACTTAATCCATCGCCAGTCTAATATAACATAACTGCTATTTAGAGTCAATCTTTTTTATACTATATTTTTTTGTTGTGCATAATTTATCCACATTTTTAGAAAAAAATTGTGGATAAAGTGGATAAGTGTTTTTCCACAATCAAAATAGCCTTTGTTTTTCACGCTTTATTAGAATATCATATTTCTTCATTTTTGTGGATACTTTCTTGATAACTCTAAAGATATCAACACAATGAATTTTTTTATGTTTTTTTCATTCTTTTTTCTATGTTTTTTCGGCGAGAGGAACAAGTTATTCCCATTGACGAAACAGATGTTCGATGTTACAATGCAACCTAAACAATTGAGTGCGCCTTAAAGGAGGTGTGTTATGTCAACACTGATACAAAAAAGAAATGGCGACAAGGTCCCATTTGATTCCATAAAGATTCTTAATGCAATTCACCGCGCTAATCTTGCCACGGACGAGCCGATGACATATGCAGATTACAATTATCTTACGCAAAAGGTGTGCGACGCAATTTCTTCTATAGATATACCTGCTGTCGAACAGATCCAGGACGAGGTGGAAAAAACTTTGATCCGTTTTGGTTTTGCCGCCACGGCAAAGGCTTATATCCTTTACCGGGCAGAACACGCAAAGATCCGCAGCTCTCAGTATGATCTTATGGAGATTTATAAAAAGATCACATATTCTTCCGCCGCCGATGAAAACATCAAGCGCGAGAATGCCAATATCGATGGCGACACCGCCATGGGCGCCATGCTAAAGTATGGTTCGGAAGGTTCCAAGTATTTTATCGCTAATTACGTTCTCCCGAAGGAGATCGGAGCCGCCCATCTTAACGGGGATATTCATATTCATGATATGGATTTTTATATGCTCACAGAAACCTGCTGCCAGATCGACCTGATCAAGTTATTCGAAAATGGTTTTTCTACGGGGCATGGCTATGTCCGTGAACCGCAGTCCATTAACACATACGCTGCATTGGCCTGCATTGCCATCCAGGCCAATCAAAACGAGATGCATGGAGGCCAAAGCCTGCCGAATTTTGAGTACGCCATGGCGGAAGGAGTTTCTAAAACCTATAATAAAGAATATCTCCACGCCGTCATCTCCTATTTGATGGTGAAGCATTCCTATTCCTGGGAACAGAGCAGCGCCATCGCCAAGGTCGTAAAAAGCGCTCTCTCCTCCCCATTAAAAATGGGACGGGAGGATCTCGCTCTTCATGAACTGCATAAGGCAGATCTCAGCCCGCTTACTGCGGAGGAGATCACGGCGATGCATTCTTTCTCCGTCGACCAGGCGATGCGATATACGCAGCAGCAGACGAGACAGGCCATGCAGTCCCTGATCCATAACCTTAACACCATGCACTCCCGGGCCGGCGCACAGGTGCCTTTTTCTTCCATCAATTATGGAACGGATACCAGCCCGGAAGGACGGATGGTCATTCAAAATATCTTAGAATCCACCCTGGACGGTCTGGGCGCTGGAGAGACCCCGATCTTCCCGGTACAGATCTTTAAGGTTAAGGAAGGAATCAATTTTAACCCGGGAGATCCCAATTATGATTTATTTCAATTGGCCATCAAAACTTCCGCTGCCAGACTGTTTCCGAACTTTAGCTTTATTGACGCGCCTTTTAATTTACAATATTATAAAAAAGGAGACCCGGATACGGAGGTTGCCTACATGGGCTGTCGTACCAGAGTTCTTGGCAATCACTTCGATCCGGAGAGGGAAACTACTTTTGGCCGTGGGAACTTAAGTTTCACTTCCATTAATCTCCCACGGCTGGGCATCGAAGCCAGGAAGGATGTCTCCCGGTTCTACGCTCTTCTTGATGAGAAGATTGATCTGGTGATCCGGCAGTTGCTGCACCGTTTTAAGATCCAGTCTAAAAAAACAGTCCGCAACTATCCTTTCCTGATGGCTCAGGGCATTTGGATCGATTCGGAAAAGCTCTCCATCGAAGATGAGATCGGCGAAGTATTAAAGCACGGCACTTTGAGCGTCGGCTTTATCGGTCTTGCTGAAACTCTAAAAGTGCTCACCGGATATCATCACGGCGAAAGCGAGGCTTCACAGGAACTTGGCCTTGCCATCATTGGCCATATGAGAGACAAGCTGGATCAGGCCTCCGAAGAGACGGGGCTTAATTTCACACTGCTGGCCACGCCGGCGGAAGGCTTAAGCGGAAGATTTGTAAAAATTGACCGCAAGCTATACGGTAAGATCGAGGGCGTTACGGACAGAGATTACTACACAAACTCTTTCCATGTTCCGGTTTATTATCCGATTCAGTCTTTCAAAAAGATCCAGATTGAAGCGCCTTATCATAGCTTTACCAACGCCGGACATATCAGCTACGTGGAGCTGGATGGCGACACCAGCAAGAATCTGGACGCTTTTGAATCTATCATCCGCTACATGAAGGAACAGGGGATCGGTTACGGTTCCATCAATCACCCAATTGACCGGGATCCTGTGTGCGGCTATACCGGAATTATCGACGACATCTGCCCAAGATGCGGAAGACGGGAAGGCGAAAGTGTTTCTATCGAAAAGCTCAGAGAGCTTCAAAAGAAATATCCTAACGTGCCGCCTTTTGAATAAAACATATATTTTATCTTTATAGATTTTTAACATTGATTATGTTTTAGTTATTGTTTTATACTTCAACATTGTTTTATACTTTTATTACTATTTTATATTTTTATTGCATTTCAGTGATCGCTTTACGTTTTAATTTATTAATTATTATAATTATAGAGAGGATGAATCATCATGACAAAAAGACCTGTACAAAAAACAGTTGGAGAAAATATTGGCTTTGAAAGAATCAGAAGGATTACCGGTTATTTAGTCGGCACCGTTGATCGTTTTAATAACGGAAAGCGTGCCGAAGAAAAAGACAGGGTAAAACATGGATTATAAAATTAATTACCACAATATCATAGAGGAATCTATCGTAGATGGTCCCGGCCTGCGGTTTGTTCTTTTTACCCAGGGATGTCCCCATCACTGTCCCGGCTGTCACAATCCGCAGACCCATCCTTTTACGGTTAAAAATCTTGTCTCTGCCACGGATATTTTTAACCAATATCGGGAGAATCCTCTTCTTACCGGCATCACTTTTTCCGGCGGAGAACCTTTTTGCCAGGCGTCTGCCCTGGCGGCTTTAGCTAATATGGTTAAAAGTGCCGGCGGTAATGTGGTCACCTACACCGGATATTATTATGAAGAGCTAAAAAATATGGCCATCAGCGATCCGGGAATCGGGGAACTTCTTCTTGCCACTGACTATCTTATCGACGGCCCGTTTGTGGAGGAAGAAAAAAGCCTGACGCTTCTCTTCCGGGGAAGCAGCAATCAGCGCATCTGGGACTTGAAACAGGGGTGCGTTATTTCTTTTGAGGAGTAAAAATGTTATGAAAACAGAAACGATCCATATTAAGTATTTTTCAGACAAAATTGAACGCCTTACTTATATCGATGGAAAGTCCGACTGGATTGATCTGCGCGCCGCAGCAGAAGTTTCCCTCACCAAAGGGGAATTTGCTCTGATTCCACTGGGAGTTGCGATGCAGCTTCCTGCCGGATATGAAGCGCACGTTGTCCCTCGAAGTTCCACCTTTAAAAATTTTGGCATTATTCAGACAAATCATATGGGAGTTATCGACGAATCCTACTGCGGCAACAACGATCAATGGTTTATGCCGGTAATGGCAGTGCGGGATACGGTGATTCATATCAACGACCGAATCTGTCAATTCCGTATCATGGAGCATCAGCCGACGATATGCTTTAAAGAAACGGATACGCTAAACGCACCCAATCGAGGCGGCCATGGCAGCACCGGAAAGGCTTAGATTCCATAGATCTATACAAAAGATCTCCCATAAAACCAAGAGACTCCTGACTTTTTTATACCCGGTTCATTGTCCGGGCTGTGATCGGCCTTTGCCCTTTGGAGTCTCTGTTTGCTGCCGCTGCCAGGAAAAACTTCCCTATATTAAAGAACCTTTTTGTTATCAATGCGGCAAACCTGTCACGTCCTGGGAGCAGGAACTGTGTTATGACTGCCGCATTTTTCCCAAATCATTTAAAAACGGCCTTGCTCTCTTTTTATATAATGAGATCACAAGACCGTCTATGACTGCATTTAAGTATCAGAATAAAAGAATCTTATCCGATTTTTTTGTACGGGAAATTCTTTCCTGCCATCAGGCGATTTTAACGAGCTGGGACATCCAGGGAATCGTTCCCGTACCAATTCATAAAAACAAGCGAAAAATCAGAGGATATAATCAAGCAGAACTCTTAGCCAAAAAGCTGGCTTTTTATCTGAATATCCCCTGCTACAATCTTCTTATCCGCACCTCGGATACCATTCCACAAAAGAATTTTAATCCACAATCCAGATTGACAAATTTAATCGATGCATTTGATATCCACAAAGATTATCGAAAAACGAACTTAAATAAATTGGGCAGATTATTGCTGATTGATGATATCTACACCACGGGAGCAACCATGGAAGTATGTACGAGAGTCATGCTCAAGGCCGGGGTTTTGGAAGTTAATATCTATTCCATCTGCATCGGAACGTCACGAGATTAAACAGTCCTTCAATCCTGTATATCTCTTTTGCTCAGATTCATTGTGGATCATCTGATTGACCATGGTCTCTCTTCCGATCAAAGCGACACATTTTTGAGCTCTGGTCACTGCCGTATATAATAAATTTCTGTTGCATAATATGGACGGTCCCGATAATAAAGGCAGCACCACCGCCGGATACTCACTGCCTTGGGATTTATGGATGGTGGTCGCATAGGCAAGCTCCAATTCATCCAGCATGGCATATGGATACTCCACCAGACGATTATCGTCAAACACTACGCAAACTTTCTCTGTAAACGTATTAATGGACTGTATAAAGCCGATATCTCCGTTGAATATCCCAAGTCCTTCTTCAATGGAATATCCTTTCTCACTTAGCACTTTCCATTCCAGCTTATAATTATTTTTCACCTGCATAACCTTATCGCCTTCCCGGAAAATGCCATTTTTCGTCTCTTTTTCCGCCTTGTCCGGGGAGGATGGATTCATATAATATTGAAGCACCTGGTTCAAATGCTCCACACCCAGATCGCCTTTTCTCATCGGAGTAAGGACTTGTACGTTAAAAGGACTCTCCTTTAAATAGGCAGGTATTTTTTCTTTCACAAGATAGATCACCCCGGCAATCACGGAACGTATTTCATTTTTTTCGAAGAAAAAGAAGTCCTGGCTCTGCTGTGACAAACAAATCTCCTGTCCTTTGTTAATTTTGTGGGCATTGACTACGATCTGGCTGGACGCTCCCTGACGGTAGATCCGATTCAGCTTTACAACAGAAAATACTTCCGAATCTATAATATCTTTTAGAACATTTCCCGGCCCTACGCTTGGAAGCTGGCTGGAATCCCCCACCAGAATTAATCTGGTTCCCGGAAGAATCGCTTTTAAAAGAGCATTCATCAGGTTCAGATCCACCATCGACATTTCATCCACAATGATTACGTCCGCTTCTATCGGGTTGTCCTCATTTTTTTCAAATTGATATCCCTTTGAATCTTCAATTCCTCCATTTAGTTCCAGCAGGCGATGAATTGTTTTTGCCTCATGCCCGGTGGCCTCTGTCATCCTTTTCGCCGCCCTTCCCGTAGGCGCCGCCAAAACGATCTCCATATCTTCCATCTCAAAACATTGAATCATGAGATTGATCGTTGTAGTTTTTCCCGTTCCCGGTCCTCCTGTCACTACCAAGACGCCTTGTGTCAAAGCGTTTTTTACCGCTTCCTTTTGATTTATATCCAGGGAAATCTCATTCTCTTCTTCCAGCACTTCAATCTGTCTGTCCATGGCTCCTTTTTCATTGGCAAAATGGACATTCAGCTCCAAAAGCATCCTTGCAGTGTTCCTTTCCATGAAATAATAGTTCGAAAGGTACACGCAGGCTTCTCCCTCTTCTGTCTCGCGGACCATCAGTTTTTTGTCCAAAACCATTTCCAGGATATAATCTTCCACCTCTTCTTCCGGTATATGGATCAATTGCCCCGTATAGCGGCACAAAACATCTTTCGGAAGATATACGTGGCCGGAAGATACGCTCTGCTGCAATGTATAAAGGATGGCCGCACAAATTCGATATACCGAATCCATGGCGATTCCCGCCCGGGCGGCGATACCGTCTGCTATTTTAAACCCTATTCCATGAATATCCTCCGCCAGACGATAAGGATTTGTACGAAGAATTTCATACATTTTATCCCCATATTCTTCAAAAATGGACACCGCAATATGATTGGAGATCCCATATTCAGACAGGAACATCATAGCATGGCGCATTTCCTGCTTTTCCTGAAATTGAATGGCAATGTCCATGGCTTTCTTCAAAGAAATTCCTTTCACTTCGGCAAGACGCTCCGGCTCTCTCTCTATGATATCGAAAGTATCTCCCTTAAACTTTTTTATGATCCGTCCGGCAAGGGCGGCTCCGATTCCCTTGATCGCTCCGGAAGACAAATATCTTTCCATCGCCGCTTTATCTTCCGGTTCCTTAATCTCATAACGACTGATCTGATACTGGGGGCCATGGACCGGATGATCGATATACTCACCTTCTGCAAGAAGGTATTCCCCTTCATTGATATAATGAAAAGTTCCCACGAGGATTTCATCCCCGTGGGTCGTTTCAACTTCTAAGACAGTATAACCATTTGTATCATTATGATATCGTATATGACTGATATATCCCTCAATCTTTTCCATTTATCGATCACCGTACAATTCCAGATACTTTCCAGTACCCACCACCACTGCCGTAAGTGGATCCTCCGCTGTCATGGTAGGAATCCCCGTAGACTCTTCGATCAACTGCTCCAGTCCTTGCAGCAAACTTCCGCCGCCGGTTAGTACAATGCCCCGGTCTGCGATATCCGCCGCCAGCTCCGGAGGAGTCTGCTCCAATACATGGTGTATCGCCGCAATAATCTGAGAAGTGATCTCCTTCATAGCCTCTCTGGTTTCCTCCGAAGTGACATTCACCGTCTTTGGAAGCCCGGTGACAACATTTCTGCCTTTCACTTCCATGGATACCTCCTGTACCCTTGGATAAACACTTCCCACAGCGATCTTAATTTCTTCGGCGGTACGATCGCCGATGAGCAGATTATGCTTCTTTCTCATATAACGCACGATCGCTTCATCAAAATCATCCCCCGCCACTCTGATCGACTCACTGACCACAGTTCCGCCGAGGGAAACCACCGCAATATCGGAAGTGCCTCCGCCAATATCAATGATCAGATTTCCGCAAGGTCTTGAGATGTCGATTCCTGCGCCGATGGCGGCGGCCAATGGTTCCTCAATGATCACAACATCCCTTGCCCCCGCTGCATAAGCCGCATCGCCGACAGCCTTTCTTTCTACTTCTGTCACACTGCTTGGGACGCAGACACAAATTCGTGGTTTTCTGCTGAATAATCCCTTACCAACGACTCTGTGTACAAAAAAACGAAGCATTTTTTCTGTAATCGAATAATCACTGATCACTCCCTGTCTAAGCGGTTTTACCGCCACAATATTCTCAGGGGTTCTGCCGATCATCTGATATGCTTCCTCTCCCACTGCTTTGATCTTTCTGGTATCCACATCAAAAGCCACGACCGACGGCTCCTTTATGACGACACCTCTCTCTTTAATATATAATAAAATACTGGCGGTTCCCAGATCGATTCCAATATCTGTAGCCATATATCTAACTCCTTTCTGCAAGTTACAATATATTCTCTTTAATGAGCGTGCTATTTAACATTATAAACGATACCATTCATTTTTCCAATAGTTTTTTGGCGTCATCCACAAAAGTGTTTCCCAAGATGTTACGTAAACGCTTTTTTATAATACAGAAAAATAACATGATATAGAAAAGCAACCGTTTTTCTATATCATAAAAAAATACCGGAATAATATATTCCGGCATAAAATTCATTGAAATTTATTCTTCGATTCCCTTTTCCTTCAAAAATTCGATTACATCTCCCACCGTCTCTAAGTCGGTCAACTCTTCCACAGGAATCTCAATGTCATACTCCTCTTCCAAAGCCATGATTAACTCAAATAAGTCAAGAGAATCTGCTCCTAAATCTTCCTTTAAAGATGTGTCTAATGTAATCTCATCGTCCTCAACGGATAATTCCTCTACAATGATCTCTCTTATTTTTTCAAACATCTCGATACAATCTCCTCTAAAAATATGTTTTGAAAGTTATAATAATATCGCTCAAAGTATACTATCGTATTATTTTTTTGTCAACCAATTTCTAGGAGAAATAAAATCTGTCCCTGGTAGAATCAAGCCCTAATTCTATTAGAAATAAGTTATAGCTGTTGCCATTAATTTGTGCTGCACAGTTAATTTTCTTAACTAAAAAATTGCATCAACAAACTCCTTGACATTTTATCCATTCTTTTTTAAGATAATTGTAAATATTCTGATATTTTTATACAAATTTTTTTGTACAGGATTCAAAGGAGAAAACGCAAAATGAATACACCTTTAAGAAAGAGTAAACAGAGGGATACTATTTTTCAATGCGTTCAGTCACACAATGATCATCCTACCGCCGATACCATTTATCGAGAAGTCAAAAAAGAGATTCCAAATATCAGTTTAGGTACAATATACCGAAACCTTTCATTATTAGTACATATCGGAAAAATTAAAAAGGTCAGTTTTGGCGATTCTTCTGAACGCTATGACAAAAACCTGGCTTCACATTCACATTTTATTTGTAAAGATTGTGGTAAAATCTTTGATATTCCTAAGGATAAAGAACCTGAACTTGATCTAAAAAATCTATCCACTCTTGGTAACAGGATCGATGAACACATCGTCACATTTTATGGTCATTGTAAAGAATGCCTCTCAAAAGAAACAAAAGTATAATCCTTTAAAATCATCGATTAGAATTTCTCATTCATTTTAACCTCATTGTTGTTGAGAAACATAATGCCAATTTTTTTTATGAAAAATGAAAAAGTAACTCATACAATATTTTTCATTTGTGTACAAAGTTTTTTTATTTATTGATTGATTTTTATTTGAAAATGTTGTAGAATGAGTAAGTCAGTTTTCTGATAAGCTTCCTTGGCTCAGTTGGTAGAGCGACGCATTCGTAATGCGTAGGTCGCCGGTTCAAGTCCGGCAGGGAGCTTTTTTTATTGCCCCTTTTTTGCCCCTGCTGAATCTTTGATCCGGCGATGGACGGTTTCAGGGCCAGTTTTCTTTTCTAATCAATATATTTTTCCATTAAGTGAAAACGTCCTTTTCTCCAATCCGCATAACCCACGCTCGAATAACCCGCATGAAAATACATACTCAGCGCATATGGATTTTTACTATATGCGTCTAGTCTTATTGCCTGTACGTTACCTGTCCTTAACTGATCTTCAATATATTGAAGTGTTTTTCTCCCGATTCCCTGATTTTGAAAATTCCCATTTACACATAAACGATGAATAATGACATAGCTTTTTTCCGGCTGTGCCCATTTTCCATTTTCATACTGTTCATCAAAGATCTGATTCAGCGCAAATACCACCGCAATGTTTTTCTCTGCGACGCCTACATACAGGTGACCATTTTTTATATCCTCTTGAAAATCCTCTTTTGTCGGATAGAGATCATCCCATTGATAAATCCCATGACTTTCCATCACACGGATTGCATTTTTGATCA
>CAZKQV010000013.1:0-15335 GCA_964555015.1 uncultured Eubacterium sp. | reverse complement strand
TCATCCCATTGATAAATCCCATGACTTTCCATCACACGGATTGCATTTTTGATCAGAGATGCAATTTCCTCTAAATCCTCCATGATTGCTAATCGATAGTATATTTCCACAAAACTCATCTCCAAAAAAGAATAATACGGTGAAATCTTTGCGTAAAGCTCCAACTCCACCGTCTTATTTTGGTTTATCTTCTCTTATTTTTCTGCCAACTGACAAATAATATCTACACAAGTGTCCACGCCCAAGGTGGAGGAAGAAAGACAAATATCATAATAATCGGCCACACCAAATTCGGTATCCGTGTAATAAGCGCAATATTTGCACCGAGTCTTATCCACACTGCGAATCCGTTCAATGATCTTCGCCTCCGACAACTCCGGCATTTTTTCCTTTAAATGCATGATCCTAAAGTATGGCTCCGCATAAATAAAGACATGGAGCGCATGGTCATATGCTCTCAAAACGGAATTGGCATTCCGGCCGACAATGACACAGTTTCCCTTTTCCCCGATCTTTCGGATCACCTTTTTCTGGGCAGCAAATAGCTTTTCTGTTAAAGGTTTATTGTAAAAATCAAAGAGACTTTGGGCAAATCCAAAATTCATTGGAACTTTCTCATCCCATTTATGGAAGCTTTCCACGTCCACATTGGAATTTCTGGCCGACTGCAGGATAATTTCTTTGTCGTAAAACTCATAACCAAGTCTTTTTGCTACTTCTTGACCGATTGTACCGCCATAGGCGCCAAATTCACGGCTTATGGTAATTATTTTTCTCATAATCCCCCTCCTTTTCCCGGTTTATAAAACCTTATTCAGGAAATCAATGGTTCTTGCTTCTTTCGGACTCTTAAGTACCTCATCCGGAGTTCCTTCTTCCACGATATAACCGCCGTCCATGAAGACAATTCGGTTCGCAACCTCTCTGGCAAATCCAATTTCATGAGTAACCACTACCATGGTCATACCATCTCTGGCCAGCTCTTTCATAACCTCCAAAACTTCGCCGACCATCTCAGGGTCCAATGCAGACGTCGGCTCGTCAAAGAGCATGATATCCGGATTCATGGCCAATGCTCTGGCAATGGCCACACGCTGTTTCTGACCGCCGGAAAGCTGCGGCGGATAAACGTCGGCCTTCGCCTCCATCCCAACGCGGGTAAGAAGCTGCATTCCTTTTTCCTTTGCCTCTTCCTTTGTCATTTTCTTTAATTCCACCGGCGCCAGCATAATATTCTCGATGACGGACATATGCGGAAACAAATTAAAATGCTGGAAAACCATACCGATATTTTCACGGACTTTATTAATGTCGGTATTTTTATCCGTGATATCGTATCCATCTACAATCACTGTGCCGTCCGTAGCCTTCTCAAGCTGGTTAAGGCAACGCAAAAAGGTGGATTTTCCACTTCCGGAAGGTCCAAGAAGAACCACAACTTCTCCTTCGCTGATATCCATGCTCATATCTTTTAATACTTCCAGCTTACCGAAGCTTTTTTTCAAATTCTTCACATGAACTTTATAATTTTCTTTACAATTCTTCTGTTCCACGCTTTATCCTCCTTTCCATATATTTGGCTAATTTGCTAAGCAGTGTAATGACAACCAAATAAAAAAGAGCAATGACCGCCCAAGTCTGTATTAAAGCCATCGTATTGCTGGCAACGGTCTTACCTGTGTTCGTAAGTTCCGGAAATCCGATTGCGGAAAGGATGGAGGTATCCTTTAATGTGATGATGAACTGGTTAATGATCGATGGGATCATCGTGCGAATCGCCTGTGGAAGGATTACCTTACGCATACTTCTTCCATAAGGGAGTCCCAGACTGCGGGCCGCCTCCATCTGCCCTTTATCCACACTTTCAATACCCGCACGGATAATCTCCGCCATATAAGCCCCGCAGTTCATTGCCAGGGCGATAACGCCCGCCTGCAAAGCTGTCAATCGAAAATCGGTATACCCCATAGACTTCACGCCCTGCGGAATACCAAAATAAATAAAATAAGCCAAAACGATCAACGGCACGCCACGGACTGCGTCCACATAGACCGTACCGATTAAATTGAACACCCGATTTTTCCCGACATTCATCAGGGCAAAAATCAGACCAACAATTAAAGCAAAAATCAACGCTAATAATGTAAGAAGCATTGTATTGCCGAGGGATTTCAGCAGCATACTGAAATAATTTCTAAGTATTTCACCCATTTACAGCACTCCTTCTTTTATCTTAATTTCTGTAAATTCCACTCATAAAATAAACATGAGAACGCCGAAAATCCTGTGGAAATTTCCGGCGTTCTAAAACATCATATCAAATACTTTTCAGAAAATTATTCTCCTAAATATTTTGCAATGATCTCATCGTATTTACCATTTTCCTGAATGTTTGCAAGACCTGCATTGAACATATCCAGTAATTCCTGATTCTTTGTATCCATGATTGCAAAACCGTAAGGCGCTCCTTCGCTTTCCATACCTTCCGGAATCTTCAGATCAAGGGAACCTTCCTTGATGTTGGACGCCATAATTGGTGTATCCTCAACACACGCTGCGCTGTTTCCAAGAACAACGTCCTGATACATAGACGGTGAATCTTCAAATACAGTTACGGTAAATCCATATTCGTCTTTTAAGCTGTTCGCAAAATCTGCCCCTGCCGTACCCTGTTTTACAGCAACATTCTTGCCTTTCAGATCGTCATAACTTGCAATATCACTGTCCTTGGCAACGGTAAAGGTCTGGGTTGCATTATAATAGCCCTCAGAGAAAATCCATCCGGAATCAATACGTTCCTGCTTAATGGTAGCTCCGGCAATAATCGCGTCTGCCTGTCCGGCCTGTACAGCCATAGCTGCCGCGTCAAAACCAAGGCTTTGTAATTCATACTGAAATCCCTGATCCTCTGCAATCGCTGCAAGAATATCCACGTCGATACCTACGAAGTCACCGTTCTCATCGGTGTACTCAAAAGGCTTGAAAACAGTGTCCGTTGCAATGATCCATTTTTTCTCTCCCTCTGATGCGGATCCTGCCTGGGTTGATTCTGCACCTGTTGTGTCCTCCTTAGACCCACATCCTGCAAGCACACCAACAAGCATAGCGACACACAATAATAATGCTAGTGTTTTCTTCATCATTAAAAACTCCTCTCCTTATTTTTAAAAAAAGCGGAGTACAAAGCTATCAAACGTATCTTTGACAACATTGTCTCCGCTGATTCTTTTTTATTGTACTAAATTCATGCTTCCTTGTCAAGACTCATTACTTTTGCAGGATCGCCATAAATTCGTCCCCGGTAATCGTCTCTTTCTCAATGAGGTATTCTGCAAGTTCATGCAGTTTATCTTTATTTTCCTTCAAAATCCGGTCTGCTTTTGCGCGGGCATTTTTCACAACCTGCACCACTTGCTCATCGATTCGATATGCGGTCTGCTCTGAACAGGCAAGGGATGTATCGCCTCCCAAATATTGGTTTGTGACGGATTCCAAAGCGACCATTCCAAAATCATCGCTCATCCCGTACCGTGAGATCATACCTCTTGCCAATTTTGTCGCCTGCTCAATATCATTGGAGGCGCCGGTGGTAATGCTTCCAAAAACAAGCTGTTCTGCGGCTTGCCCTCCTGTATAAGTGGCAATCTTATTTTCAATTTCTTCCTTGCTCATTAAGTAATGCTCTCCTTCATCCACCTGCATGGTATAGCCCAGAGCGCCGGAGGTTCTTGGAACGATCGTGATTTTTGTCACCGGAGCAGAGTTACTTTGCTTTGCGGCGACTAAGGCATGGCCGATCTCATGATAAGATACAATCCTTCTCTCCTTTTCTGACATCACTGCATTTTTCCTCTGGTATCCGGCAATGACCGTCTCCACACTTTCTTCCAGATCATCCTGGGTCACCACTTCCCGCCCCATGCGGACTGCACGGAGAGCCGCTTCGTTTACCATATTGGCAAGCTCCGCCCCGGAAGCCCCGGAGGTCGCCCTCGCAATGGAGGAAAAATCCACCGCCGCATCAAGAAGAACGTCTTTTGCATGGACTTTCAATATGGCAATCCGGCCTGAAAGATCCGGAAGCTGTACAGGCACCCGGCGGTCAAATCGTCCCGGACGCAGCAAGGCCGGATCCAGGGATTCCGGACGGTTGGTCGCCCCTAAAATTACGACTCCTTTTTTCGCGTCAAATCCGTCCATTTCTGCCAGCAACTGATTTAAGGTCTGTTCTCTCTCGTCATTGCCGCCCATTCCTCCACCGCTTCGTTTTTTCCCTATGGTATCAATTTCATCAATGAAAATAATACACGGCGCCTTCTCATTGGCCTGCTTAAACAGATCCCGCACTTTTGCAGCTCCCATACCTACGAACATTTCCACAAAATCCGAACCGGAAATTGAGAAAAACGGCACGTGAGCCTCTCCGGCAACCGCCTTTGCCAGTAAGGTTTTTCCGGTTCCCGGAGGTCCTACAAGAAGCGCTCCTTTGGGAAGCTTGGCTCCGATTTTGGAATATTTTTCGGGATTATGCAAAAAATCTACGATTTCTGTCAACGCTTCTTTTGCTTCATCTTGTCCTGCTACGTCTGCAAAAGTCTTCCCAGTCTCTGTCTGCGCATATATTTTTGCGTTGGACTTTCCGAAACTCATGGCATTGCCCGCTATATTTCCTCCCCGTTTCTTCATCATCTTAAACATTAGCTGTCCAAATCCATAAAAGACAAGAATAGGCAAGATCCACGTTAACAAGAAAGATAAAAGGGGAGAATTTTGTGTCGGAATATCTGCTCCAAACTCAACATTTGCCTTTTCTAATCTTTCCCGTAAAGCCTGATCGGGGAAAATGCCCGTCTTGTAATATCGGATTCCTTCATCGCTTTGTGTCACAAAAACAATCTGGTCTTTGTCTTCTTCCATCTCGACCTGCGTCACGATTCCTTCATCTATCATGCTAAGAAAAGAATCATATCCCACTTCTTTGACTCCCGACCGTATAATCGACGGGAATAATAATGCGTTTAGTAACATTACGACCAGCAGAGCGATCACATAATAATAATACAACGGCTTTCTATCCGGTTTGTCCTGATTCATCCTGTCCTTCCTCCTTTTCATTTTTCATTGTTTTTTTGCAAACTTCTCGATTTATTAGAACCATTGTTTCATTTATAATCGATGGAAAAAAGTATAGCAAAATAAATCTGAGAAAAACAAAACAGATTTCCAATTTTGTCTTTTTTCACAAAAAATTCAAATTTCGTTATTCCTGTCAAGTCTTTTTCTATTGTGATTTTTTGGAAAATCTTTTATGATAAATCTATGAAAAAATAACGAAGGAGCCCTTTCATGAGCAGAAAAGACCAATTAGAAACCAAACAAATACTGGTTAAGACGTTAGTGGATTTGTTGGACAAAAAACCTTTTTCCAAGATCACAGTAAATGAATTATGTGAAAAATCCGGAATCGTCCGGAGTACATTTTATTCACATTTTAAGGATAAATACGATTTACTTTCATATTGCTTTAATATAACCTCCAGGGAATGGGACCTTTTAATGGAGACACATTCTCCAAAGGATTGTTTTATGGTGATGTTAAGCAGCTGCCAGGAAAATGAAAAAATACTTTATAATATTTTTGAAAGCGGGCCGAATGAAGAAGTTCCAAAAATGTTTTATCAGTTTTTCAGCCGCTATATCACACAATATTTAGAAGAAAAAATTTCAAACGGAGTCTTGCTTCCCGGTCCCGTAGAGACCGTAACTTCGTTTTATGTGAGCGGACTTGTCGGAATGGTTCTTCAATGGATAAAAAGCGGTTATAAATTATCAAAGGAAACCCTGGCTTCCTGCCAGTATCGTTTGATGGAAAATATCTTGCAATAAAAGAATGGAGACGGAAGCTTTTTTGCCGCCGTCCCCATTTTATTTTTTTGCGCTGCTAAATCTACTTATTGTATTATATCAAAATATTTAAAATTAAAGTTTTGCCAGATAATCTTTTGTTTCTTTCACGACCACTTTACTTAATGCAAGGAGTGCAATCAGGTTTGGAAATGCCATCAGTGCATTAAAGATATCCGCAATATTCCATACCGCTGAAACTGTCATATACGGCCCGATAAATACCGCCAGAATATACAGCCAACGATAAATTTTTACAGCAGCCTTATTTCGGTTAAACAAGTATTCCAGACAACGCTCTCCATAATAATTCCACCCCAGAATCGTGGTGAAGGCAAAGAATACCAGGCATAGCATCAGGGAAAAAGACGCCACTACCGGCGGAAATGGAAGTCCTTTTTGGAACGCCGCTGTTGTAATGGCCACTCCTTCCAGTCCGGTATTCCATGTGCCGGCGATCACGATGGATACCCCTGTCATCGTACAAATCACAATAGTATCAATAAATGTACCTGTCATAGATACCAAACCCTGGCGGGCCGGTTCTTTTGTCTGAGCCGCCGCAGCCGCAATGGGAGCGCTACCAAGACCTGACTCATTGGAAAATATTCCCCTTGCAATTCCTTTTTGCATCGCCACAACCATAGTTCCCATGGCGCCACCTGCCAATGCGCTTCCCTTAAATGCTGATTTTACAATTTCGACAATTGCTGCCGGTACTGCCGTGATATTTGTCACCACGATGATCAACGCCAAAGCCACATATAAAATTGCCAAACAAGGATACGGTATGTGCCATATCCGGATCAAAGAAATTCATCACCGCAGATGAAATCCCGTTCACCTGGGTAAAAGTTCCGATTCCAAGCAGTCCGACACCTGCGCCAAAAAACGCAAATATTTTGGCCAGCCATCTCCACTGCTTGCCCATACCATTTTCAATGTAGTAAAAGGGACCGCCAAGTACATGGCCTTCCTCATCAATGGTACGGTATTTGATCGCAAGAAGCCCTTCTGCATACTTTGTTGCCATTCCAAAAAATGCCGCCACGATCATCCAAAATAATGCTCCCGGTCCGCCAGCCGCAATGGCAGTGGCGACGCCGACAATATTCCCCGTGCCAATGGTTGCAGACAGCGCAGTACACAAAGCGCCAAAACTGGTCACCTCTCCCTGCCCATCCTCTTCATTTTTAATCATGAATTTCAGTGCTTTTCCCAGGTGTCTCACCTGTAATAAGCCTAAACGAATTGTTAAATAGAATCCTGTGATCAGGATCAGAATGATCAATGGCAATCCCCATACGACTCCATCAAACCATGTGATAAAACTGTTGATTTGCTCAAACATCTTACTTTCCTCCATCCTTTTGCCTGAGAGATTAACAGCCTTTTTGCTGTGTACACCTTCGGCGCTCTATTTTAAGAGACTCTCCTGAGTTTATCTATATAGTGTTTTAGCGCACTGTCTTAAAGAATATCACTTATGGTTCTTTCGTTCAAGCATTTTAAATATTTTTTCATCCTTTAATCATTTGCTCCAATGGATTTCCCGGCAGTACTTAGCAAGATATCATTTCGAACTTTTTTTGGTACAAGGCTTCCCCCTGTCGCCCATACGATATGCACTGCGGATTTCATAAGATCATCGAGATGATTTTTTCTCAGATATCGGAGCGATTCCTGTCTCTGATTTAGAAAAACCGGCCCTTGGAACGCAGCGCAGGCGCTTGGCTCGAGAAAAATATTTTCTATTTCCAGCAGTTCTCTCATGTATTGATAAAGCCGGGCGTCTTTCACTGTAAATTCACCGCTCAGCATTGGCCTCATCACTTCTCCCACAAATCCGGAAGGTCTGCCCACAGCAAGGCCGTCCGCCTCTGTAAGCCCGGACAAACCAATATCCTGAACGGATATTTTACTATTTAACCCGGTTGCCATTCCTGCCAGCATACAAGGCGCTTTTGTCGGTTCCACAAAAAAGCAATGAACATTATCTTTAAATACTTGCTTTAGTCCAAAACTGATTCCGCCCGGAGCGCCGCCCACGCCGCAAGGAATATAAACAAACAGCGGATGATGATCATTCACTGTAATTTTCAACTCATTAAGCTGCTTTACCAGACGTTTGGCCGCCACCGCATATCCTAAAAAAAGCGTTCTTGAATTTTCATCATCCACAAAATAGCTTTTTGGATTTTCTTCCGACAGCGCCCTTCCGTTTTTTACGGCTTCACTGTAATCGGAGTCGTACTCTTTCACCGTAACACCGCGGCTTCTTAGCAAATCCTTTTTCCATTGTTTTGCGTCTGCGGACATATGGACGATTGCTTCATATCCGATCGCCGCGCTCATGATCCCGATACTCAGTCCCAGATTTCCTGTGGAACCTACTTGAATGGTATAATCACGGAAAAACTGCCTGGATTTTTCTGTCGCCAATTTCTCATAAGGATCCTCTTCCTTCAAAAGCCCATGGGAAAATGCCAATTCTTCGGTATGCTTTAACACCTCGTAGATTCCGCCCCTGGCTTTTACAGAACCGGCAATGGCAAGATGGCTATCCTGTTTTAGCAGCAGTTTGCCCTGAATCCTGCTTCCATATTTTTCATTCATATATTCCTGCATTGTGGGAATCGGCAACAGGGCTGACTCAATGATTCCATTTCGATCTTTCGTTTCCGGGAAACATTTCATGATGAAGGGCGCAAAACGCAGCAGTCTTTCTTCGGCGTCATCAATATCCTTCATCGTTAGTTCTGAATTTTCCATACTTGTTTCAAAATCCGTTTTGTGGGGATTGATCCAAACGATCTCTTTTTCGGATTGAAGTTCCTTAAGTATCGGAAATTGTTTTATCTGTTCACTGAAATTGATTGGGCTCATTTCAATTATCCTTTCCACTGATTTTTCTCTTCATAAAAATAATTGAAATTTCTGGAAAACTCTCTGAAATTATACTGTCCCACAGTATGATCTAAAACGGCAAACTCAACTCGCTGGAAGAAATATTCTGCGCTTTTACCAACATAGCAAAATTCTTTCAGCGCCTTATAGAACAGGTTTGATACTATGCGGGCGTCGTTGTGAAAAGCTCCGCACCCAAAAGCTCCAAGGATCAAAATTTTATATCCCAGATAAGCGGCCATTTTCAGCATACCGGTAATTCTTTGATAGAGCATCGTTTTGTATTCTGCCTTAGACATTCCTTCCAGACCATTGGTAAGATTGGGCGCTGCGCAAGTCATTACGGAAACAATCACGGAATCCTCCAGGAGATTTCCTTTCTCATCTTTTATAATTTCTACATCCGGCGTGATAATGATTGCATCGGAACCCATATATGTTCGTAAAGACCAATTATAATCATAATAGGAACGGGCTGCCTCGCTTTCCAAGGAAAGAAGCAGTGAACTTTTACGGCAGAGATCTTCTTCCTGAGCTTTGGCTCCCCTCCTGACCCCTCCACCCGGATGTATTGAATTTGCCAGATTAAGCACGAGAATAGAATTTTCCTTCGCATGAACCGAAAGATCCGTTTTGTCTTTCTCACATTCTCTTGCCAAGGAAAAGGAATCTATATTTACGCATTGATATCTCACCCTTTCGAAACCTTTTTTGTTTGTTTCCACACATGGAATATCTTTTTTCTCACAAATTTCTTTTACTTCGTCGGGAAGATACACGAATACCTTCTCCATTTGACTACGAGAAAGCTTTAAATCTATCCTTTTCCCATTTGTGACGTAATACCCCTGATCCAGAATCTGCATTGTCTCCTGAAGATCTAATAAATTATTTTTTCTCATAGCGTCATCTCCCTATGACATTTTTATCCGGACTATGATTTTACATATAATTTTCTATTTTAATGCGGCGCCATCTTTAAATGCATTTCCTACTTTTTCACCCAATTTGATGTAGGCGTTATTGAAAGGATCAAAAGTGATCGGAGCAGCCTTTGCCACATCCACGTTTCCCTTCTCGTCCAGTACCGATTCGTCCACGCTGACATTTACAATCTCTCCCACCAAGCGGCGAGTTTTTGGATCATAACTTTTTAATTTGCATTCCAGACAGATGGCCAGTTCCTGGATAATCGGAGCGTCAACCAACTCGGACGGCTGAGCGCTAAATCCTGCTTTGGAAAATTTATCCGGCTCTTTATTGGCAGAAACGATTCCTACATAATCGCAGGCTACAGTATGTGCTTCATCTGCCAGACTAATAGTAAATGCTTTCCTCTTTAAAATATTTTCTGTTGTTTTATGACTCTCACTGATACACATGGAAATTTCATTGTTATCACTGATTCCGCCCCAGGCTGCGTTCATGACGTCCGGGGTTCCGTCTTCTCCATAGGTTGCGATCATCAACACCGGCTGCGGATATGTGTAGGGTTTCGCTCCAAAATTTTTTCTCATAATTTCATCCTCCTCATTTTCTAATTCGTTGTTATATTTTATTTATAAATTTTCCGTATTTTTTTCTTTCGGAACATTCTTCGTTTCTCTGCTTGCTCCGCCATCAATTCCATTTTCTTCAAAAGGTCCGTTTCCTTATCCAGCTTTTTTTGAAGCTCTCCTTTTCGGTAGTCTGATAATGTTTTTTCTACATTATTATAATCTCGCTCAAATAATATATCGCTTACCTGTTGTCTTAATCGTTCCTCTGGAATCTTTTCCGGAATGCGTTCTGCAATCTTTCGGCGGACAAATATCTTGCTTTTTTCTTTATATTTTGGCATAGCGTTCCATTGCTGGATCTGAAATAGTTCCGGCCTCCAGAGAATAGACAGCTTTTTTTCCCATTTCATTTTTGGATTCACGCACGGTTTCCGAAAGATATAAAAATCCATTTCACCGTCCACCAATTCCACGGTAATGATTCCCCAATATTTTGGTACATACTCATGAATATGCATGGCGTGGCTCGTTCCTGCCACAATAATATTATAGTCATAGTGGCAGTCATAATCTTTTACCTGTCCAGCCAGCCGGGCATAAGTATCCGCATCGCTTTTTATTTCAATTCCATATAAGGAATCCGGTGTGACCATAACGATATCTGCCCGGGATTTTCCCATCGTCTTTTCTTCAATAATTCTGATTTTACCGTAATTTTCCTCCAAAAAATCAAATAAAGGTTCCCGGATATCTTTATCATGCAGCATGGATATTATAACCCCGTTTTCTTATCTTTCTAATCCTCATGCGACTTATGACAACAATATTACATAGCATATCTAAATTCTATCATACATTCCGTAATGTTGCTATTACAATCAATGGCGGAAGTAGGAGAGATTTATGTTTACTTTTAGCATTATCGTATGTTATACTTCTGTTAGAAAGAAAGAGGTGTTTCAAATGACAGATCGTCAATCAAAAATTATTAAAATCGTAAATCATCATCATAAGATTGAGGTAAGCCGTCTTGCTGAACTTTTGGAGGTGTCACAGGTTACGATTCGAAAAGATCTGGACTGTCTCGAAGAAGAAGGGTTGTTGGTAAGAGAGCATGGGTATGCGCTGATTAAGAATGCCAACGATATTAATACCAGACTTACGATCAATTATGATACCAAGTTAAAAATCGCCACTAAGGCTGCTGAGATGGTCTCCAACGGGGAAACCGTCATGTTGGAGTCCGGGTCCACCTGCGCCCTTTTGGCAGAGCAGCTTGCCAAATTAAAAAAAGACGTCACAATTATAACAAATTCTGCCTACATTGCTATTCGAATACGTGAACTGCCGATTCGTAAGGTCATCCTTCTCGGCGGTGATTACCAAAAAGAGTACCAAGGTATGGTCGGCCCATTGGTAAGAAAATGCGCCCGTGAGTTTTTTGTTGATAAATTCTTTGTGGGGACCGATGGTTTTATCCCACAGACAGGTTTTACCTGTGACGATCTAATGCGTGTGGAAACGATGCGCTATATGTCCGGTTCCGCCAATCGCACTATCATATTGGCAGATTCCTCCAAGTTCCATAAAAAAGGCGTGGTAATCCAGTCTACCTTTGATGAGATTGACACAATCTGCACAGATTCCGGTGTCAGTGACGACGTCATTTCTAACTTAAAGAATAAAAATATCAATATAATCATTGCTGAATAATTTTTTTAGAAAGGATTTTTATGCGAAAAAGTAAACAATCTTTTTCCCGCAAAAAATTAACTCTGCTTATTGTTATAGTGTGTTGCATCCTGGGTGCTGTTTTCTATTTTTTTGCCGGTCATATGCCGGCAAAAACTATTCCGGAACAATCTGCCGATGAGCAAAACTCTCCGGAGAATACTGTATCTAAGAACACATCTCCTTCGCCGTCTCACCAAAAAGACACTTCCTCTTTTGATGACAATACCAACGCGCAGACCAAGGAAAAAGAGGACACACAGACGACGATTTCCTCCATCCAATTTGAGCAGACCGTATTTATGATGTCTGTGGGAGACACGTACACTCCTGATGTTGTAACAGAGCCTTCTTCCGCTTCCGGTGATCTTCTCTGGGAGAGCGAGGACGAAAACATTGCATCCGTAAGCAGCACCGGAACAATCACTGCCAAAAAAGACGGCATCACAGTAATTCATTGTTCGGGAGGGGAACTCACGGAAAATCTCTATATTAATGTGGTTACGTCCACGCCCGGCGGAAGTACCGGCAGCCTAACACTTTATAACGACAGCGGTAAAAAAATAACCTATCATCTTTATCACCAGAGCGCACACACCTATGGTGCCCACAGCGCCTATCTGGCGTGGCACGGATGCGCCCACTGTTCCCTTGCCACTGTGCTTGGAGCTTACAGTAAAGCTTATCCCAATGTGACTCCGGACCAGATTATAGACGGAGTAGAAAAAAAGGTCGCCGGCAATGAAGCCTGGACAAGACATCATGTCACAAAGTCTGCCGGAAGCGCTATGCCGTTATCTCTATCCGGAATCTCCGATATCCTTGACTATGGCGGCGTACCCCACAAATACATCCGAACCTTTGAAAAAGAATCAGCAAAAGAAGACATTTTATCGCACTTAAAAACAGGTAATCCGGTTCTTTTTGAAGTGCGAAAAAGAAGTAATATTACCGGAAAGAAAGACAGCAAGTGGACAAGTTCTGTTCATACTATGGTCTTTCTCGGGGTTTATACCAACGGGAAGATTTTAGTTTCCGATTCGGTAAATCACAACTGGTACAGCGGAGGACAGCGGGCCAAGATTGCAGAAATTGATGACCTGATGGAATATATGTATCCTTGCACCTCCTTTGATACGAAAACTTATTTTAAAGCAATCTCCTCAGACGGAGGATACATGAAGATTAATGAAAAAGAGGAATAAAAATGTTAAACTTTCGATTATTACAACGCACAAAGGTATTATGTGAAACCGGCGCCGTAAAACAACTGCCAGAACTTTTAGAGCTGGCCGGATACCACAAACCATTTCTTGTCTTTGATAAAGGCATTGCAAATACTCCCATTATTCCATGCATTACTAAGATACTGGAAGCGGCGTCTGTCCCATACATCACTTATGATAAGATCACTCCGGATCCCACGGCAGACTTAATTGACGAAGGGGCCAAACTCTGTCTGACGCAAAAATGTGATTGCATCATCGCCATCGGCGGCGGAAGCGTTATGGACGCCGCAAAGGGTATCGGCGTAATGTGCCATAACGAAGGTTCGATCCTTGATTATGTAGGCAGGGAAGAACTGATCGCTCCTTCTTCCTCACTGATCTGTATTCCAACCACTTCCGGCACCGGAAGCGAATTATCAAACTGGATTGTTGTAACAGATTTAAAAGAAGGGGAAAAACATCCGATCAATGTGATCAACTCTATGTGTACCTACGCCATATTAGATCCCGAACTTGTAATGGATCTGCCGCCTTCCATCACCGCGGCTACCGGCCTTGATGTATTTTCCCATGCATTTGAAGCATATACTTCTTTAAACGCTAATATCGCAACGGATCTTATCTGCGAAAAAATTATGGAAACTGTCATAAAATGGCTTCCTGTGGCGGTCCGGGATGGACATAATATAAAGGCAAGAGAACACATGATGATCGCAGCAAGCTATGGCGGATGGATGCTCGTAGACGGTCTTGTCCATATCGGCCACTGTCTCGCCCATGAAATCGGAGCAGCCTTTCATATTCCACACGGCGCCGCCTGCGCCTATGCCTTTCCTCCGATGATACGGCATATCAAAAATGTATCCACTGAGAAAATCCTATACACTGGAAGACTTCTCGGCGCTAAGATCGGCGAGCAGGATTCACCGGAGCAAATTGCCGAAAAAACCTGTGAAGCCTATGTACATTTTCGTGATCAGATTGTTGGTCTTGCCCCAATCGAAAGTTATCATCCTGATCTTACGAAAGTTAATATCACTATGGCAGAACACATCTTAAGCGATCCCATCACCAGCCTGACACCGGAGAAAGTGACTCTTACCGATGTGATGGCGATGCTGTACTCCATTTTTATCAAGGAGTAAGAAGGCATTGCCCGGAAATATTTTCTTTCCTCCAGGCGGCTATAGCGATTGATTTTGCCAATATTTATTTGACTATAACAAGACTGAAAAAGTTAATTTTCCCGATTCTAACATACGAATCACCAGCTTCTTTGTCATACTTTCGGTTACGTTCTTTTTCGCTTCACTGGTAGCTTTTTTAATTAGATATCACCTAAACCAAGATCGCTGCTTTTTCCATTTCTTTTAAAAAACAACAAGCTCCGGAAGCTCTATGATCTGCTGCGATCATAAAACTCCCGGAGCTTATATTATCTCATGAAAATATATTCAATGAATCTTTAATTGTGAACAATCAATTTTCAATTATATTTTAATTATAACTGAGGGCCTGCGCTCACTAATGCTTTTCCTTCTTCGTTTCCTTCGTATTTTGCGAAGTTCTTAATGAAACGTCCTGCAAGGTCTTTTGCTTTTTCCTCCCACTGGGATGCATCTTCGTATGTGTCGCGAGGGTCTAAGATCTTAGGATCTACGCCTGGAAGCTCTGTCGGCACTTCAAAGTTGAAGTAAGGAATCTGCTTGGTTGGTGCGGAAATGATGGATCCGTCTAAGATTGCATCAATGATTCCACGGGTATCTTTGATGGAGATTCTCTTTCCTGTTCCGTTCCATCCTGTATTTACAAGGTATGCCTTTGCTCCGCTTTCTTCCATTCTCTTTACTAATTCGTCTGCATATTTTGTCGGATGCAGCTCAAGGAATGCCTGACCAAAGCAAGCAGAGAATGTTGGTGTAGGTTCTGTGATTCCACGTTCTGTTCCGGCAAGTTTTGCTGTAAATCCGGAAAGGAAGTAGTATTTTGTCTGCTCAGATGTCAAAATGGATACTGGAGGCAGCACGCCAAAAGCGTCTGCGGAGAGGAAGATCACATTCTTAGC
>CAZKQV010000012.1:0-73336 GCA_964555015.1 uncultured Eubacterium sp. | reverse complement strand
ATTAAGGTGTTGGCGTATTTGTTTGCCCGTTCCGACTCTTTAAATAAATACTCATGATGCCGGGGTCAAAAGCCCCATTCATAGAACCTTGAAAATTTAATATTTTACAGTAAATACAAGCAATCCGTCCTTTTATAAGTTATAATAATAGTAGCTTCTGAAAGGTGGAACGTGATATGTCTTTTAAAACAAATGAGTGTCAACAATTATCATTCGAAGATAGTTTTATGAATCTGACTGACCGTGAAAGAAAAGCGTTGGAAAAATCATGGGCGAAGATTTTTGCGGATGAAATTTTTCCAGCGATAGATGAAGAACGCTTTTCTGTCCTGTATAGTGATAAGGCATCCAGACCTAATACACCTGTAAATGTTATTATTGGTGCGCTCATTATCAAGGAACTTTTTGATTATTCTGATGATGAGATTGTTGAGAATCTCATGCTTGACCTCCACCTTCAATACGCTTTACACACGACAAGTTTTGCAGAACAGCCGCTTTCGGATAAGACTCTGAGTCGCTTTCGTAAGAGATGCTATGATTACGAGATGCTTCATGGTGTTGATTTATATCACGATTGTGTGAAGGATCTCAGCAGTAAAATTGCCAAAATAATGCAATTGAATGGTCGTATCCGTCGAATGGATTCCATGATGATAGAATCAAATATCCGATTTTTAAGCCGTATGGAATTAATTTACACCTGCATTTCAAAGCTGGTTGTGTTCCTTACAAAAAATCATCCGGACAAGGTTGTGGAATCATTAAAACATTATGCTGACCCAAATGATTATAACCGCATTTTTTACCATCAGAGGAATGATGACATGGAGGCAATCATCCGGACTTTGTTGACAGACAGCGATTGCTTACTTGATATCTGTAAAGCAGATTTTGAAGAAATAACAGAATATCAGCTCTTTGCCAGATGCCTTTCTGACCAGACGATTGTTGAAAATGAGAAACGCCGTCTGAGAACCAAAAAAGACAAAACGATGAATTCATCGGCACTTCAAAATCCCTCTGACCCGGATGCCACCTATAGAAACAAATCCGGCAAACTTCACAGAGGTTACGTGGCTAACATTGAAGAAACTGTTGGAAAGAATGGATCTGTGGTCACTGATTATCAGTTTGATAAGAACACCCATACGGACAGCCATTTTCTTCAGGAAACTCTTTCACAAATGGGAAAGTCCGAGGAAGAGATAATACTGGTTACCGACGGCGGTTACGATGGACAGGATAACATTGCTCTTGCCAAAGAGAAAAATGTCAAACTGGTAACCACAGCATTAATCGGTAAAGAAGCGCCTGATGTTCTGGCAGACTTTGAATTTAATGAAGATGGAACAAAGCTGCTTAAATGTGCAGCAGGACACGAACCAGTCAGTCAAAGCTATACAAAGTCAACGAGGCAATGCAGGGTTTCATTTGACCGAAATCATTGTGCCGGATGTCCAAATCAGGAACAGTGCCACCCCAAAATTTATAAAAAGGTTGCAACTTTTATTACATCGAAAAATGCATCTAACAGAGCGAAAAGCCAGCGGTATATGCAAAGCGAAGAATTCAGCAATTTAGCAAAGTTGAGAAACGGTGTAGAAACCGTTCCGTCCAATATCCGAAAGAATTATCATCTGGATAAGCTTCCGAGAGGGAAGCAGCGTGGCAAGTTCTTTTTCGGCAGTAAGATAGCTGCATTAAATTTCAGAAAGCTCTTTGGTTTTCGAAAGGGCTTGGGCAATTATGCCTTGAATCCAATGCTGGCATAAAAATAAACCAAGGACACCCATATGTTCTTAAATATAATGAGCAATATATAGCCAATCTACTGTGAAATATTAAATTTTCAAGGTTCTATGAATGGGGCTTTTGACCCCGGCATCATATCATTAAGTTAACAAAAAGAGAATTGCATCATTACGTTTTATTGATGTTAAATTCTCTTTTTTGTTGTAGGGACATATAAAAACCATATTGCCATGCTAAGCAAAAAAGCTATACGGCGTTGGAACGAACAGTAAAAATTATTTGATATTCGGGTTTTCGGGAGTATTTAAATTAGAATAAAAAAATCCTAAAACCCGTTTAATAAAGGGTTTTAGGATGAAGAATAAGTGCAGTCTGCGGGACTTGAACCCGCACCCAGTTAGCCCGGACTAGATCCTTAGTCTAGCGCGTATGCCAATTCCGCCAAGACTGCTTGTTTGGTGTGTTGCTCACCAACGAGACTTATTCTATCACACAACATTGAATAATGCAAGCGTTTTTTTTATTTTTTTACAATTATTTTTGAACGGAATCTTCCAGTGCTTTTCTGCGGCGGCGTTCATGGGCAAGCTCTTCTTTGATCTCATCCATACGATGGAAGATGTCAGCAATAATCTCCTGTTCATTTTCCGCATTTGTTTTTTCCACATTATCTTTTCTCGCTTCAATGTCTTTACGGAACAAAGTTTTAAAGGCAACTCGGACAAAAGGCTGGATAAAAAATAGTTGTGTAAAATAGGCAAATGGGAAGTTGAAACAAACCAGCTTTAACCAATTAGCCAACAAGGTCAAAAAATTGAAGCCCGTGTAATATGGATAATATAAAAAAGCGGCGATAAAGCTCATGGCCGGACACATAATACCTACTGTTGCACAGATAATAGCGGTTTCAAATATCATCGGATGATTTTTGGCAGGATTAAATACACGGCAGGCAAGTTTAAAAGATAATGGACTTCCCAATAGGTTCTCCAATAAATAGGCCAGGCAAAATTCTATCAGAATACAAGCCCAGATGGGAAGGAAACTGCCGCACATATAGACGCCTTCCTGCTTATTCAGTGCTGCAATAACACTTCCGGTCCCATTCACTTCCATTAAGGTTTGACCATTTACAACATACAAACTGTAAAAAACATAAGCGTGTACTGTAATTACAACAGTGATGAAGGCAAACACCATTCTTTGGAATTGATTTCTTGGCATTATTTTTCACTCTCCTTAATTATGTATTGGTTCTTTGAAACTGAATCCTTGCAAGAAAAAGCGCAAAAAAAACACATATTAATAAAGGGGAAGTAAATCAATATAAAACCGTCCTCGTAATCAGATTTACTTGCCTTTAGCAATACGTGTGTCGTGCGTAATTTTCTTTTATTCAGTTTTGAAAGTCGGATTGCTTATTATCCGAAATGATGTAAGAATCCGACCTTCCCAATAATAACACAAAGAATTTGAAAAAACAAATAAAAAATTCTCTATATTACCGCCAGATAATCGTTGGCATATTTTTGCAAACATAATTTAAGCGTTAGTTAACATCCAACCCCTCCGTGCCATCTCCGGAGGCTTCACCCTCTTCTGTGACGGAGCCGTCCGATTCCTGTGCTTCGCTGCCTGTGGTTTCTTCGCCGGAATCTGCGCTTTGGCCGCCGTCCGCCTCACTTTCTCCCACTACGGTGTGATCATCGAAATATTCGGTATCTGTGGTCATATAAAGCCCCTCTGCGGTTTGATATGCCTCTTCGTCGTCTTCGGTCACTACCTTAGCTGTGATGGAGACCTGATCACCGACAAAGGCCCTTCCCGCCACATTATCATCATCAAAATTCGCCCAGGAACGAAGTTTTACTCCTGTGGCGCTTACGAAGGTAATCACCACATAGCCGGACATTTTGGTATAGCTTTTCAGTTCTAAAACATACTCGTCCTCATCAATCAGATAGGAACCATCCTCTAACTGATAGTAAGAAGCGTCGTTATAACTTCCGTTACTTTGTGCCCATCGAATCTCTCCGTTTTGTAAACGAGACAGAACTTCTCCCTTGGAGGAAGGACTTTTGGTAGTCTTGATCCCTTCCTTTGGGGCATTGCAGATCATTACATAGCATGGTTCAAAGGATGGATCTTTTTCCAAATAAACGAATCCTGATTCTGTCGTTTGTTCTACAGATTGTGTAGATTCCTTTTCACTTTTATGAAATACTTCTTTCTGGCTTTCTTCTTTTTGCACTGTGTGTACGATGACCGCAAGGCAAAGAACAGCAACTATGAGGATCCTCAGCACACTGCCTTTGTTATTTTTTATAATTCTCAGAAAACCAGATATTATCTTTTTTAACATATGTAATCCCCTATCATAAATGACACCATAAATTTATTTATCCCATCTGGTTAAATTATAGCTGCGGATTATGGAGCATAACTGTGAATAATAGGAACTGTCTGTACAGTATCCGCCATTTTGGATGATCCGAAGCTGGCGTCTGTAATCTTTTGTTGCAGTGATCCCCGCATAACGGTATCTGGATCCGTTTTTTGCATATTTTAAATAAGCGGCATGATCTTCCAAAGACTGGGACACCGAGGAATACTTTCTGAATTTTGCGCTGATCGTCACAGTTCTTCCACCATATTGTTCTTTGGTGCGCACAGTGACGTAGTTTCCTTTCCATGTGCTTCCTTTCCAATTGTTACCGGAAACAGAAGCCTTCATTCCAAAAAGGTTGTTGGCTTTTTGAGCCAGTCCTGATTTACCCCATCCGCTTTCTAAAATTGCCTGTGCGAGTGTAACCGAGGCAAGGATTCCTGTTTTTTTATAATTATCCCTTGCAATCGGCCCCATCTTAGTGATGAATTGGGACGGAGACATATTTTTAAATTGGCTTGCCTTTATGTCATCATAATGATTGGTCACTTCCACAGGTGCGGTGATCTTTATTTTCTTCTGGCTGTCGCTCACCGTATATTTCCAGCCAAACGCTGTGCATATTTCCTGTAAAGGCAATGCTATGTAGGTTTCTTTGGAGCAGGTTACTCTTAGAGGCGCTGTTTTTGACGTCTTTTTTACGTTATCAACATAGTAATATTTTTTGTTTAAAAACATTTTCACACGTTTTGTCTTAAGCATTAGTGTCACGCACTCTGTCTGTGAAATATACACTGCTTTTATTTTCGGTCCCCGGCTTACGAAAGCATATTGATAAGGGATGAAATAATCACCGTTTTTCTTGATCACCGGCTTAGTGGTAGAGTTTATAAGCGTATTATTAAAATACAGTTTGTACTGCGTTCCCTTATAAGTCACACTGCCGGAATTATCCACATACTTTACCGAGGCGGCGGATACGTTCAGCGGACTTAAACTCAATGCGCAGACCAGAAGAAGTATAAGTAGGTTTTTGTAAGTAAATTTCAAGATGTCTCCCCCTTCTATAATTAATCAGTTAACCGCAGCCAATTCCATGTCGTCTTTTTATTATAGCCTTTTTTGTTTATAGTTTTTTAAGACGATTTTTTTACGCTGCTTATCTTAATCTTAATGGTTTTTCTACGCTATTTCCAAGCGCTGTTTTGCCTTAACTTCTTTATTTTAACACTTTTTTAACAGTTATAATAGAAAAATATAACTAAAAAACAAAAAAGACCAGCAAATTGTAATTTACTGATCTTTGGATTCTTTAGGCTACTTTGCTTTTTGCTAATTCTGCAAGAGCTGCAAATCCCTGAGGATCGCTGATTGCCATTTCAGAAAGCATTTTTCTATTTACTTCTACACCAGCTAATTTTAAGCCGTACATAAACTTGCTGTAGGATAATCCGTTTAATCTTGCTGCAGCGTTGATACGAGCGATCCAAAGCTGTCTAAACTGTCTCTTTCTCTGTTTTCTTCCTGCATAGGAGCTTGTTAATGCTCTCATTACAGACTGTTTTGCTACTCTATACTGTTTTGATCTTGCTCCTTTATAACCTTTAGCAAGTTTTAATACTCTATTATGTCTTTTTCTTGCACCAAGTGCGCCTTTTACTCTTGCCATTGTCTGCGTCCTCCTCTATCTATTAGATATATGGTAATATCTTCTTCATGTTCTTTACGTTTGTTGGATCTGTGATTGTTGACTTTCTCAGGTTTCTCTTTCTCTTCTGAGATTTCTTGGTCAAAATATGGCTTTTATAAGCTTTCATTCTTTTTAACTGTCCTGTTCCTGTTTTTTTGAAGCGCTTTGCAGCAGCTCTGCTAGTTTTCATTTTTGGCATGACTAAATCCTCCTATAATCATTCTATATTAATCTTAACGTTTTTCAGTTAAAAACATTATCATGCTTCTTCCTTCAAACTTTGGTGCTTTATCCTTGACAGCAATATCTTCTAACTCTTTTGCAAATTCCTCAAGGATAACTTTGCTTGAATTAACATGAGCAAGCTCTCTGCCACGGAAACGAAGCGTCACTTTTACTTTATCACCTTTTGAAAGAAACTTTCTTGCCTGGTTGATCTTAGTGTTAAGATCGTTTTTGTCGATATTCGGAGATAATCTTACTTCTTTCACCTCAATCGTTTTTTGTTTCTTTTTTGCTTCTTTTTCTTTGCGGGCAAGTTCGTATCTGTACTTTCCATAATCAATAATCTTGCATACAGGAGGCTTTGCATTTGGCGCGATTTTCACCAAATCAAGCTCAGACTCTCTGGCAATTTTCATTGCTTCCTTTGCAGACATAATTCCAAGCTGTTCTCCGCTTGCACTGATTACTCTGACTTCTCTGTCTCTCACCTGCTCATTAATCATTAATTCGTTAATAGTGGTACACCTCCAAAATATAATATTTAACTTTATTCCACCTTGTCATAGCTTATTCCTCTTTGCCGAGGAACATTTGTCCGGGGTTTTCACAATAAAAAATGGATAGTAACAAGACTATCCACGCATAATTATTACATCTATACATCAAATAATACATTAATATATATCATGAAATATTAACCCGAGTCACTCATGTGCTAAGGTGAGAGTGGACACTCTTCTTTCCTGTATTGTTGCAATCCCTTACAACCTCATCTATTTTATCATCATATTTATGACCTGTCAAGAAATTTATGATTCAAATACGAGAGAATTTTATAATTCAAAACTTTGTAAATTTAAACTTTATAACCCAAAGATTTATAACTCAAATATGAGGTTTTTCTCTTCTTTTTCATATTGACGATAAGTGATGCCTACCATATCCATCATTTTTTTTGCCGCCACGTTACTGTCGGTTCCGCTGTATTTGTCGGAATAGTATATGACTTCCTTTATCCCCGCCTGAATAATAGCTTTTGTGCATTCGTTGCACGGAAATAAAGTGGTATAGATCCGGCATCCTCGGAGTGAACCGCCGCTGTAGTTTAAGATCGCATTGAGTTCTGCATGGCAGACATACAAATACTTTGTATCAAGCGGGGTTCCTTTTCGCTCCCACGGCATCCGGTCGTCGTCGCATCCGGTGGGCATACCGTTATATCCCATAGACAATATTTTGTTGTGGGGATTGACGATGCAGCTTCCCACCTGCGTATTGTTGTCTTTGCTCCTCTGAGCAGACAACAGCGCCACCCCCATAAAGTAAGCGTCCCACGATATATAATCTGTTCTCTTCATCCTTCCCCCCCTGTAATGAAATCCTCTGGTCAATACGATTCCTTAATCTGATAAAGAAAACTTATCATGGACTGCATTGAGCGCTTTTTCTGTGTACTTCTGATCTACCAGTACCGTAACGCGGATTTCTGATGTACTGATCATTTTAATATTTACGCCGCAGTCATATAATGCTTCAAACATGGAAGCTGCCACACCGGCGTTTGTCATCATTCCGGCGCCAACAATTGAGAGTTTTACGACGTTCTTTTCTTCATCGATCTTTTTGTAATTTCCCTTAGGGAAGCTCTTCTGGATGATCGCAACTGCTTCATCGGCAACATCTTCTGAGACGGTAAAGGAGATATCCTTTGTTCCCTCACGTCCAACAGACTGCAAAATCATATCGACATTAATATTGTATTTTGCCAGCGCATTAAATAAATGGAAGGCGATTCCCGGCTCATCCTTTAATCCGATCAAAGCAATTCTTGTGGCATCTTTATCGACAGCTACTCCGCTTACAAGCATTTTTTCCATGTTAACTTCCTCCTTAACAACTGTTCCTTCATGATCATTTAAACTAGATCTTACGACCATCTGTACTCCATATTTTTTTGCCAGCTCGACGGAACGATTATGAAGCACCCCGGCTCCCAATGTGGATAATTCCAGCATCTCGTCATAGGTGATCTCATCTAACTTTCTTGCATTTTTAACGTATCTTGGGTCTGCGGTATAAACGCCGTCGACGTCTGTGTAAATCTCGCACGCGTCGGCATGGAGCGCCGCTGCCAGAGCTACCGCCGTAGTATCGGAACCGCCTCGTCCAAGGGTTGTGATATTATCATACTTATCCACACCCTGGAATCCCGTAACAATTACGATTTTTCTTTGTTCCAGTTCATTATTGATCCGGTCTGTGTCAATTCTTTTTAATCTTGCATTGCCATATTTATGTGTTGTATGCATTGCTACCTGAAAGGCGTTTAATGAAACCGCAGGAACTCCAAGGAAGCCCATTGCCATCGCCATCATTGCAACGGAAACCTGCTCCCCTGTGGTAAGAAGCATATCCATCTCTCTCTTAGACGGATTTGGATTAATCTCTCTTGCCATCTCGATCAACTCATCGGTGGACTTGCCCATAGCGGAGAGTACCACTACAATGTCATTTCCCTTTTTATAATCCTCGATACATCTTCTGGCAACATTAAAAATTCTTTCCTTGTTTCCTACAGAAGTGCCTCCAAATTTTTTAACAATTAACATTTCTGCTCCTCCTTAATTATATCACGCAATCAAATTCCCAGATCGTGTCACGAAAATTACTCGCTGATCCTTATCATTTGAATCACATTGCCAAGACTTTGTGCAGCCTGACGATAATCGCTTTCTTTCATAAGCGGTGTGATAAACGCCTTTTCATCCAGTCCTTCTACTGTCACCTTCGTCACCTTGCCAAACAGCTTTTCAATTTCTCCATCGTCCACTGTGCCAGGTACCCGAACAAAATACTCTCGTTCAAAATTTCCAATATCCGATAATTCTAACTTTTCTTCCTTCCAGATAATCTTAATATTGGTTCCCCTGTGTTTCACACAATCTACCACATCTGCCGCAACGGCGCTCGCTGTCGGCAGCTTTCCTGCGCCTTTGCCGTAAAACATTGTCTCATCGACCATATTTCCTTTTACGAAGATCGCATTAAATACATCTCTCACACCGGATAAAGGATGGGAACGGTCAAGAAGCATCGGGCAAACCATCGCATAAACCTTTTCTCCTTCCACCCAACTGCTTCCCAGAAGTTTGATGGATTTTTTCATCTTCTTGGCATAGAGGATATCCTGTGCTGTGATGGAAGTAATTCCTTCGGTGTGAATGTCTTCAAAATCCACCTGTTTTCCGCAGGCAAGGGAAGTTAAGATCGCAATCTTGCGGCAGGCGTCATAGCCTTCCACATCGGCTTCCGGATGCAGCTCTGCATAGCCTTTTTCCTGGGCCTCTTTGAGCACCTCATCAAAGGCGGAGCCTTCCTCTTCCATCTTGGTGAGCATATAGTTTGTGGTTCCGTTTAAAATGCCGCTGATCTCCATGATCACATCCGCAGTAAGACACTGTGTCAACGGTCTGATGATCGGAATCCCACCTCCCACACTTGCTTCAAAGAGGAAGTTTACATTTTTCTCTTTGGCAATGGCGATCAGTTCTGCGCCGTGTTTTGCCACCAGCTCTTTGTTGGAAGTCGCAACGCTTCTTCCCTGCAATAAAGCTGTTTTTACAAAGGTGTAAGCCGGTTCCAGTCCGCCCATACACTCTACTACAATCTGTATGTCTTCGTCATTTTTAATGACTTCATAATCATGTATCACCTTGTCTTCATTTGGATCTCCCGGGAAATCACGAAGATCAAGGATTCGTTTCACTTCAATTCTCTCTCCTGCCTTTTTTTCGATACTGTCTGCATTCGTTTGAAGTACCTCCACGACACCAGCACCAATTGTACCATACCCTAATACGGCTGCATATATCATTTTTTTCCTCCTTCTTGCCACTTTCGATTATTCTGCTGACACAATTTTAAGATTATGTATTCCACCGGCGTGCTCCATTCTGTCGAACAACTTTGTAATATCATCGGTAATCGGCAGCACAAGCACGCTTAAAGTGATCAATGCTATATTATTGACCGGTATACTTTGGTGGATCGACAAAATATTTGCTTTACACTCCGCAACAATTTTTATAATATCAGATAAACGTCCCGGAATATCTTCCATTTCCATCACAAAGGTTATGGTTTTTCCCTGAAGTTTCTCATGAATCGGAAAAATATCATCTTTATACTTATAATAGGAACTTCGGCTAATTCCAACCGCATTAATCGCTTCTCTGATTGTTTTTACCTTACCGGAGTCTAACAGGGCGTTCGCTTTCGTCACCTTTAAAAGAGCTTCTGGCAACGCTTCTCTCTTCACCATATAAAACTTTTCTTCACTATACATATCGCACTTAAACTCCATATCGCTTCCGCATCATCTCGACCAACGCCGCAATGTGTTTTTCGCCTTTGAACATAATAATGAAATACACTATGGAATGTACGTCCTAAAAAAACAACTGTTTTTCCTCGAAAGATATTAACATAATTTTCATACCCATGCAACAAATTTATTGATGTATTTTCATAAATACACATAAAACTCCCATCTTCTCTGAGTTTTACTCTAAAAACCCGCCGCTTACCGCAAAAAAAGTTCAATAAGCACTTCGCAATACATCTCTTACCTCGAAATAATCCGAATATAGGGCTTGCTGCAAAAAAACCAGAATACTCCTCTTGGCACGAAAAAATCCGGAGCGAATAAACTTCGCTCCGGATTGTATGTTTATTTTATTATACTTCTACTGTAAAAACCTGATTAACTAAATTGGCGTATTCCTGGTATTCTTTTAATTCTTTCAGATCGCTTAACGCATCTTTGATTCCATGATAATACCATCCCTGCATCTTTTTATCCTTCATGTTAAAGCGTTCCCATAACTGGTCGCCTATTTTTTCGTAATCTCTCTGGACAGAACGTATATTGGAAAGTTTGTCTGCCAAAGCGATCACTTTTTTGTCTCTGGATTGTTCTGCCTTCAGCGCCTTAATGGTATCGCCCTTTCGTTTTTCCCACGGGTCGTCCTTATTTTCACTATCAGACTCCACGAGTGCGGCAACTCTGTCGCCAAATTGCTGTCTGATAATATCAAGAGTGACATCCGGACAATCCTCCACTGTGTCATGCAAAATTGCCGCCGCAATCATCTCAGGATCGGAAGATAATCCTGCTACGATAGCTCCCACTTCCATAGGATGAACAATGTACGGAATCGACGTACCCTTTCTTACCTGTCCCTTATGAGACTCCACTGCAAAGATCATCGCCTTGTTAACCATTTTTATTTTTCATTCTCCTTTTCCAATTCAGCTTCTTTTAATACTTTTTCCTGAGCATCTGCCGGCATCTGCTCATATCTACTAAATTCATAGGAGAACTCTCCGCTGCCGCCTGTCATAGAACGAAGGTCTGTGGAATAACCTACCAGGCTTGCCAGAGGAATATCTGCAACCAGCTCCTGTCTTCCTCCCTCGATCGGGTTCATGCCAAGGATACGGCCGCGGCGTTTGTTAAGATCGCCCATTACATCACCGGTGTTTGCATCTAAAACGTCCACTTTAAGGTTAACGATCGGCTCAAGCAGAACCGGTTTTGCCTCCATAATACCGTTCTTAAATGCGGTGATGGAAGCCATCTTAAATGCCATTTCGGAAGAGTCAACCGGGTGATATGATCCGTCAAGGAGAGTAGCCTTCACACCAACAACCGGATATCCGGCCAAAGGTCCCTTAAGACAGCTTTCTGCCACACCTTTTTCCACTGCCGGGAAGTAGTTCTTCGGAACAGCACCACCGAAGATCTGCTCTGAAAATTCGTATGGAGTCTCCAGATCGCCTGACGGTTCGAACTTCATTAAAACATCGCCGTACTGTCCATGACCGCCGGACTGTTTTTTATACTTGCCCCGAACTTCTACGTTGCCTCGGATCGTTTCCTTGAACGCAACCTTCGGTTTGATCAATTCAATTTCAACTTTGTATCTGTCTGCCAGTTTACTTCTAACGATCTCAAGATGCTGATCTCCCAGACCATAAAGAAGCATCTGACGGTTTGCCTTGTCATTTACTTCTCTTAAGGTTAAATCTTCATCCATCAATTTCTTAAGCGCTGCGGAAACCTTATCCTCGTCTCCTTTTGTCTTAGCCACATAACGCATGAAAGTATATGGAACCGGCATAGCAGGCTGTTCAAAAATAATCGGATTGGACTTTGGTGATAAAGTATCGCCTGTCTTTGTCGCAGACAACTTAGCGATCGCTCCAATATCACCAGCATAAAGAGAATTCACCTCAAGCTGTTCTTTTCCTCGAAGAACATAGAGCTTACCGATACGCTCTTCTGTTTCTTTATTGGCATTATACAAAGCGGTATCAGCCTTTAAGATACCGTCTGTTACCTTAATTAATGAGAAACGGCCAACAAACGGATCGGCGATCGTTTTAAATACATAAGCGCTCACCGGCTGTGTTACATCATAAGAAGCCACAACATCTTCGTCTGTTTTAACCTTCTTACCAACAAACTGTTCTGTGATCTTGCCAGGCGCTGAGAAATACTTCACCATATCATGAAGGAGAATGTTAGCACCGTAGTCCGTATTGATGGCTCCGCAGATTACCGGCATCAGATCACGATTTGCAACGGAAGAGATGATCGCATCCTTAATCTCATCCGGAGTAAATGGTTCTTCTGCGAAAAACTTCTCCATCAGTTCTTCGGAGGTCTCGGCAACACCTTCAAGAAGCTGCATACGGTAATCGTCTAACTCATCGTTCTCACCATCTTCTACTACGACTTCGTCGTATGAACCATTAGGCTGTAAACGGCACTCCATCATCTTCGCAGCATTAATGAAACCTTTAAATTCATGACCTTCCTTCATAGGCATATGGAAAGGAACGATCTTGTTACCATAAGATTCTCTCAGCTCATCAATAATATCGGAAGCGTTTACGTGCTCGTCTTCTACACAGGTAATATATACAATAACCGGGATTCCCTTCTTCGCACAGAAATCAAAGCTCTTTCTTGTTCCGATCTCAATACCAGACTTACCATTGATAACGATAACCGCAGCATCTGCTACGCTTAACGCTTCGTATACTTCGCCGGAGAAGTCGAATAAGCCCGGTGTATCCAGCAGATTCACCTTCATGCCATCCACTTCCAGAGGAATAACAGAGGACTGAATAGAGAACTTTCTTTTAATCTCCTCTTTATCGTAATCACTTACTGTTCCTCCTTCTGCCACAGTTCTTACTCTCTTAATAATTCCTGTGGAAAAAGACATAGACTCGATCAAGGATGTCTTACCGCAACCTCCGTGTCCAAGCAATACGACATTTCTAATATTCTCTGTTGCATATACGTTCATAATCAGTTCCTCCTACATTGTTAAATACTAATTTGAAATGTATTCTATAAAAAATCCACAATCGATTCATCAGCTTAGAACCATCTCATATGTCCATTTTACTAAAAACCGGAGTATATTACAAGTATATTTTTAGCAAATTCCCTGCCGCCTGCCTTTTACCGGTGTAAAATGCAAAATCCAAAGAGTACAAAGTGCTGCCGCAAAGCGTTTGGGCACTGGAGAAAACATCGGCAGCAACCCGCGGTTCCCTTTTACACTTTAATGCCAAAAAGTGTTGACACTCCTCCATTTTCCTAGTAGAATAAGAACGCTACAATGCATACACATAATCCTTTGGTTTTACCAAAGTTTTTTATTGGAGGATACTATATGAATTGCCTGAAAATCAAAGCCGGTTTCATCGGCCTCGGACTGATCGGCGGCTCCATCGCCAGAACGATCCGAAAAACACATCCCGATAGCGAAATATACGCATATGACCTTGATCTTGACTCATTAAAGATTGCCAAGCAAGATGGAGTCATCAACGATTATTATGATTCCCTCGATGATCGCATATCCAATCTGGATATGGTATTTTTATGTGCGCCGGTCAGTGTCAATATCGAGAATCTTAAAATCATCAAGCCTTTTCTTTCCGATCATTGTATCGTCACTGATGTAGGAAGCGTAAAGTCGCCGATGCAGGAAGCGGTCCGCAAGTTAGAGCTTGAGGGCAACTATATCGGCGGACATCCAATGATAGGTTCTGAGAAAACCGGATATCTTAATTCCAACGACCATCTTCTGGAAAATGCCTATTATTTTATTACGCCTAGTAATAATACACAGTTTCAGTTGATTCCAATGTTTTCATCTTATATTCAGAGCCTTGGCGCTCTTCCTGTTACTTTAAAACCGGAAGAACACGACTTTATCACCGCTTCCATCAGCCATGTGCCTCACCTTATTGCGGCGGAGCTGGTTCTCCTTGTTCAAAAGGCGGACACCAAAAGCGGTATGTTAAAACAGCTTGCGGCCGGGGGATTTAAAGATATCACCCGAATTGCTTCCTCCTCCCCTATTATGTGGGAACAGATCTGCATGAATAATTCCGGAAACATCCGCTCCATTTTGTCGGATATGGTTAACGACCTTCAACATTTGATCGGAGAACTGGAAACCGGCAACGGCTCCTTTATTAACGAATACTTTAAGACAGCCGGGGCATACAGAAATTCTATTCCGGAACACGCCATCGGTTTATTTGAAAGAATATATAAAATCAGCGTAGATATCCCGGACGAACCGGGAACGATCGCCATGGTAACTACCATTTTGGCAATCAACAATATTAACATTAAAAATATCGGTATCGTACATAACCGGGAGTACGAAGAAGGCAGCCTGGAAGTTTTATTCTATGATGAGGAATCTACCCAAAAAGCAATTCAGGTGTTAACCAACAGAAACTACACGGTTCATAAAAGATAAAATCAGACTGGAGAGTATCAATGAAAGTTTTAAAACAAGTCCATCAACTATCCGGAAGCGTTACCGTTCCCGGAGATAAATCCATCAGCCATCGGGCAGTGATGTTTGGTTCCCTCGCGGAGGGAACCACAAGAATCCGGGGATTTTTAAAGGGGGCCGACTGCCTTTCCACTATTGATTGTTTCCGGAAAATGGGAATTGAAATTGAAGAGACCGACGATGAGATCATCGTACACGGAAAAGGACTTTACGGATTGCAGGAACCAAAAGAGTCTTTGGACGTGGGCAACAGCGGCACCACCACCCGGCTGATCTCCGGCATATTATCCGGGCAGTCATTTACCACCAGACTTTCCGGGGATGCTTCTTTAAACAGCCGGCCAATGAAGAGGATCATGACTCCCCTTCGTTTCATGGACGCCAATATCCGGAGTGAAAAGGAGAATGGCTGTGCGCCTTTGATCATTGAGGGAAAGCCTCTTCATGCCATTCATTATGATTCACCGGTGGCCTCCGCACAGGTAAAATCCTGCGTACTTCTCGCCGGACTGTACGCCGACGAGAAAACCAGCGTCACAGAACCGGCTCTCTCGAGAGACCACACGGAACGGATGCTGCGCTCTTTTGGGGCGGAAGTCATCTCCGACGGGAAGACCTGCACGATCACTCCTCCCGACACTTTACACGCCCAGGATATTCTTGTACCCGGCGACATTTCCTCCGCTGCCTTTTTTATCGTGGCGGGGCTGATCACTCCCGATTCCTCCGTCACCATACATAATGTAGGAATCAATCAGACAAGAGCCGGCATCATCAAGGTCTGCCAGGACATGAACGCAGACATCACCCTTCTTAATGAAAGGGAACAAAATGGCGAACCAGTGGCGGATATTCTAGTAAAAACAAGCGCTCTAAAAGGAACTGTCATAGAGGGAGACATCATTCCTACCCTCATCGATGAGCTTCCTGTCATCGCTCTCATGTCATGTTTTGCCGAAGGCCAGACCATCATCCGTGACGCCCACGAACTCCGCGTTAAAGAATCCGACCGGATCGATCTGGTAAGCCGGAACCTTCGCGCCATGGGCGCAGATGTAACTCCAACCGACGACGGTTTTATCATCAATGGAGGAAACCCTCTCCACGGCGCAGTGATCGATTGTAAAATGGATCATCGCATTGCCATGACCTTTGCCATCGCAGGGATCAATGCCCAGGGCGAAACCACCATCCCGGAAAGCGAATGTGTGGACGTATCCTATCCAGAATTTTTTGAGCAGCTTCATTCCCTCTGCTTATAGATTGACACCAATTCGGAAAGAACTTGATAAAAAAATTTCTACATAAAAAAATATAGTTTCCACCTTTTTTGAATCATAGTTTTCTTTGAATCAAAATAGATGTGAAACTATATTTTGGAAAAAGCAAGAAGGGAGTCTTATTGTTTGTTAAGGGTTAGCTCCCATTTGGTAAATTCTTCCCGAACTGATTTTCTGTAGCTTCTGCTGATGGGAATTACTTTTCCGTCATCTAAGATTATTTTATCATACGCGATCTCCCGAATTGCCGTGAAGGAAATTATATAGCTGTTATGGCAGCGCAGAAAATCGGCTTTGGAAATATAATCGTAAATATCTTTGATCTTGTCCCATATTTCATAGGTACCCCAAACTGTCCCTACTTTCGTCACCCGGTTACTTCTCTCGAAGTACCGAATATCTTCTATTTTTACAGAAAATTGTTTCCCGCCAATTGCGGAAAAGAAGTACTTTTCTTTGGTTTTTTCGAGATTTCGGAGGACCTTCTCAAAGATATACGGGATCCACCTTTGAAACTGATCTTTTAGCACGAAGAAAATATGATTTGTGCGATATACATCTGTCACATACTCCTTGTGATGCGACAAATAGACGATCTGACAATGATTCCATTTTTTATTTACAAATTGTCCCAGCCAAATTCCATTTTTCTTTATTCCATTTTCCTGATCTGTTTCAAATACTGTTTCCATAAAGATCAGATCCATAGGTTCTCCTGTATACTTGATCAGCTTTAAAATAGAATAAAAGGTGATGATTTTTATTTTTTCTTTTTTGCTTTCTGCGTATTTTTTTATAAGCTCTTCTGCCCGTTTACACCATAGCTTATCATTATCGCAAATTCCTACAACCATTCTCTCTCCCAAATAGACGATTTAATTACTTTATAGTAAATATTTTACGTAAAACGTATTATAGCGTATTTGCGTTTTATTTGCAATGTTTTTTCGTTCATCCCGTAATGGAACTGCGCCCTTTTCGAATCGCCTCTTTTTGATGGGCGGTTCCCAAGTTTAGATACTCTTTTAGCTTTTTCCTCTTTGTCGGTTCTTTTTCTTTTCCATATTCAAAATATATGTCCCGATAAGACCTGTCATCAATCACCTGTTTTCCTTTGGAAAATAGCCTGTGATATAAGAAAAAACTTTTTTGATCCCCCATTTCCATGGACCGCTTAATACAAAGTCTTGCCAATTCCACATCCCTATTACATTTTTTACCTTCTAAAAAGATAATCCCCAGTTTTCTGAATGCGGCGCCATTTCCTTTCAAAGCTCTTTTCCATAATATTTTGACACTTCTTTTCATTTGTTATCCCTCTTTTCTATTCAATTATTACGACTATTTTTTAAATAAATAAACAAACTAAATGATATAGCAAAAAATATGACGTTTTTCCGTCATTATATCGTCGTCTATGCGTACTGCCCGATTAAGACCATCTGAGATATAATAAAATGACAAATTAAAATAATAAAATCAGAAACCATTTATAGAAAGTGAAGCTCTATGGAAGAATTTCAGCCTTTAAACAGAATACAAGAATTATGTGAAGAACGGAACTGGTCTTATTACCAATTGGCAAAAGCCTCGGGAATCGCTTACTCCACATTGAATACCATGTTTAACAAACATAATTGTCCTTCGCTTCCCACTTTGCAGAAAATTTGCGAAGGATTTGGTATTTCTTTGACCGATTTTTTTGAACCGGACAAAGCGCATTCTGGCCTCACGGAGGATCAGTCTTTATGTCTTTCACTGTTCAATTCTCTTTCCCTGGAAGATAAAAAACTGGCCCTTGCTTATCTAAAAGGGCTTGCCAAAAAGCTTTAACCATTGAAGGTTTTCAATCTTTTTTAAAACTCCCTCCATTGTTTTTATTTTGAAAGCATTGGAGGTTTTTTAATTTGTCCCGGTAAATGCTGGTAATACTTGCATATTGAAAAATACAGATTATAATAAATTTTATTTTAGAAATATTGAACCAAACTCCCCCGAGTTTGCTCTTATATATAGATGCATCAAATACCAAACATACGGGAGGTGAAAAAATGGAAGCTGATTTAGAATCTATCAATAAATGGAAAAATGGAGATCTCCAGGGCTTTGATACCATTTATGAAAAATATCATAAGATTGCCATGAGAACCGCATTTCTCATTTGCAGAAACTTAGCAGACAGCGAAGATATTGTTCAGGAAACCTTTGTACAATGTCATCTTCAGATCAACAAACTTCGTGACGCAAATTGTTTCCAATCGTGGATGCTTCGCATTTTAGTCCGCAGCGCTTACTCACTTCAAAAAAGGAAGAAACGGGAAATATCGGATGAAGAAATGGAAAAACATATGGATTTTCAACAGCAGTCCAGTCCCCTTGAGCTTGAACTTAAAAAGGAAATGTGTCATACCGTTTCCCACGCCATAGGCGCTTTACCTGAAAAACATCGGGTAGTTGTCGTACTTTATTACTACAATGAGCTTTCCATAAAAGAAATCGCAAAAATCCTTAGCTGTAGAGAAGGCACAGTAAAATCACGTCTTTATTTTGCCAGAAATCACCTAAAACAGCTATTGAGAAAGGAGGATTTATATGAAGAGAGATGGATTTGATGATCAGCTTACTAAAATTTTAAAAACGGAGATGGATAACGTCAATCCATCATGGAAGCTGAAAGATAAGATATACAAAGAAATTGAATTATCTGAAAATCACCAATTACAGGAGGTATCGCATATGAAACATTTTACTATGAAAAAAATAGCAATTCTTGCCGCGTGTTTATGTTTATTGCTTTCCACAGGCGCTTTTGCCGCCGGAAAAATTTTCACTTATACAAGCCACTCTTATCTGTCCGGCGACGATTATTCCACAAACTGGAAGGATGTTGATTCTCTAAAGAAAAAGGCAGGCATCGACACTGCTGTGAAAAAAGAGTTTTCCAACGGTTATAAATTTGACAGCGTTAATATAATAAATACCAGCGCAGATGATGAATCCGGTAATTCCGTAAAATCTTTTAAAGAACTGGATATCACTTACAAAAAAGGCAAAGCTGATATAAATCTTACCATTGCCAAATCTTCCGATATCGAAATGCCCGCAGACGATGAATTTGATCAGAGTAAATCGGTAGGCGGCATTACTTTTAAATATGGCATGAACACCATGAAATTTGTACCGGCTGATTATAAACCTACCGCTCAGGATGAAAAGGCCATGGAAAAAGGCGACTATAGTATTTCTTATGGAAGCGATTCCATTAAGATTCAGAATTATTCCTACGTTGATTGGGAAAAAGACGGGTATCATTACTCTTTCGGCGTCTTTGACACAAATCTTACCGCCGATGAATTGATCAATATGGCGGCAGAAACCCTGGAATAATGAACAAGACCTAAATGAACAAAATGCTTCGCAGTCTTTTGGCTGCGGAGCATTTTTTACTGTTCCGTTTTTGCGGTCCGTTTTTTTGGGGGACACTGCCAATGTTTTTTATTGGGTTGATATCTGCGCCAGGGAATGATATTCTTAAAGACAAATTATTAACACAAAAATACTTACTAGAATAGGAGCAAAATCATGATTTCTTTTGAGAGCGATTATATCGCAGGGGCACACCCTGCTATTTTAAAAAAACTGAGTGAAACAAATTATGAAACCCTTTCCGGGTACGGAACGGACCCTTACTGCGAAAGCGCCAAAGAAAAAATCAAAACTGCCTGTCACGCCCCGGATGCGGACGTGGAATTTCTGGTGGGCGGCACACAGACAAACTGTGTGGTCATTTCCACTATGTTAAAGGACTATGAGGGAGTCATTGCGGCAAACACCGGCCACATCAGCCTTCACGAAGCCGGCGCCGTTGAGTATTCCGGAAATAAGGTTTTAGAAATTGAACAGACGCAAGGAAAAATAAAATCTCAGATCTTAAAACAATACCTTGAGAATTTTTATAAGGACGCCAACTTCGAGCATATGGTATATCCGGGCATGGTATATATCTCCCATCCCACGGAATACGGCACGCTCTACAGCAAACAGGAATTAGAAGATATTTCTGAAATCTGTCATTCTTACCGCATTCCTCTTTTCCTCGACGGAGCGCGTCTTGGATATGGGCTGATGAGTTTAGAAAGCGACCTTGATCTCTCTGAGATTGCCCGTCTGTGCGATGTATTTTATATAGGCGGAACTAAGGTGGGCGCTTTGTGCGGAGAAGCGGTAGTATTTACCAAACAAAACAAACCGCCGCACTTTATAAACGCCATAAAAAAAAGAGGAGCCTTGCTGGCAAAAGGAAGGCTCCTTGGAATCCAATTTGATACTCTTTTTTCCAATGATCTTTATTTTGAAATATCCCGGCACGCCATCGATATGGCAAAGGAGTTAAAAGAGATTTTTCACAAATATGAGCTGCCATTTTATCTGGAATCTCCCACCAACCAGCAGTTTATCATACTAAACGATGCGCAGATGAAACTTTTACAAGAACAAATCGGCTTTAGTTTCTGGGAAAAATACGACGACAGTCATACTGTGGTTCGTTTTGCCACAAGCTGGTCCACCAAAAAGGAAGACCTTCATAAGCTTGACCAGGCGCTTTGCGATCTTTTATAATGCCACTGATGGAACACTTCCACTTCACTTTCCAGCACCGGCTGGTCCTTGGCGAAATCGTAGCGAACTGTTGGAAGCCTGTCCGGCGCTTCTCCCTCTTCCACCCACCGGGTCAGCGCCGCCATTCCGTCGGCGCAGGAAACTGCCGCACCGCTCCAGTCTAAGATGGAGTGTCCGGCAAGATACGGCATATACATCCGAAGAGCGTGATTCATCAGCTTTTCGGATGGAAAATGCTCCAGCGCATTATTGTAGTAATCAATGGCAGCCTGATAAGGAACCACGCAATCTCCCGTTCCCTGGGTGATCATCAGCTTTCCGCCCCGGGCCGCATATGCGCAAAAATCTGCGTCGTTAAAGGCGTAGCGGCTAAATTCTTTCTTACTGCTTAAATAAATCTGCTCATATTGGTCATAGGTACAGCTATGTATGTCAAATTCCGGATCTCTGATAAACCATCTTATCATCTGCTCTGCGATCGGCATCAATATAAGCTTACCGTCCTCTTTCCGTTTAAAATACCCATACAATTGATTATCTGTTTCAAGAGGCCATTGCCTGATCGCCGGGCCAAATCCATAGGCCATTCTCTTCCCATTTTTCATAAACGGGCCATCCCAGGTTTTTACCATCACCGAAAGATCTTTTCTAGTAATCGGGCCGTCTGCCGTAGGAAGTCCCAGCAAACCCGAAATAAAATCCATCCACCGAATATCTCTGCTGTTAAAAGGATAATCCTTCTTAGACGGATCTGCAATCGCCAATTCATAAGCCGCTTTATATTTTTCCAGAGATACGATATGCTTTTCATTGGCCTCTACCACGGCCGCCCACAGACAGGCAAAATTTAGATCAAAATGGTTGATCGCCGGGCCGTCTGCCCAAAGCCCGTCATAATCCTCCGGGTACAGCAACGCTTCCGTGATCACCTGTCTTCCTCCGCCGGAAGTCCCATGCATATAACTTGCCGCTGGCTTTTGTCCATAAACAGCGAAAAGAATCTCCTTGGCGCACACTGTCATCTCATGAAGCGTCCGATTCTGCGCCCATGCGTCAATATGATCCCATTCCAATTGATTCCTTTCATCAAAGCCCCACGTACAATCCAAATGGATCCCCGTATCGTTATCTGCCACCGCACAAGCATAACCGTTTTTCAACGCCATCGGCCAGGAAATCACATTAAAAGTAACGGCGGTAAACCAATCCACTTCATTATTCGTTCCGGCTCCCGCAATCCCCATAAACCGTCGATTCCATTGTACCGGAAGATAAATCCGAAATGTCCCCATATGATTCTTCGCCACCCGCTGTTTCATCCGGATCAAATAAAAATCCGGGATGTTAACAAGGCGGGTTTTTCCCGGCTCTTCATAAGTTCCCGCTTCATAAAACCTGACTTCTTCCAATGTTATATGTTCATAATGAGCAAGCACTTCCTTAATCACCCGTTCAGTGCAATTTTTCTTCATCGGTTCATCCATGGAAGAAAAATCTTTTTCTTCCATCCAATGAAACAGCCTGTGCTCATACCATTTTAACCTAGCGTCCATATATAATACCTCTTACAGCATAGTATAGTTATGATTATTAGTTTTATCATAACACGCTTCCCAAAAATATACTATAATAAACTTTCAGTTTTTTGTTGGCGCAGGGGCACTGGCCGCTGGCTGGGATTCATTAATCGTGGTCCGAAAAAAAACAAAAAGGACAGTATATCCTAATTCGGTTTCATTGTGCCTGCAATGATCCAAATTACTACACTGTCCTTTTATACTTTTATTGGCAAAGCAATACTTTGCCATTTAATATTTTACAATATGATGTGCTAATTAATGATGGAACAATCTCAATCCTGTAAACGCCATCACCATACCATATTTGTTGCAGGTGTCAATAACATTGTCATCCCGGATGGATCCGCCAGGCTGCGCCACATACTTCACGCCGCTCTTATGGGCTCTTTCAATGTTATCTCCAAATGGGAAGAAAGCATCGGAACCCAACGCAACATCCGTCAACTTATCGAGCCATTCTCTTTTTTCCTCTCTAGTAAAAACGGATGGCTTCGCGGTGAATGTCTTCTCCCATTCACCATCTGCAAGGATGTCCATGTATTCCTCTCCCATGTAAATATCAATGGCGTTGTCGCGGTCCGCACGGCGGATTCTCTCCTTAAACGGAAGATTCATTACCTTCGGAGACTGGCGGAGCCACCAGTTGTCTGCTTTTTGTCCTGCAAGTCTGGTACAATGGATGCGGGACTGCTGCCCGGCTCCGATTCCAATTGCCTGGCCATCTTTTACATAACAAACAGAATTACTCTGGGTATACTTTAACGTAATCATGGAGATTGCAAGGTCTATCTTTGCCTGCTCTGTCATCTCTTTATTATCCGTAACAATACTGGCAAAGAAATCATCGTCGATATTTAATTCATTTCTTCCCTGCTCAAAAGTAATTCCAAAAACCTGCTTTCTCTCAATCGGTTCCGGCTCATAGTCTTCGTCAATTTCGATGATATTATAATTGCCTTTTTTCTTGCTCTTTAAGATCTCAAGCGCTTCCGGCTCATAACCCGGTGCGATCACGCCGTCGGAAACCTCCCTCTGGATCATGCGCGCGGTTGGAACGTCGCAGACGTCTGATAAAGAAATAAAGTCTCCGTAAGAAGACATACGGTCTGCGCCCCTTGCTCTGGCATAGGCACAGGCTAATGGAGATAACTCTCCCAAATCATCCACCCAGTAGATCTTAGCCAGCGTATCAGACAAAGGCAGTCCCACTGCTGCACCGGCAGGAGATACGTGCTTAAAAGAAGTTGCCGCCGGAAGTCCTGTTGCCTTTTTTAATTCCCTTACCAACTGCCAGCCGTTAAATGCATCCAGGAAATTAATATAACCTGGTTTTCCATTGAGCACTTTAATCGGCAGCTCCCCGTTTTCCATATAAATACGAGACGGTTTCTGATTTGGATTACATCCGTATTTTAATGCAAGTTCTTTCATATTTTATACTCATCCTTTCTGAAATTATCAAAACTTTGCCTTTGACCCTGGTATTATACATTTTTATTAATGATCTTTGATTGATATGTTCCGGAAGCGATGTCGATATAACGCACGAAAAGAGAAACCTTATTATCATCATTCAGGCTTCCCCACAATAAATCTGCGAACTCGTCCATGTCGTCCGGAATGGACAAAAGTTTTGGTTCGCCCTCAAAGCTTGGCAGCGGATTACCGTCATGCATATATGTGGAGATAAAATGTCCCTCTCCAGCCGGACAATCATTATAAGCAAAGGTAAAACGGTTGCAGCTATCCGGATTGCCATTATTGCTCTTTAAAATAGACATGGCATAATTGAACTTGCCATTTTCTACATGAAGGACCGCAGAGATACGAGGTGTGTAATTCGGACCATCCGGCTCAAACTCTCTTTTTCTTAATGACTGCTCAAAAGTCATCTGATTATCCATATTCTGGTAAATTGTGTCTGTCTGGTCTCCGTTGGTCACAATTGTTTTATTTCCCAAAACCCGAACAGGAGCATAAATGATCAGGCTAGGATCTTCCAGCTTATCCGGATCAAATGCCTGGGTACGAATCCCCTCTCCATCTTCCACAAAAATTCTGTTCCTGCTGTTAGCGCTGCGCCCCATAATAAAATATGCGGTCACTGCCTTTGTTCCGTCTGCTGATTTTCCCACAATGATTCCTCTTCCAGGATAGGAATTACTCTTTAGTTCCTTTTCAATTGAAATCATTTCCATTATTAAAATCCTCCTATTCACATCAATCTCACATCAATGCCGTATTATTTCAGCCATTTTCATAATTCTGACAAATAAAAGTATACAATAAGATAAAAAGAAACGCAATCCACGAAATCTCCAAAACTGTCTTCATTCCCGCAAAAATATTGTAGGCAAGTGATAGAATCCCACTTGTTCTCATCGACATAAAAGATTAAGAAAATCTATATATTATTTATTTTGATTTATGTTACAATAGTTTTTACTACTGGCAAATATGCATGAAAGGATGATTATCTATGAAAAAAGCAATTTACTTTTCCTACGCCCTGCTTCTATGCTCTTTAGCAACAGCCGGGTGTGGTTCTCATTCTAATCCGGAGTCTTCCACAGCAAGCACCGTCGAATATTCCGAAGATTTCTTAAGCGGAACGTGGAACGGAGCCGGATATGCCATTGGTCAGGATGAAAACTATAATGCAGATTATCTCCAATTAACCTTTTCCGACGATAACAGCTATGAACTCCGGGACCAGGGCACGGATACGCAGATCATGAGCGGAGATTTCGCATTGAATAAAGATAATTCTTTATCCATCACAAATCAAGCCGCCACCGATTCTCCTCTCCTTGGCTGGGACGATATGGAGGAAAAGGCTAAATTATCTTATACTATCTTAAACGATACGACCATAGCGTTATCTTATGATGATATTTGCTATGTTTTTGAAAAAGATGGGCAGGATGAACAAGATGGACAAGGCGGCGATTCCTTCTCCCTTCTCGATCAAAGCGTCGGCGACATCTGGTACAGCAATGACGGTATCCCAAGTTCCGAAGAAACCTACGAGCTTAATATTTCCGATCATTTTTTCCAGCTTTACTCTTTGACAGACAATCAGGAGCCAAAGCTCCTTACCAGCTTTATTTACCAAAATCATCAGGATGACGCCTACACCTTCTACACCTATAAGGATCCACAAGACGATTTTTCTTCCATCTTTAAAGATCTTCCGAACGGATTTTCCTCTGTGAATCTTACCATGACCTTTAATGATAATTCTCTTGTCTTAGAGTATGACGGTCAAAAGCTTTCCTTTAGCTCCGACGTCATTTACGGTTTAGAAACCGGAAGCGATGCTTATGCACTGTGCGATACCAGTTTCCAGTGGGCGTTTGATTCGGAAAATCATTTCTGCTATTTTACAATGAACCCGGGAACCGATACCTTGTATCTTTATATGACCAACACTGCGTCTGCGGAAGAAGCTACCGCCACCGTATGCGGAGAGATTGACATCGACCAGCAAAAACAGGTCATCACTTACCATTTTGATGAAGAGGAAAGCCAAAGCAGCTCTGATTCCTCCGAAGCGATCTACAAAAAATGCAAGGAATTAGACGGACAAAAACTTAACTACACGATTCAGGATAAAACCTTACAGTTGACCATAGACGGAGATTCTTACTCCTTCCCATTGGAAGACTACTAAGAACAGGACGAAAAGAATGATAGAAGTTGAAGTAAAATTACCCCTTTACAAAAGATCTCTTACGGAAAGACTTCTCTTAAGCGAAGGCTTCCTCGCCGGAAATCTTGTAAAGGAATCGGACTGGTATTACACCAGCGATTTTCATGATTTCATGAAATCTGACGAAGCATTGCGAATACGTTATGTGGAAAATATGACCACGCTGACCGAAAAAAGCGTTCTCACCTACAAGGGTCCAAAACTGGATCTCATCTCCATGACCAGACAGGAGATCGAGACCTCCGTGGACAGTCCCAAAGAGGGCCGCGCTATCCTGTGCGCCCTCGGCTACCGGGAGCTTGCCCCCGTGGTAAAGTTAAGACAGTATTACCACAAGGACAAGATCACCGCCTGCGTAGATCAGGTGGAAGGACTGGGTTCCTTCCTGGAGCTTGAGATACTGGTAGAGGAGGAATCCCAAAAAGAAGCGGCGCTTTCCGAGATCAAAGCGACCCTCAAAGCATTGGACTCCGATATCAAAGAGACCACCACTATTTCCTACCTGTGTATGCTTCTAAAAAAACAAGAAAGACAAATTTTACAATAGGACATTAAAAAAGCAGTGCATGAGTTTGTCCCTTCACCCTGCTTCGCTTACCGGCGCAGTTTAGAAACTTATTCATGACCCTGCTTTTTTCTTTCCCTTGATCTGTTTCTTTTTTATTTCTTGACCTATTTCTTATTTTTTATCCAGAGAACTATTTTAATCAAAAGAATAAAACATTATATCAGTAACCCAAAACTAAGTATCTGCATGACAGAGATGCGCTCTCTTTCCCATTTTTGCACATTTTATGCTATACTTATTCTAACTTTATGGTTTTATATATTAAAAAGATTCTCTCTGATTTCATCCAGTACTATATTTACGGAGGTTTCTATGAAGATAATCCACACTGCGGACTGGCATCTGGGCAAAAACATCGAAGGCCACAGCCGCCTTGATGAGCAGGCCGCTTTTTTAAATGATTTTATAACGATTTGTGAAAGGGAACAGCCGGATTTCGTTTTCATTGCCGGCGATATTTACGATCACTATAATCCTCCCGCCGCTGCGGAAATGCTTTTTTATGAGACTTTAAAGAAGCTTTCCCGGGGTGGGGAATGCCTTACGGTGATCATTTCCGGCAACCATGATAATCCGGACCGGCTTACCGCTTCCGGCCCTCTGGCCAAGGAGCATGGAATTATTATGGCGGGAACGCCTTCTACAATTGTTCCTGTGGGAACTTACGGAAAGCACCGCATTACCGAAAGTGGAGCCGGCTATTTAAAGGGAGTAATTCACGGGGAGGCTTTTAATCTGATTCTTATGCCATTTCCCAGTGAAAAAAGGCTGGGAGAAGTGATTGTGGATGAATCAGACGGGGATATTGACCGCGCCCTCTCATATGAACAACGGCTTTTGTCTCTTTTTGAAGATTTAGCAAAACATTTCGATGAAAATGCAATTCATCTTGTTATCAGCCATTTATTTATGATGAACAGCGTGGAAGAAGGATCAGAACGAAGTATCTCTCTCGGCGGAAGTTATCTTCTTGGAAGCCATATTTTGCCCAAAGCAGATTATGTGGCCCTGGGACATATCCATAAGCCACAGAAAGTTCCCGGAGATAAAAATGCCTGGTATTCCGGTTCGCCCATTCACTACCACCTGAATGAATTATCCTCTCCGAAACAGGTGCTGTCTATTGAAGTGGAAGCCGGAAAACCGTGTCAGGTCACACCAATTTTACTTCCTGTTTATAAACCAATGGAAGTCTGGCATTGTGCCAGTGTAGAAGAGGCGATTCATACCTGTCGGCAAAAAAAAGAAGAAAATTCCTGGGTTTACATGGAAGTTAAAACAGATCATTATATTCAGGAAGAAGACATAAAAAAAATGCGTAGTTTGAAAAAGGACATCTTATCGATTACTCCCATTTTTCCTTCTTCACAAAGTGATGGCGAATCCCGGTTCCCTGCTGCTTCACTGCCTTTTGAAACTCTGATTCAAAATTTTTACACAAAAAAATTTGGCACTTCCATGAATGAGGAAACCATGTCTGTGTTAATGGAAATTATTCGGGGAAGCGAGGAGGAAATGTTATGAAACCTTTACAGCTCACCATAAAAGGCATTAATAGTTTTCGTGAGGAACAGGTCATCGATTTTTCAGAATTGACCTCCCGGGGACTTTTTGGAATCTTTGGTCCCACAGGTAGTGGAAAGTCAACCATTTTAGATGCCATGACTTTGGCTCTTTATGCCAAACTCTCCCGTTCCACCAAAAACTTTATCAACATAAACGAGACAAGTGCCTATATTTCTTTTCGTTTTTCTATCACAACAGAAAATACCAGAGAATATCTTGTCGAACGCAGTTTCCGATATAATAAAAATAATCCGTCTGGCTCTGTCCGCAATGTTTCCGGAAAAATCATAGAGTTAAATGGTGACTCACCTGTCATTCTGGCGGATCGTCCCAGTGAAGTCACCCAAAAATGTATTTCTCTGCTCGGTCTTACCGCAGATGATTTCATGCGGACCGTGGTACTCCCCCAGGGCCAGTTCAGTGATTTTTTAAAACTGAAAAATGCAGAACGCCGTAGTATGCTGCAGCGGATTTTTCATCTGGAAGAATACGGTGTGGAGCTTACCTCCAAGATTACCTGCGCAAAACAAAACCAGAATATACTGATCAGCAAACTGGAAGGAGAAATTGGCGCCTATTCCCTTGTCAGCCCGGAAGCTTTAAAGGAACTGCAAATCAAAAAACGGTCGGTTGAAGATACCCGGAAAAAAAAGGAACGGGAATTTAATCAAAAACAACAAGCATATGAACAGGCGAGAGAAATTCATCTGCTGATGGAAGAATTAAAACCTCTTTCGGTTCAAAGAGAAGAACTTCTCTCACAGTTTCCTGTGATAGAATCACTGCATGACCGTCTGGAAACCGGAAAAAAAGCGAACCGTGTCTATCCGTTTTTTCAACAAAAAGAGAATTCATTTTCCAAACTCACCTGTGCCAGAAAGGAACTCAATAAGACAGCTGACCTCTTTACAAAGTCCAAAGAAGAGCTTCGTCTCCAACAATCATTCCATGAATCACTCACCACGGAATATGCCGCATTTACTGCATCCTATCGTGATAAAAAGGAAACCTTAACCAGAGCGGAAAATATTCTGAAACGGATTTACTCATTATCTGAAGATCAAAAAAGAGTCAGCCAGGACCTCGAGAAGATCCACAAAAATCTGCCTCTTTATCAAAAAAAAGAGAAAGAAATACAGGACTCCCTTCAAGTGATCAGCCTCAAAGCTGACAAATTAAAAGAAAAATCCACTCTTTTGCGCCCTGATTCTGTACAAAAGCAGCTTCTGGAAACAGGAGCGCAATTCCAGGAAAATTATGAGAGGATCTTAGAAAACTGCAAAAAGCTGCTTTCACGGCTCCATCAGCAGGAAACAGAAAAAGAACAACTAAAAGGGGAACAAAATTGTCTCCTTATGCGGCTTATTTCCTGTTATAACGACAGTTCTGTGATGAGAGCATTTTTACAAAAGAAACTAAAATCGCATGAAGAAGAGTATCAGAAAATCGAGGAACAGATTTTCATGATACAAGAAGAAGAAAAAAATTTAACTCATGAACACTGGGCGAAAATTCTTCGCGAAAATTTGTCCGAAAATGTACCTTGTCCTGTATGCGGCAGCACCCATCATGTATTTTCTGCCAAAAATCAGCTTTTTGCAGAAAATCAAAAAAATCTGAAAACGTATCAGGAAAACACCCGGGACGTAAGCCGGCATAAAAAAGCCCTTACTTCCCTCCAAAAAAAACGTACGAAACTTTTGGAAGAAATTAGCAGTTTACAGCAGCTCTGCTATTCCATGGACTCTGTGATATCGGACATCAGGCCGCACATACCTTCCATGGAAAATACGGATTTAACCTCACCAGATTCCTCTTTTGAAAGATCCGCCCTGTCAAAAAAAGAAGTAGACATCAACTGCAAAAACACAAGAAACTGTTTGAATCAATACCTGGGTTTAGCAGGAAACATGGAACAGCAAAGGCAGCATTATTTGTCTGTTCTTGACGAATCTGAAAAAGAATTTGAAAAATTACAGACAAGTTATGAGCATTTAATATCATTTCAGAAACAACATGGATTTTTACCGTCAGATACTGAAATACCGACAGCCTTTGATAATATGGAATCATTTATTGAAAATATACAAAACATAAAAAAAGCCATCTATCCTTTTGCTGTCCAACGAAAAGCTTTCTACGAACAGGAGGAACAGTACCACCAGATACTGAAAGAATACTCTGACCTTCAGAGTAAAAAAGAAAATTCATTAAAAGAAATTCAGGCAATCATCAAACAGAAAAATGAATATGAAAACTCTCTTTCTTCCCGACAGGCCGAATTAAACCGCATAAAAAATCAATTAAAGGAAGAATATGATATTTACCCTGAGGGCTTAAGTCTCAATCTTGATTGTCAAAAAGAGCTTCTTCTTCTGGAACAACAACAAAAAGAATGGCAGAAAAAAACAGAAAATTCAAGCTCAAAGCTGCAGGCCATGGAAAAAAAATATAACGATATCAATTCCTCACTGAGTGCTAAAAAAGCTGTGGAAGAAAGCTGTGCCAACCAGTACGAAGAATTTTCTCTCCTCTATGAAAAAGAACGAAAAAAGGAAAATTTGTCTCCGGAAACAGATCTTAGAACTCTCACTCTTCCTGATTCCGAGCAAAAAGAACTGACAAGGCAAATCAAAGATTTTGAGACAAAACAAAATGAAAATTCAGAACGGATTTCCTATATCGAAAGCAAACTTCAAAACAAAAACACACGCCAATCCGAGGAAGAATGGCTGCTCATACAGGAAAACTATAAAGCTCTTTCTGAAGAATTAGATAAGCTGAAAACCGAATCCACTCTGGTGAGCCATGAACTAAAGCAACTGGAAAAAGATCTGGACGCAAAAAATAAAATACAATTAAAACTTGATCAGGCATTCCACAGACAAAGCATCATCCACGAACTGGAACAATTATTCAAAGGAAATACATTTATTGAATATGTCTCCCAGGAACGTCTGATCTACATTGCCAGAGAGGCTTCTGACACCCTGCTTCATATAAGCAACGGAAAATACTCTCTGGAAGTCAACGACCAGACGGAATTTGTCATTCGCGACCACCACAACGGCGGCATGACCCGCCCTTGCGACACCTTATCCGGCGGTGAAACCTTCATTACCTCCCTGTGCCTTGCCCTTGCCTTATCCTCTACCCTCCAGCTAAACGGCACAACGCCGCTGGAACTGTTTTTCTTAGATGAGGGCTTTGGAAGTCTGGACGACGAACTCCTCGATGTGGTCATGGACAGCCTGGAACGGCTCCAGACCCGGAAAAGAAGCATTGGTATCATCAGCCATGTGGAATCCATACAATGCAGAGTTCCAAGAAAACTGATCGTCACACCGGCAAAAGCGGAAAAAGACGGAAGCCGGGTGAGATTAGAGTTTTCGTAGCTTTTTTACTTTGGTTTTGGAAAAAAACAAGGATATCTCAGGTGAGTTCCCTCCTTCACTCGGAAGAACTCACCTTGAGATTTTTTTATTTTTGCATACTATTGGTGATGTACTTTCTTTAAGGTAGTCTTCGCCGCATTTTTCGGCGATCTCCTTAATGGAAATCGGCAGGACTCCCAGGGTGTTCAACAATTCACATCCGGTCTTTTTTCCCCTCTCCATAGCTTTTTCCACGGCCGAGATATCTCCTGTCACGCAGGCTACAAATTCATTCATCATGAGCAGATTGTGACTCGGGGTACCGTACCATACGATATCCACGGGAGCTGTTTTCACCGCACAATCAACCGCAACAATCCCTATTCCGGCTGGAGCGGCACCGATTACACCGAATGCTTTTCCTATTGGAGTACCGAAAATCTGATGCAACACCTCTCCGGCATGGGAGGTAACGTGGGACTCCATATGACCGACCTCATTCAAATAAATACAAGATGCCCAATAATCTATTTTTTTCAAGGCAATTTCCACCACTTTTTTTGCATCTGTTATGGTACTTGCCCCCAAAACAAACAGACATCCCTGACCACATTGCCTTCCCGCGTCAATTGCCATTTCAAATTTCAGAAGATGCGCCTCGCATTCCTTGATTGCTTCATCAATGGCAATCGCCTGAGCAACAGTTCCCGTTCGGGATGAGACAATACCGATGGCATGATATTGTTCCGGAATTCCCAGGAGAACTCTGACATTTTCATTTAATGTTCCAATCACCATTCCGATCGTATGCGCCGCCGCAGTTCCAACAAATTGTTCTGCCTTCATCATATTTTCTTCTTTCATACTTTAATTCACACCTATACATTTAAATGATATCTGGTTACAGTAAATTTGTGTTTGTGAAGCTGCCGGGCAAAGAGGATTAAATGCGAAAACATGTCGGAGTATTGTTATGTACGGAGCTTAGGGATCATGGAAATCGGGCAAAAAAAGTTCTACGGCAGATGCGCTACGCTTCCTGCCGCAAACCATTTTTGTATGCTTTTTTACCTGCTCAAACAACATCATAGCCACGTAAACCTTGTTGAACTTTTTTCACATTATCCAAGAGACAAACACAAATTTTTTCACTGTAACTTATATCCATAATTACATTTTTTATAGCATAGCATTTTCCTTGGGAATCCAAAAGGAACAAATCGTTCATTTGATAGTAATTTTTTATATAGCCTGCTGATACTCTTTCAGTTTTTGTTTTGCAGTCTGGCTCAGGGTACGTGGTACTTGAATTTCTATTGTAACATATTGATCCCCTTTTTGGGATGGCTGATTCATTTTCACGACTCCTTTACCGCAAAGACGGATTTTCGTGCCGGACTGCGTTCCTTCTTTAATCTTACAGCTGACTTTTCCATATAGCGTTGGAACAACGGTTTCTCCGCCAAACACGGCCGTAGTGTACGGAATCTGCACTGTTGTATAAATATCCTGTCCTTTTCGCTCATATCCGGCTTTTTCTCCGACAACCACTTCAAGATATAAATCGCCGGAGTGCCCGCCATTTTCTCCGTTCTCTCCCTTTCCCTGCAGACGGATTTTTTTGCCTGTGTCAATCCCTGCGGGAATATGGACCTTTAAGGATTGTTTCTTTCCGCTTTCATTCTGATAAGATATTATTTTATCACATCCTGCAATTGCCTCATCGAATGTCACGTGAATTTTTGCATTGATATCTCTTCCTTTACAGGAATGCGTTCCAAACCCCCGGGAATCTCCACCTCCAAAGCCCCCAAAACTTCCAAATCCTCCGAATCCTTCAGATTTTCCGGTGTGAAATCCTCCTCCGAAAAAGTCATTGAAAATATCCCCCATACTGCCACCTTCAAAGTGATACGTTCTATAACCTGATCCCGGATTTCCGTAGGACTGATAAGAACCGCTATCCATACTTCCGTCAAATGCGGCCATACCAAACTGATCGTATTTCTTTCTTTTCTCCTCATCATATAAAACATCGTAAGCTTCCGATACTTCTTTAAATCTTTCCGCCGCCTGTTCATTTCCTTTGTTTGTATCCGGATGGTATTTTTTTGCCAGTTTCCGGTACGCTTTTTTTATGGCGGCTGCATCGGCATTTTTGCTTACACCCAACACTTCATAATAATCTCTTTTCCGAACCATAGCTAATACCTCTTTAATTTTGTGCGAAGCACTTCTCATGCGGATGCCCTTTCTGAGAGTTTCCTTTTTTAAAAACATCTAATAATAAACATTTATTTTTATGCTTGTCTGGAAAGCGGGAAAATATTCTAAAGCAAACACTTCTGAGTGCTTCTCTGGAGACCGAAAGGTGCGAAGCGTGTTTGTTGTGAACTATTTTACCTGCTGACAGACAAAACAAAATAATGCTTTATTTCACATATACTTTTCAAATGACTTATATAAAAGAGGGCTGCATGGTGTTCCATACAGCCCATGTATTAAAAGGTGCCAATTAACCCTCGATGGCGATATATTTCTTTTCTTCCACTGGTTTTCTTTTTTCTTTTTTCGGGATTGCAAGAGTTAGAATACCATTTTCATATTTTGCTTTGATCTCTTCCTGTGTCACTTCTTCGCCTACGAAAAAGCTTCTGCTGCAAGATCCACAATATCTTTCCCTGCGAATATATTTCCCGCTTTTTTCGTCTTTTTCATCGTTTTGATGAGATGTGGAAGCGTTAATGGTCAGATATCCGTCTTTTAATTCTGCCTGAATGTCCTCCTTTTTATATCCCGGCAGGCTGATCTCCAATTCATATCCATCCTGATGTTCTCTCACATCTGTCTTCATGAGGGTGCTGTCATTTTTTCTCTGGTATCCTCTGAAAGGATAATCAAATCCAAAGAAATCATCGATTAAATTTTCTCCAAAAATACTAGGCATCAACATAAGTCATCGCTCCTTTTCTATAATAATAATGATTCAACAAGATCTTCATGGAACCGGTAAATTTAAGTTCAGGATGTTTTATTTTTCAATCCTTAACTCTCATCTCCTTTGTTCTATCTGTAATATAACACTTATTTTAGCACTCGTCAACCCTGAGTGCTAATAATTTTGTGAACATTTTGTGAACTTTATCGTCGGATTTTTTATTTTCTTTTTCTCTCTTATTATGTTTTAAATTCTTTTTTGATATTCCCCCAAAAAAAATTATGATCACCGAAACTTTTTTGATATGATAATAGTCTATATAAATAAGTAACAAATTTGAACATCTAAAAAGTAACAAAAAGAGGGCGTCCCTCAAGTCCTTTTTTCATGACTTTTGAGACCCCCTCTTACTATTATTTATTCATTGTTATCGTTTCTGATCTTTGTACTAAAGCCTATTATAATATTAAAGTCTATTACAGTCCTTTGTAGTATCTTCCGATCGCATCTGCTGCAACCATAGCTGCATAAACTTTTTCCGGAGTGATTTCCACTGGTTCATTGTGGCAGGTATCGTCTGGAGATGCTGCTGCGGTAGCTGCTTCCATCAAAACATCTTTGTCCGGATTGGTGATTCCAAGATCTTCAAATGTGGTTGGAAGTCCTACTTCCATACAGAATCCAATCACTTCATCCAGCAAATCTTCGTCTGCATTTTCCAATACTAACTGTGTCAGTACGCCAAAAGCAACTTTTTCGCCATGATATAAGTGATGACAATCTTTAATGCAGGTCAATCCGTTATGTACTGCGTGTGCGCCGGCAAGTCCGCCGCTCTCAAAGCCCATTCCGGAAAGCAGAGTATTTGCTTCAATGATCTTTTCCACTGCTGTGGTACAAACATTTTGTTCACACGCTAATTTTGCTTTTACGCCTTCTGCGATCAAAGTGTCATAACAAGCTCTTGCCAGAGTCATAGCAGCGATGGTCGCTTTTCCGCCTGCGCAGGTGGAAGCATTTGTATCAAGACAAGCTTTTGCTTCAAAATATGTTGCAAGCGCATCGCCCATGCCGGAAACAAGAAGTCTTGCAGGAGCTTTTGCAACGATATCAGTATCTACTAATACTACATTAGGGTTAGCTGGCAGCCAGAGATATTCTTCAAATACTCCGTCGTCGGTATATACTACAGTAAGAGCGGAACATGGAGCGTCTGTTGCTGCAATCGTAGGACATACGATTACCGGAGTTCCTGCATAATATGCAACAGCCTTTGCCGTATCAAAAATCTTTCCGCCGCCTACGCCGAGAACGAGATCACAGCCTTTTTCTTTTACGATTTCCACGAGACGGTTAATCTCATTTCTGGAACACTCTCCCCCGAAAGCTTCGTAAGTAAGCTCGCATTCTGTTCCTTCAAAGCTGCCGTCAATAATGCCTCCGACACGTTTCTTACCGGATTCACTGATTAAGATAAAAGGCTTTTTACCTAACTTTACAGCGTATTCTGCTACATTTGCAAGCTCCCCCTTACCCTGAACATACTTGCTTGGGCTAATAATAATGTTTGCCATAAAAATACCATCCTTCCTTAAAATTTTTTCGGCGTTTTGTAAGATATCTCCGACAGAAATTTCTTACTATGTAGATTATTTATCAATCCATGTTATGATTATAACAAATTAATAATATAAAGAAAAGATGTTTTTTTACTATTATCTGTGCTTATTATTTCCAAAGTAAAAAAATTCGGGAACGATTCCCGAAGGAAATCGTTCCCGTAAAATATAATTAGCTTAATGATGCGGTAACTAATGACATCTTATATACTTCGTCTGCGTTACAGCCGCGGCTTAAATCGTTGATCGGTGCGTTTAATCCCTGTAATACCGGACCGATAGCTTCGTATCCGCCAAGGCGGGCACAGATCTTATAACCAATGTTAGCGGATGTGATATCCGGGAAGATGAAGGTGTTGGCATGACCGGCCACTGCGGAGCCCGGACACTTTAACTGTCCCACTTCCGGAGAAACTGCTGCGTCGAACTGGATCTCTCCTTCGATGTCCATGTCTGGCGCTGCTTCTTTAATCTTTGCGGTGGCGTTGGCCATCTTTGTAACGTCTGCTCCCTTTCCGGAGCCTTTTGTGGAGTAACATAACATCGCAACCTTAGGGTCGATGCCAAACATCTTTGCTGTCTTTTCTGTTTCAATGGCGATCTCCACCAGCTCGTCTTCCGTAGGATCGATACAGATTGAGCAATCTGCAAAGGCAAGCTTTTCTTCGCCTTTTACCATGATGAAAGTGGAACTTACAATCTTATTTCCCGGTTTGGTCTTAATCAACTGGAGAGCCGGACGAACCGTGTCGGCAGTGGAGTAGGTTGCTCCGCCAAGGAGACAATCTGCCTTACCCATTTTTACCAGCATGGTTCCGAAATAATTGGAGTGTTTTAATGCGTCGCTCACCTGTTCCGGCGTCATTTTGCCTTTTCGAAGAACTACCATTTCTTCCACCATAGCGTCCATCTCGTCATATTCCAACGGATCGATGATCTTGCACTTATCAATCTGGAATCCGCCGTTTTTTGCAGCTTCCTTTACTTCTTCTACCTTGCCAAGAAGGATGACGTCCATCACGCCTTCTCTGGTCAATTTATCCGCAGATTCTAAAATACGAGCGTCTGTGCCCTCAGTGTAAACGATGGTACGATTTTTTTCTTTCAGATCATTTTTCATTTTTGTAAACATAGAAATTGCAACCTCCATTAATTAATCTTTATTTACAAGGTTCTTTTTATAGAAATAGTGCAGACTGTCCTCTTGATATACTCCTTTTCTCCAAACTCCCGTCTTCTCCACGGTCCATTCGTCTTTAGATAATTCTTCTGCCATTTCTATTGCAAACCCATCATAAATCTTTCCATCCTTAAAAACGGCGTCACAGATCAGGCTGCCGTCCTTTCGATAAACTTTGTATCTGTCTCCCTGCCATTCAAAGGCGGTAACTGAATTGGAATATCTATTTTTATAACCGACACGGAATTTCTTCCCTGACAGGTGATGGAATAACGACAGTGTTGTTTTGTTTAAAAATGTGGTGTGACGCATTTCATTTCCAAAAACATGACTGTAACATGGATAAAATGGTAAAACCATCTTACAAAATACACCCTTAAGCTGCTGCGAATTAATAATCGTATATTCATTAGCCCTAAGTACCATGCAGCCCATAACCTCTTCTAAGAGCTGGCGTTCTTCTTCCGGAAGGGATGCCTTGACAGTTTCCATATCACATTCTTTCATTTCTTTGGCAATCTCAACGGACTTTAAATCCTGCCAGGTACTTGTCCTGTAATGATAAAACATTTTTTTCATAAGATTATTAAGGAAATAATAAACAAACTTTGCGTCCTGTTTTTCTTTTTCCCTCTTCGCTCTTTCGGCTTCTTCTTTTTTCTTCTCTTCCCGTTCTCTCTCATCCTCTGGGAAAAGAACTTCCTCAGTGATCGGTCTTGCCGAAAACTGCGGTGTATCCTGAACGGATCGGATTTCATCCGCATCGGATGTCACATGATACTGTCCCGACGCTCCAGGATCCTGTTCCTTGAACGGTTCTTCCGCATCCGACGCCATATGATCCTGTTCTTCGAGCGGCTCTTTCGAGCTTTCAAGCGGCTCCTCCGAATCTCCAAGCGGTTCTTCCGCATCCGGCGTACCTCTTTCCGAGGCTTGATTTTCACTTCCCGGTTCGGACGTCGAAGCCTCCGGTTTTTTCCGGCTTTCCAGAACAGTTTTTAGTGCATCCTCACGAATGCCTTTCTTTTTTGCAGACATCAGGTATGCAATCAGCCAGACTACAAACACAATGATAATTACGCCAACGATATATGCTGCCATATTTCTCCCCTTCTCTTTTGATTAAATATCATTATTATTATATATAGAAAAAAATGAAACTGCAAGATAAGATTTTACAATTTACATGGTATAATTATAAAATCTGAGGAAAAATTTAAGCAAAATTTATAAGGAGATACCATGATTGAAATTTTTGTACTGCTGAACATCAAAATCTTTTTTCTTTTACTATGTTTTGGACTTATCATAGGATCTTTAAGACGGTATGCCTTCAATAATCTCTTGAAGAATGATCACGGGATCTTAATCCTTGATTTTTTTAATCTGATTGGTATTCCGGTCCATGAATTGAGCCATCTGCTTTTCGGGCTTCTATTTGGCTATCATATTGATAAAGTTTGCCTTTATCGGACGATCCGCAGATCAAGAGGCAACCAGGGAACCTTGGGTTATGTGAAAATGCACCACAAAAAAAATTCTCCGCTCCAAAGGCTGCAATCCGATCTGGGGCAGTTTTTTGTCGGCATCGGGCCTCTGATTATCGGACCTTCGCTGATTTTAGGGGCATACTACTGCCTTCCGGTTTCCATCAAAACATTATTTGCATCTTTTAGCGGCGGGTGGTATAGTATAAAGACTTGCTTAGGTCAGATGACGGGAACCGATTTTCTTTTCTTGCTCATATTTATTTATATGACCATCGGGATCTCTCTCAACCTTGAATTAAGTAAGAACGATCTGAAACTTGCCGGCAAGGGAGCGTTGTTGTTGGAAGTTATTTTTCTGATCATCGCCTTCCTATGCTCTTATTTTCATTTCGATATCACAAACACAGTTTCTTTATTGTCAGAATATATTATTTTAATATCTGTGACGGGAATCATCGGCAGCCTTTTTGCCCTGTTTGTTTCTTTCATAGGTTTATAAGGAGTCTTACAAATGATATCTAAACTGTTAAATCCGTTACGAAAACTATACAAATACTACCGCTATAAATGGTACTATCCTCATTATTATCGCTCTCTGTGCAAACAGCCTGTAATAAAGGGCCGGGTGTTATTATTGGAGATGCGTTTTAAAACCCTTTCAAATTCTTACCAGGTTCTCTATGACAGACTGATGGAGTCTGAGCGATATGAAGTGGATACGGCCTTTGTCCGGTTTAATTTTTCCAAGGGCAAGGAATACACCAACAATGTTAAAACCGCCCTTGAAAAGCTCGCCAGAGCTGAGTATGTCATTGTCGATGACGCCAGTCTGATCCTTTCTTCCATTCCTCTTCGGAAGGAAACTATGGCGATCAATATCTGGCACGCCTGCGGCGCCTTTAAGAAGTTTGGAAGAAGCACTGCCAATCTTTTGTTTGGTTCTTCCGGCAAAGAGCTGGATCAATATCCTAACTATAACAATCTTAATTTGGTTACGGTAAGCAGTCCGGAAATATGCTGGGCTTATGAAGAAGCCATGAACCTCTCTCCCGGCATAGTAAAGGCAGTGGGAGTAAGCCGCACGGACGTTTATTATGACCCGGCCTACATCGAAAGTAAACGGGAAAATGTTTATCGGTCTGTTTCCCAAGCAAAGGGCAAAAAAATCATCTTATATGCCCCGACATTCCGTGGAAGGGTGAGCAGCGCCGCCGCTCCTGATGAAATTGATTTTGTACGATTTAAAGAAGAATTGGGAAAGGATTATGTGTTGATATGCAAACACCATCCTTTTGTCAAAAAAGTTCCGGTCATTCCAGAAGAAGCCTCGGATTTTGCCTTTGATGTGAGTCATACTTTAACCATTGAGGACTTGATTTGCTGCGCAGATCTATGTATCTCCGATTATTCTTCCCTGGTGTTTGAGTATTCGCTTTTTGAAAAGCCAATGATCTTCTATGCTTATGACTATGAAAAATATTGCGACTGGAGAGGATTCTATTATAATTATTTTGAACTCACCCCGGGACCGGTCGTCTCCAACCAGGACGAACTCCTTTCGGCCATTTTCGCCGCCGAAAAAGGATTTGATATAGAGAAAATACGCAGTTTCCGAAATAAATTCATGGGAAGCTGCGACGGAAAAGCGACAGACCGCATTCTGGCGGAAATGGACGCCTGGAGTCATTAAAAGGCAAGTCGCACTCTGATAATAATGATAATAATAGAAAATAACTCCCTGAGTGATGGAAAGGGGCAGCCGGTTTATATTACCCGACTGCCCCTTTTATAATATTATGAGAAGAAACGTTTTAAATTATTTTAATTGAGTGTTGATAAATTGTTACTTTACTTGTTGATCGATTGTCAACTTACTTTATCAGGTTTTGCCAAATGACACGCCACTTCGTGATTCGGCCCAATTCCCCTGAGTTTTGGTTTTTCTGTTTTGCATCTTTCGGTACAGTATTCGCATCTGTTTTGGAACGGGCATCCCGGCGGAACGTCAAGAGGACTTGGCGCTTCGCTTTCGATACTTTCGATTTTTTTATTAAAGTCCATGTTCAGATCAAATACTGCTGCAAGAAGCGCTTGTGTGTAAGGATGCTTTGCGTTGGTCGTTACCGATTCTCCCGGCAGCACTTCGACGATATTGCCAAGGTACATTACGGCTACCTGATGGGCAAATTGAGAGATCAATGCCATATCATGACAGATGAAGCCCATTGCAATATTTTTTTCTTTTTGCAGTTTTACAAGAAGCTCAATGATTGTTTTTTGAACCGAAACATCCAGCGCACTGGTTGCTTCATCACACATGATAATTTCCGGCTCGAGGGCGATCGCTCTGGCGATTCCGATCCTTTGTCTCTGACCGCCGCTCATATTATGCGGATATCTGTCGGCAAAATCTCCCGGAAGCTCTACCATCTCGAGATATTTTCTTGCCACAGCATCTTTTTCACTTTTTTTGATTAATCCAAAGTTTAATAGCGGTTCACAAATGATATCACGTATTTTCATTTTTGGATTAAAGGAAGCTGCCGGATCCTGGAACACCATCTGAATATGACGGCGATTTGCCCGCATTTCCTCTCCTTTCATTTTCGTGATATCTTTTCCGCGGAAAAGGATTTCTCCCTCGGTGGGTTTGTCAAGCTGCACAACCATTTTCATGAATGTACTTTTTCCGCATCCGCTTTCACCCACGACGCCAAGGGTCTGTCCTTTATAGAGTTTTAAATTAATGTCATCGTTAGCCAACAGCACCCGGCCTTCCGAAGCAGGAAACTTTCTGGTGACATGATTTGCTTCTAAGATTAAATTCTCTTTCTCAAACATATCTTTCCCCTCCTACTGCCGGTACTGCTTTCATCAGATAACGGGTATATCTGTCATCTGCATGGTGCAGAATTTTATCGCGGTCGCCCGCGTCAACTACTTTACCGTCCTTCATAACGATAATGTTATCACCCATATAAGCAGCAACACCGATATTATGGGTAACAATGATAATACTTGTTCCAAAGTCGTCTCTTAATTCCATCATCTGGCGAACAATCTGCGCCTGTGTCGTCACATCAAGAGCGCTGGTCGGCTCATCCGCCAAAAGTAATTTCGGCTGAAATGTCATTGCCATGGCAATGCCAACCCTCTGTCTCATACCGCCGGAAAGCTGGAAAGGATAACTTTTCATAATGTTATCTCCACTTGGAAGACGCATTTTTTCCAGCATCTCTATTCCCATATCCCATGCGTCTTTCTTGGAAACATCCTGATGGGTTCGGATATATTCTACGTATTGCCCTCCGATTTTCCGAATCGGATTCATCATTGCGCCGGAATCCTGGAAGATCATGGAAATCTGGCTTCCACGTAAATCTCTCCACTGCTTTTTATCGTAGCTAAGAAGAGATTTTCCCTCGAAAAGAATATCTCCTTTTGTTACCTTTCCTCCGCCTGGGAGGGAACCGAGCACTGCCCGGATTACCGTTGTTTTTCCACTGCCGCTCTCACCGACAACACTGCAAATCTCACCCTGCTTCATATCAAGGTTAAAATGTTCAATTGTCGGCTTTGGATTCTTCCCGTACTGAACGGTGATATCCTCGATTTTTAGCATAGAAACCTCCCGCTAAATTTATAATTTCCTGGGAGAAAAGCAGACTTTTTTTTGCTTTTCTCCCGGATCTTATCTCATCTTTTTCTTACAGTTATCAGTTTATGAACTTACTGCGCAGGTTTAATTGCAGTGGATAACCAATAATAGTCAATTGTAGCAATCTCTGCACCAGTAACCTTAGACGCGTTACTGATCATAGTAGAGTTGTAATAACCATGAACTAATACGGCAGCGTCATCCAACAGAATCTGTTCCATCTCAAGGATCAATTCTTCTTTTTCAGCGTCGTCTGTGGTCTCTAAGAATTTTTCGAATGCCGCATCATACTTTTCATTTTCATAACCACAGTAGTTTGCGCCATTACCGCCTTCTCTAAAGAGGTTTGCGCCGTCTTTTCCAGCATACCAGTTTCTCATGTAGTCTGTAGGATCACCAGTACCAACTGTTGTCCAGTTTACATCACATAAGTCATAATCTGCTTTTTCCAGCTCATCCCATAAAGTCTGATCATCTACTACGTTCACGCTGCATCCTACGCCGATCTCTTTTAATCCAACCTGTACTGCCTGAGCAAAGTCATTTAAGCATCTATTCACATATGTTACATAATTTAAGTTGATGTTTTCACCGTCAATCTCACGGATTCCGTCGCCGTCTGTATCCTTGATTCCGGCGTCGTCAAGAAGTTTTTTCGCACCTTCCACATCAAAGCCAAATTTATAATTTAACTTATCATAGTCATAGGACAGGGAGGATGGAAGAACTGCATAACCATATGTGTACATTCCGCCAACGGTCACGTCGCACATGGTCTGTCCGTCTACTGCCATCATAACAGCCTGACGAAGAGCGTCATTTCCTAATACTTTATCAAAGTTTACATAAGCGAAACCTGAACGAACACCAGTAGCCTGAGATACATAGTATGCATCGTCATTCTCTAATGTTTCAAGATCCTGTGCTGTTGTGATATTTTCTGTTAAATCAATTTCACCGCTCTGCAGAGACATTGCTTTCTTATCTGCTTCTGCGTAATGGATAAAGTTGATGGTATCGTAAGGAACGTCTCCATTCCAGTAATATTCGTTGGCTACCAACTTACCGTTGGAAGTAGTATCATCAAATTCCACACAGTCATAAGGGCCCGTACCAACCACATCTACAGGTGAATAACCAGGAGCCTTACTGTCTGAATGATTTTCATCAGTGATATCACCCTCTACATCAATAATAGCATAGAATGGGAAACTGAGGGAACCATCTAAGTTTGCGGCAGGTGTATTTGTTTTAATCGTAACTGTGTTTGCTTCTGTATCTGCTTCACAGCTTGCAAAATCGATATACTGGGATGCTGTTGCACCGTAAAGTGTATTATCGGAATTTGTCACAGTGAAAAGACGATTTAAGGAGTCTGCTACTGCCTGTGCGTCACAGTCATTTCCGTTGGAGAACTTAACGCCGTCTCTGATATGGAGAACGTGTTCTGTAAGATCTTCGTTGGTCGTGTAATCATCACAAAGCTGATACTGTGGAACCATCTCTTCATCAAACTTAAACAATCCTTCTCCGATTCCCAGACGCATACACATCCATGCTGAGTTCTGGTCGATAGCCGGATCAAAGTTATTGGAGTAAACGAAGCATCCGAAATTCAATGTGTTGCCGTCTCCGGAAGCAGAACCAGAACCGGAATCAGAAGAGCCTGATCCGCCGCCGCATCCGCTGAGCATTCCCACTGCCATAGTTGCTGCCAGTAAAGCAGCACCGATTTTCTTTAATTTTCTCATGTTAACCCTACCTCTTTTCGTTTTTTGTTTCTTAAAATCATATTAATCAATGGATATGTCCCCTGAGACATTCCAAAGAATACATTATTCATCACGTACATCCAGTACGTCTCTAAGACTGTCTCCTAAAAGGTTGAATACAACAACTACGATGAAAATCGCAATACCTGGAGCAATCATAAGCCAAGGACAATATTGCATATAAGCTCGTCCCTCATTGAGCATGGCTCCCCACTCTGCTGCCGGCGCCTGTGCGCCAAAGCCCAGGAAGGAAAGTCCAGCCAATTCAAGCATCATACTTCCGATATCCGTTGCCGCTGTGATCACCAGCGTAGGAAGAGTATTCGGCAGCATATATTGTTTTAATATATACATCGTCTTGGATCCTGTGACGACCGCCGCATAAACATAATCCTTATGACGGATCTTAAGAACCAGACTTCTTGCCAGTCTTGCGTACTTGGTCCAACTGACAATGGTGATCGCAATTACCGCATTGGTCACACTCGGTCCCAAAATACCGGCGATGGCAATGGCGATTACCATACCAGGGAAGGAAACCATCATGTCTGAAATTCTCATAATGATCACATCTACCCATCCGCCGAAATAGCCGGATAAAATTCCAAGAACCGTACCTACTACGAAGATACAGCACACAAGGATAAAGGTAGATGACAAAGAAATCCTTGCGCCATAAAGAACACGGGAAAAAATATCTCTTCCCAGTTTGTCCGTACCAAGCAGATGATCACCTCCCGGCGGAAGCAGCGCATCCTTCAAGACGGACTCGTATGGATCGTAAGGAGCGATCAGCGGAGCGCATATGGCAATTAAAATAATGATGATGGCAAGAATGGCAAAAAATATAAACTGTTTATTTTTCTTGGAAAATTTTATGAAATTCTGCATCACTCTACCTCTTTTCTCTCATTCTAGGATCCACAAAATTGTAAGAAATATCTACAATAAGATTAATCACCATATAGATTAATGCGATCCACAGTACGTACCCCTGAATCAGAGGATAATCGTAGGAGGTAATCGCCGATACCGCAAGATTACCTAAGCCCTGATAGGTGAATACCACTTCTACCACCGCAGTTCCTCCAAGCAAAGATCCCATGGACAGACCAAGCATGGTGATCAGCGGAAGCAGTGAGTTTGGAAATACGTGTTTCCATAGAATCACGCTTTCTTTCACTCCTCTTGCTCTTGCACCTACAACATAATCCTGATTTAATTCTTCAAGCACCGCAGTTCTGACCTGCCTTGTGTATTTTGCCGCCATGGCAAAGGCCAATGTGATCGCCGGCAAAAGAATCCCCTGTATTCCGCTTCCGAGAGAAGAAACCACAGGCAAAAGCTTTAATTTTAAAGCAAATACAAGCAAAAGCATAGTACCTACCCAGAAGTTTGGCATGGATACTCCTAAAAAGGTCACTCCTCTTACCAGATAATCGATGGGTTTGTTTTTGTATACTGCCGAGAGCATACCAAAAGGCACCGCAACGATCAACATGAATACTAAGGAAAGTAATGAAAGCTTCAATGTCGGCCACAAACGCATCAGCAAAAGAGAGGTCACTGACCGTCCTGTAGAATATGAAGTACCAAAGTCGCCATGAAGACAATCCGACAACCAGCGTCCATATTGTACAAGCATAGGATCATTCAGTCCCATCTGCTCTCTCGTCTCCTCTAATACTTCCTGAGAGGGCATAATTCCTGCCGCAGAATACATCGTTTTGACAGGATCGCCTGGAGCAAGGTAAACCAGAAAAAACGTAATAAAGCTGATACCAATCAAAACAATTACGATCTGTAGCAAACGCTTGCCCAATTGTTTTACACTCAAAACACTTCCTCCTTTGATATTAAATTGTTCTTTCGCTTACGCGAGTATATCATTCATTTTTGCTGCGCAGTCAAAAATGAAGTAATATCATAATCATATATACTAAAATAAAGTATGCAAAACAAATACTATATACCGCAAATCTTCCATTAACCATGGAAAACGGCTATAGAAAACCAAACAGGAAAAAACGCCCATATAGGGCAGAAGAAATCCATAGTTTTTTCGCTTACTACAGTAAAATATAACGCATAATAAAATAAATCAAATTGTAAAAAATGGGAGAAAAAAAGAAAAATAAAATCTAAGACCCTGCTGCATACTAAGAAAAGGAGGCAACAGGCTGTTATCAAAACACAGTCTTAGAATTCTTACATAAGATTTAAGATACGATCGAAATTCTAAAGATAAAATGATTACATATTGATATCCCCAGTAACCCGTGGGGGTAAACAAAATCCCTGGCAAGCAGTTATCCTGACTTCTGATCATCGCCGTACTACGCCTTCCCAATATCATCAGTGGCATATGTAATACGACTCCCATATCACAGTGACGGGTTCGTACCAGATTCTCACTGGTTTCCCTTTTAATTCCATCGAAACTTGCCGGACTGTGCAATTTTCCAATAATTTCTCTATAATTTTATGATGTCATACATTTTCATCATTTATTTACATTATTTTAACATATTGCAAAACTACTGTAAAGGCAAATTTTATAAAAAAACGACAAGGGATTGCCATTTGCTTCGTAATATTCTATAATAAAGGATGTATTTTTAAAGACAATACCTTCCATTTTTTGTCTTAATTTTATAAAATGAACGGAGAATCAGTATGTTTAGCAAGAAAAAAACACTTCCATCTGAAAAAAATGACACACTTCACCACATTAACGCAGAAACAGAAGCGAAGACACAAGATCCTGTTTGCGAAAAAAAGCCGGACAACATCATATCTTTGGACATTTCCTCAGTGGGTAATCTGCAAATCGGTTATCAGGCGGAAACTATCTTTTTAAAAAAATCTACAGACGGTCTTTTATCCATTCACGAATTTATCGGACAAACTGCTTATGAATATCTTGGCAAGGTTACTTCGAACCGATTTAAGACAACGATACGCTATGGCCGCAGAGAGGATGTCAACCGAAATAATTATGTCATTATTTTCCTCCCGGAAAACTGGAACGGAGAGTTAAATCTTTCCACCCAATACGGTCATATCACTTCCGATGATAACTGGACCCTTTCCCGTTTTTCTGCAGAAACTAATGAGGGAAATATCACGTTAAAGACCATTAGCGCGCCGCGGATCCATCTGGTATCTTCCAACGGTTCCATCCAGATCGAACACAGTATCGGATTTACCGATCTTCACTGTACCTCCGGCGCCATCGCTGCAAACTGTATTGACGGAGGCGCAAAGCTCGGCACCTCATCCGGCGCCATTGAGGCTGCGTTCCATAGTATGGATAATGTCGTGGAATGTACCACCCTCCACGGCAACATCTGTCTCACGCTTCCGACAGATACCGGAATCATTGTCGACGGAATCAGCAAACGAGGACAGATTGAAGCCGCCAACGAAGGACTTGTTATCAAAGAAAAACCGGGAAATATCAAAACCGTAACCGGAACTTTGGGAAAAAAACCATATTATAATATGAAGCTTTCCAATATCACCGGCAACATCGTCCTTCGCTAACAGGTTATTTATACTAACAGGTTATTTTTAGAAAAGAAAAGGGCAAATAAATAATGAAATACATTATAGAAACTCGTAAAAATCATATTTTAACGCTCACACTAAATCGCCCGGAAGTATTAAATGCATTTTGCCACCAAATGCATGAAGAACTCTGTGATTCCATTCAACGCGCCGGCGCGGATGGAGACGTCCGGGTGATCCTCATCAACAGTTCCATTGAAAAGGCATTTACTGCCGGAGGAGACTTAAAGGAAGAAGTAAAGCTGAACTCGGACAATGCAAAGGATTTTTCCCTCCACGGCTTAAAAACCATAAAAGCGATCCGAAGCTGTCCCGTTCCGGTCATCTGTGTCGTTGACGGTTACGCTTTAGGGGCAGGTCTTGAGCTGATCCTGGCCGCCGATTTCACGCTTGCCACAAAAAGGGCAAAAATCGGAATGCCTTCTGTGAGACTTGGTTCCATCACTTCCTGGGGCGGCACTCAACTGCTCACCCGAACTGTGGGCTATTCCCGCGCCATGGAGATTCTCCTTACCGGCAGGCAGCTTGGAGGCGAGGAATGCTATCATCTGGGAATCATCGAATATTTGACAACAGAAGAAGAGCTTTTTAAAAAGGCAAAAGAAATTGCCGAGGGAATCGCCGACTGTCCTCCGGTCAGCGTGCGAAACTTCAAAAAGGACGCGAGGGATGGACTTTCTTTAAGCTTAGAGGATAGTTTTGCACTCGAAACTAAGCTTTTCTCCGAATGCTACGAAAGCGAAGACCGCCACGAAGCTCTCATGGCCTTTTTAGAAAAACGTCCTCACAAGCCTTACAAAGGATTATAATTATAAAGAATAAACCCTCTTTATCTGCACATACTGAAAAATATCAGATAAGGAGGGTTTTTATGTCTGTTCAAGTTACCAATCAAAATTATTCCAGCATACTGTACCATTCTTCCCATCCGGTCATTTTATATTGCCATAATTCCGAGGGAGCTAAGGATAACTGGCAGATGCTTCAACTTAATTTATTTGCAAATGATAACCCAAACGTCACCATCGGAAAAATGAATATTGAAAAGGAGACGTCTTTGGCTTCCTTTTACGGTGTTCAGAATCCGGAAACTTTTAAGGTCTTTAAAAATGGAAAGTGTACGGCTTCTGCCGAAGGTTCGCTGAGCAAGACGCAGCTCCAGCAGCTTTTAAATCTATAAATGCATAACACATCTGTACACTCTATTTTGAAAAAGCGCTGCAAAAACAGACAGTAAAATTTTATCGTTTATCCAAGAATCACATCCAGGGACATCATAGTCACAAATCCCAGGGCAAACAGACCTATTCCCATATAAGAACGTCTGCCCTGGGCCATTTCCGGAATCAGTTCCTGAATGACTACATAAACCATTGCTCCCGCTGCAAAACTTAATAAATAGGGCAAAATCGGAATCACTAACCCGGAGGCCAGAACAGTCAAAAAAGCAGCCAGAGGCTCCACAGCGCCTGACAAGATTCCCAAAATACAGGCTTTTTTCCTTGACATTCCTTCCGCTTTTAATGGCAGGGAAATAATCGCTCCCTCCGGGATGTTCTGAATCGCAATACCAAGGGCCAATGCCAAAGCCGCCGTAAAAGTGAGCGCCATATTACTCTTCATAGCCCCCGCAAACCCTACTCCCACAGCCATTCCTTCGGGAATATTGTGTAGCGTTACCGCCAATAACAACATGGAATTTTTTTGAAAACTGCTTTTCTTTCTTTTCTCTTTTTCTACGGCGGCATAAATACGTAAAACCTGCCGATCTAAAACAATCATAAATAAAATCCCTATTCCAAATCCGACTGTCGCAGGCAAAACCTGAAATTTTCCCATCTTAACAGATTGCTCCATGGACGGAATCAAAAGGCTCCATACGGATGCTGCGATCATCACTCCCGCCGCAAATCCACTCAATCCTCTTTGAATAAAAGAGCTGATTTGTTTTTTCATGAAATATACGCAGCACGCTCCCAGTGATGTACCCAAAAAAGGAATTAAAATCCCCAGAACTATATTGAAATTCATGACAACCTCCAAGCTCCAAACCTCTTATATTTCAATTATATAAAAAGACATATCATCCAGTATTTTTTTCCATTATATTCATTACAATTCCCTATGGTGAAAAATAAATGGTTTTTTATTGTATAATTCTCCGATATCCTATAAAATAATTGCAACAAGATTTTATTCCCGAATCATTGTACAAAAGAAAGAGAGGAAAGATTTATGGACACTTCTATGTTTTTCGGGACTTTTTGGTCTCTTCTTCCGCCAATATTAGCGATCGTACTCGCATTAGTCACAAAAGAAGTTTACAGTTCCCTGTTTATCGGCGTCACGGTCGGCGCCCTTTTATGCACTAATTTTCATCCGTGGAACGCCTTTGTCACCTTTTTTGACATTATGAAAAGCAGCATGAACTTAAATATTCTTATTTTTGATGTTTTACTTGGTATGATCATCGTATTGATGTCAAAGTCCGGCGGTTCTTCTGCTTACGGAAAATGGGCAGGCGCAAAAATCAAATCAAAGAAAAGCGCCCTGCTGGCAACGACCGGGCTTGGTGTTTTGATCTTTGTAGACGATTATTTTAATTGTCTCACTGTCGGTTCTGTTATGAGGCCTGTTACCGACCGTTTTAAAGTTTCCCGTGCGAAGCTTGCCTACATTATTGATGCGACGGCCGCTCCGGTATGTATTATCGCTCCGGTCTCCAGTTGGGCCGCCGCTGTAAATTCCTACGTTCCAAAAGACGCAGGCATCACCGGCTTTCAATTATTTTTAAGAACCATTCCTTACAACCTGTATGCCCTTTTAACCCTTGTTATGGTTTTGTATATTACCATCAGCGGCTTTGATTTTGGATTGATGAAAAAGCATGAAGAAAATGCGGCAAACGGCGATCTGTTTACGAGCGGCGGTGAAGAATTTGATCGGGTAAAGGAAGAGGAAGTATGCCCGAAAGGAAGAGTTTTTGACCTGATTCTTCCGGTCGCTGTTTTAATTGTTTCTGCCATCGGCGCTATGATCTATACCGGCTATCTCGACGGAGCCACCAATATCATCAATGCTTTTGCAGGCTGTGATGCAGAAACCAGTTTGATTTTTGCTACTATGGTTACTATATTTTTTATGCTGATCTTGTATCTTCCTAGAAAAGTGGTGACCTTTAAGGGCTTCATGGACAGTTTTGTGGAAGGTTTTAAATTAATGATTCCTGCCGTTGCGATTTTAATTTTTGCGTGGTCGCTCAAAGGCGTTGGCGACGCCCTGGGCATTTCTGTTTTTGTGGAAAATACCGTTAGCAGCAGCGCTTCTGCCAGCGTATTTATTCCGGCGATCATGTTTCTGGTCGCAATTTTCCTTGCTTTTTCTACGGGAACCAGTTGGGGAACCTTTGCGATTCTCGTTCCCATCGTGATCGCCATGTTCCCGGGCGGAAACAGCATGGAAATGATGGTAATCTCTGTATCTTCCGTCCTTGCCGGCGCAGTTTGCGGAGACCATATTTCCCCGATTTCCGATACCACCGTTATGTCATCTGCCGGTGCGCAGAGTAACCACATTAATCATGTATCCACCCAAATGCAATACGCCACCGTGGTAGCCGTAGTATGTGTTGTTGGCTATCTGATCGCCGGCTTTGTAAGAATATGGTGGGTTACTTTGGGCCTTAGCCTGGCGATCTTATTAATCGTACTGACCTTTATGAGAAAATACATTGGCTCTAAATCTCAGAAGGAGACTCTGCAATGATAAAGATCGATGTTCCCTACATTAGTCAAAAGGGACTTTATCCCACAGGCTGCGAAAGCGTTTCTGCCGTAATGCTCCTTCGATTTCTGGGATATGATATTTCGGTCGATGAATTTATTAAGGATTATCTGGACTGCCAAAATTTTGTCATGCAAAACGGACAGCTTTACGGGCCGGATCCCCGGAAGCATTTTTGCGGCAGTCCATACTGCGAAGACGATTTCGGCTGTTATCCTCCTGTGATCTGCAAAGCGCTGACCAAAGTATTTCATCAAAAGGAGCCCGTATACGGCACAAACCGCAAGGATGCGTCCATTTTACCAAACAACACATCACAGCAGATAGACCACATCTGTTATGAGGCCATCGATGAAAGTCATACTCCCATCGAAACTTTAGTCGCTCGTTATCTTGACAAAGGAATGCCTGTCATCTTTTGGGCGTGTATCGATATGAAAAAGCCTATCATCGGTCCATCATGGAAACTGCTGGATTCCGGCGAAACTTTTACGTGGATCTCCAACGAACATTGTATGCTTATGGTTGGTTATGACGACGCGTACTATTACTTTAACGATCCTTATGAAGGGCATGGCGTGATCGGTTATCCAAAAGCGCTGGTATTAGACCGGCACAAAGCACAGTATGAAATGGCCGTAGGAGTACGGCTTTTCTGAATTTCTTTAAAAAAAGAAAAACATCTGAAAATTCATTCGTACACTCACGAACATTTTCAGATGTTTTTTTATTAAAACAGACGCCCTTTTTTAAATCTATGTATCATCTCCCGGGTCAAACTGCTTCGATCTTCGATTTCTCCGATTTCTTCCGGCTTTAACCAGACGGCGGTGGAAAGTTCCTCTTTATCCAGCGTGATTTTATGCGAACCATCCAAACGAGCCGTAAATCCCAGCATCAGATTCCCTTCGTAGCCCCAGGGCTGACTGGCATAATATCTGATATCTTTGATATGGATTCCCACCTCTTCCATGACCTCACGGCGAACACATTCCTCCGCAGTTTCTCCAATCTCTACAAAACCGGCGACCAGCGCATAATGTTTCTTAAGTTTCCCGGCATATTTTGTAAGAAGCAATCTCTCTCCGTCGGTCACCGCCACAATGATCGCCGGCGAAATTCTTGGATAAATCTGATTATGGCAAGATGGGCACTTTGCCATTCTTTCGGTCTTATGAAGTACGGTTTTATGCCCGCAGCGTCCGCAATACTTCGAATTTTGATACCACCGATAAAGATGCTGCGCTGTCATCGCTGCAAATGCTTCATTTACCGGATACGCCCCTCGAAGTTCCCTTGCCGAAACAGGTATATACCCTTTGATCTGTTCTGCCGGACAGTTCGGTTTTCCCAGATAATAATCATTCTCATCCTCAGAGAACAGGTAAACTACTCCGTCTATCTGTTTTTCTATCTCATAATATTTCGGATAATAGATTACCTCATCCTTTTTCCCAATCATTACTTTCTCACCATAAAAAAGCAGCATTTTACTGTTTGCTCCTGGTTTTTTGTCAGCAGAATAATGATTATCAAAACGGATTGGTGAAAATTCATGAATCATATCGATCGCCTGCCTTTTATTCTATCTTTTGTATTGAATGCAATAATATTAAGAGACTAGGACAAAACCTTTAGTTGCAGCTCACCACGCCTTTTTCGGAATCCATCTTTACAAACGCTCCGGATTTTAAGAGCTTTGTCGCGTTAACTGCTCCCATGATCACCGGGATGTCCAGACTTAATCCTGCGATCACCCCATGGGCGTTTTCGCTGTCTTTTTCAATAATCAGTCCCGACGCCTGGCGAATCTGATCCATCATCTCATTGTTCGTGTCCGTCGTGACAATGATATCTCCTTCTTTGAAGGTTCTCTTTAAGTCCTCGGTACTTTCTGCCACACATAAGTTTCCGGCGGAAACTTTGTCATTGATTCCCTTTCCGGAAAGTAAAATATGTCCGGCCACATGAACCTTGATCAAGTTGGTCGTTCCGGATACCCCAAGCGGCACGCCGGCGGTGATCACGACGATCTCTCCTTCTTTGACCAGGCCGTGTTCCACGGATTTGGATACGGCGTGTTCAAAGAGCTCGTCGGAATTGCTCTGTACGTCAATGAGAATCGGCGTAACGCCCCAGGACATATTAAGCTGGCGGCAAACCTTTTTATCGATGCTGCCTCCGATGATCAGGCAGTCGGAACGGTATTTTGAGATCATGCGGGCGGTACGTCCCGACTTGGATACGGTGATGATCGCAGACGCATTCAAATCCATCGCCGTAGTACAGGTTGCATGGGCAATGGCATTGGTGATGTCCGGATTGATCATCACATCTCTCTTGCGCATTAAGGTTCCGTAGTCGATGTCCTGCTCTGTCCTGATCGCAATTTTTACCATAGTACGAAGCGCCTCGATCGGATAAGCGCCGGCAGCCGTTTCTCCGGACAGCATGATGGCGCTGGTTCCGTCATAGACCGCATTGGCCACGTCGGTAGCTTCCGCACGGGTCGGTCTTGGATTTTTCATCATGGAATCCAGCATCTGCGTAGCTGTAATCACCTGTTTTCCTGCCTTATACACTTTTTCGATGATCATCTTCTGGATTACCGGCACATCTTCTAACGGAATCTCTACTCCCATATCTCCCCGGGCTACCATGATACCGTCGGAAACCCGGATGATCTCATCGATATTATCCACGCCCTGTTTATTTTCAATCTTAGCGATAATGTTGATGTTATTGCCGTTTTTCTCTTCCAAAATCTTACGGATCTCTAAAATGTCATCCGCAGTACGGGTAAAAGATGCGGCGATAAAGTCAAAGTCATTTTCAATACCAAATAATATATCCGAATAATCTTTTTCATTGATAAACGGCATGGACAGTTCAACATTCGGTACGTTGACGCCCTTACGATTAGAAATCATTCCGTCATTTTCCACCTGACATACGATATCGGTCCCGTTAATTGCCGTGATGGTCATTTCAATCAATCCGTCGTCGATCAAAATGCGGTCTCCCACCTTCACATCTTTATAAAGATCTTCGTAAGTAATACACACGCCGTTTTCATCACCCAGTTCATCTCCGATGGATAAGGTAAACATCTGTCCTGCTTTTAAGAATGCCTTTCCGTCCTTTAAAAGCTTCAGGCGGATCTCAGGACCTTTCGTATCAAGAAGCGCCGCAATAGGCAGATTCAGTTCTTCCCGAAGCGCCACCAACTTATCAAGCCTTGCCTTTTGTTCTTCATGAGTACCATGGGAAAAATTAAAACGGGCCACATTCATGCCTTCCAGCATCAGGCTTCGTAAAATGTCCACATCTTCCGTAGACGGTCCCAAGGTACAAATAATCTTCGTTTTTCTGATTTTTCCATCCATAAGCTTTATTTCCTTTCTGAAAATATTAAACAGCGCACTATTATCATATGCGCAGTTACATAACTTGTCAAGAATTTAACCACCATGTGAGAACGCTCTTTATCTTTTCATCCCAGTATTCCCACTGATGATCCCCCGGCGATTCCTCATAGGTAAAATCATATCCAAGTTTTTTCACGTATTCCCATGCCCTCTTATTATCCTCGTAAAGAAAATCTTCGGTGCCGCACCACGCATATAATCTTGGAAGTTTCTGATTTTTTGTCACTTTTTTCTTTGCAAGGGCCATAAGATCGTTGTCGGAACCTTCAATATTTTTTTGGCTGCCAAATACATTTCCTAAAATCGTTTCTTCCTCTCCCACCTCGGTATGCTGATGGGCGATATCCAACGCCCCGGAAAGAGAGGCAGCCACCCCAAAGGTCTCAGTAGCGCCAAGTCCCAGCTTCCATGCTCCGTATCCGCCCATGGACAATCCGGCCGCAAGAGTGTCCTCCGGACGGTCCGACAACTGCGGGAACAATTCTCTGCAAATTTCAGGCAATTCCTTTGAGATAAATTCCCAATATTTCATGCCGTAAACCGTGTCGCTGTACCATCCCAGATGGACAGTCGGCATCACCACTGCGATTCCAAGCTCGCTGACATAACGCTCGATGGAAGTCCGCCTTTGCCAGATCGTATGATCGTCACTCATACCGTGAAGCAGGTACATCGTTTTGCATTTTCCCTGCGTCCCCACCGTCTTCATCCCGATTTGATCCTCTGTCTTTTGGGGCAGGATGACATCCATATTCATACTGAGTTTTAATACATTTGAAAAAAAGTTAACGTGTAATAAAGCCATTTTTCTCTCCTTTTCTTCTTCTGATTTTTTTCACACTTCGCAACCTCTGCCTATTTTTCACAACCTTTCCTTTTAAAAAGTTAAAAAGCCTTACAACAAGCTTTTATGGTGTTGTAAGGCTTTTTCCTTCCTGCAATTTCTAAACATTGATCATAAAACAACGTCGGGCAAAGAAATTGTTTTGTAATAATACTTTTTTCACGATAAGAGGAGGAATAAAAACCGCAGGAAGTACAAAAAAATGATAATTACTAAATCATACTGGCTGGCTAAATTTTCTTTAGCCAATAAAAGCCATATCCCGGAACATTCACCGCCCGAATCTGCCTTTGCTCTTTGGTAAGAAGATCTTCATAAAGTCCTTCTTCGTTTAGCCAGGCGGTTTTGTCGTATTCGCTGAAATTAAAAATTCCATATATTTTATCACCGTCATAGTAACGTCCGATACAAAGCACGGAAGGATCGTAGGTTTCTACCGTCCACATATCTCCGCTTGAAATAAAAGCTTTTTCTTTTTTACGAATCTGCTCCAACCTGGAAAGACCTTTAAAGATTTTCCCCTGGACTGTGGTATCGTCGTCAATGAGCTCTGCCAAATTCCACTGCATCGGTCCTCTGTGAATATATCGGGAATCTTCTTTTTTATTCTCATCTTCTTTATAACTGTAATCGTTTACCTGGCCGATCTCGTCTCCGCTGTAGATGACAGGAATCCCGGACTGCATGAACATATAAGCATGGAGCATAAGATCCATGGAGATCGCTTTTTCCATGGCCGCCTCATCCTGTTCAAATCCCGCTTTTTCCACACCGCACATGGAGGCGGTGGTTCCGCAAAAACGGGCGTCCCCGGTCAATGGATCCGAATTATATAATTCTCCCCGGCTGTTGCTGGCTCCGGCGATCCCCAGAAAATAATCATTTAAATATTTTTTATGGGGAACTTCCTGCTGTCCTTTCCAGCTTAACGTCTCATAATCCAGTCCCCATCCAATGTCATCGTGACAACGTAAATAATTCAGAAAAACATAATTTTTCGGCAGGCCGCTTACAATATCAAGCTGTTTTTTCAGCAGGCTCACATCTCTTGTCGCCACAGTATGCCAGGTAGTCGCCATGGTGGTCACATTGTAAAGCATATGACATTCCGGTTTTTCGACCGTGCCGAAGTAAGGCACTACCTTCTCCGGTTCCATCACCACTTCTCCGAGGAGCAGCACCGACGGACATACGATCTCGCTGATAATTCGCATCATTCGAACGATGGTATGTACTCTGCGCAGGTTTCGGCACTGCGTTCCCAGTTCCTTCCATATATATGGAACCGCGTCGATACGAATAATATCGATCCCTTTATTTGCCAGATAAAGGAAATTGTACATCATCTCGTTAAAAACACGAGGATTTAGATAATTCAGATCCCATTGATAAGGATAGAAGGTTGTCATAACATAATGCCCGCACTCCGGCAGCCATGTGAAGTTGCCCGGCGCAGTAGTAGGGAACACCTGCGGCACTGTCTGTTCAAACTGATTTGGAATGGTCGGATTATCAAAGAAGAAGTAGCGGCTCATATATTCGCCTTCCCCATTGCGGGCGCGTTTTGCCCACTCATGATCTTCCGAAGTATGGTTCATAACAAAATCCATACAAACATTGATGTTTTTCTTATGACACGCTCTTGTGAGATTTTCAAGATCTTCCATCGTTCCAAGATCTTCCCTCACCTTACGGAAATCTGCCACTGCATATCCGCCGTCGGACCTTCCTTCCACGGTATCAAGAAACGGCATAAGATGTATATAATTCACGTTGCATTTTTCAATGTAATCAAGTTTTGATTCTACTCCGTTTATGTTTCCGGCAAAATTATCGATGTAGAACATCATGCCAAGCATATCATTTTTCTTATACCAGTCCGGATTCTTTTCCCTTTCCAGATCCATTGTTTTAAGCCCTTTGCTGCGCTGCTGATAAAAGGCATAAATCTGATCGCAAAGCTCGGAAAACATGGAATCGTTTCCGTAGAGTTCCATGTAAAGCCATTTTAACTCGTCATGGTGACGCTGCATTCTAAAATAAAATGTCTCATCCCCTTTTTCTTTTCCGACATTTTCCAAAGTTTTTTCCACCCTGGCGTTTTGCAAATGGTTTACAATCTTTGGCTCTTTGCCGACCGGTTCTTTTTTTACTGTCTTTGCATGATCTGCCGTCTTTTGTTTTGTCCGTTTTCTCCCTGCTGCCATCTTTTCTACTCCTCTAATACAAAATAAATTTGATATGCCCGGAACTCTCCAAGCTCGATAGGAATCGGTAATCCGACCTGCATAAGCGCATCGGAAGGATATCTCTTTTTACTTTCCTCATCCAGGTAGTATCTTCCCGGCAAAAGCCCTTTTAGGCGAATATAACAATTCGTCATATTTCCGTGCATTTCCTGCAGCACGATATTTACAAGAGCCTTCGACTGATCCTCAGAGACAAAAGCCCACGCTCCCGCTTCCTCTGCCATCGGATTGGTCAAACGATAATAACGTCCGTTTTGGATCAAAGGCGCAAACTTTCGATACCGAATGATCTGTTCTTTTACTTCCTCTTTTTCTTCCCCGGTCATTTTTCCAAGATCCAGCTCATAGCCAAAGGTCCCGGCCATGGCTACCGTACCTCTCACATGGAGGGAGGTATGTCTTCCGGTCTGGTGATTTGGCACCGCCGAAACATGGGATCCCACAGAGCTGATCGGATAACCAAAGGAAGTCCCATACTGTATTTTCATTCGATCTATGGCGTCGGTGTTATCACTGCACCAGATCTGCGGAGAATAATAAATCATCCCCAGATCAAAACGTCCGCCTCCGCCACTGCATCCCTCCAGCAGCAGATCGGGATACCGCGCACAAAGTCTCTCTAAAAAATCGTATAATCCTAAAACATAATCATAGGAAACCTTTCCCTGATTTTTTGCTTCACGGGAATATACGTCGTAAAGGCTGCGGTTCATATCCCATTTTATATATTCAATGTTTCCCTGGTCTACTACGGAACAAACCATGTCAAAAACAGCGTCCACCACTTCTTTTCTGGAATAGTCCAAAACGAGCTGATATCTTGCCCTCACAGGATCCTTTCCGGGAACCGACAGCGCCCAATCCGGATGCTTGCGGTAGAGATCACTGTCTTCATTGACACATTCCGGTTCAAACCAGATTCCAAATTTTATTCCCAATTGATTGATCCGGGTGATAAGATGTCCCAGAGACTCTCCCAGCTTTTCTTCATTTACAAACCAATCTCCAAGTCCGCTGTGATCATCATCCCTTTTTCCGAACCAGCCGTCATCCATGACAACCATGTCCATCCCCAGTTTTTTTGCTTCCACCGCCAACTGATAGATCGTCTCTCCATCAAAGTCAAAATAAGAGCCTTCCCAACTGTTGACCAGAATAGGCCGAGGCTGCGTTTTGTATTTTCCCCGGCAAATATGCTCTCTTACGCAGCGATGAAGATTCCAGGAAAGCTGATTGAATCCCTGACTGCTATAGCCCATGACAACCTCCGGGGCGGTAAACTCCTCTCCGCTTTCCAAAGGATAGTCAAAGCCTTCTTCCTGGATTCCCATCAGCAGACGGGTTTGATTAAACTGGTCTTTTTCCACTTCGGCTTCAAAACTTCCGCTGTAAACAAAGCTCATGCTGTAGCAGTCGCCAAAGTCCTCTGTGGCTTTGGAGTCTGCTAATATCACCATCGGATTATATTGATGACTGGAAGTCCCTCTGCGGCTTCCGATCCTATGGCTGCCATGAACCACCGGAGTCCTCTGCATAAGGCGCTCCATGGCGTGTCTGCCATAGAAAGTCATAAAATCGTACTCGCCTGAAACAAAATCCAGACAGGCACTGAGTATTTTCTGAATTATTATTTTTTCTTTTCCCGCATTTTTTATTTTTACACTGCGGGTGATCACATCATAACGAGGCAGCACCCCGTATAAAAGAATTACTTCCACCCCGCTTAGGGCGTCTTTTAAAGTTATTTCCAAAGTCTGCGCTTCCTTCTCATCGGCATATACCGCCGGAAGCCCTTTTAACGAATATTTTCCATCATAAATCTTGTGGCTGTGATACTTAAAATCACTGCTTTCCATTCCATTTTCATCCCGAAGGATACAAGCCGTACTACGATAATCCCCGGTTCCTTTATAAGGGAATTCCTGCGGAAGGTTGTCCATTGAATAGGTACGATCTTTCCCGGCGCCGTAAGGATTGCCGGAAAAGCCCCGGTCTGCATAAACCAAAAGATAATCCATGAGACCTTTCGTTTTCCTTCCATAATAAAGATGGATCAAATATCCATATGGATCCACCATCATCTGATAAGTTGAATGATCAGTATCTATTGTAAATGTCTTATTATTCTCAAATCTTATACTCATAATTTCCTTCCGGCCGCATCCGCCGCGGCTAAAATCAAGGATAACGTCTGTTTACTGTTACGATCACATTACTGCCGCAATAGAAAGAATCTCCCCGCACCCTATAATATTGCTAGCATCCGGCACAGGGAGTTCCTTCAAAACTCTAAGCAAAAGTTAGTATTGAGTTTAAAATATGTTTATTTTACAGCGCCGGCTGTAACACCTTCCACGATGTAGCGCTGTAAGAACAGATATAAGATCAAAATAGGCAGCATAGCAAGCAGTAATGCGGCCATGATCAGACCAATATCTGTGGAGAACGTACCATAGAATACCTGTGTTGCGATCGGAAGTGTATAAAGTTCCTTTTTCGCAAGAACAAGACTTGGTAAAAGGTAATCGTTCCAAAATGCCATAGCATCAATGATAGCTACCGTAGCAATCGTCGGTTTTAACAGTGGGAATACAATCTTCCAATATGTCTGCCAGCGGGAGCAGCCGTCGATGGTTGCCGCCTCTTCCAGAGAGATCGGTACGTTTGTATTGATGGCTCCATGGAACATAAAGGTCGCCATGGAAAGGGAAAAACCAACGTGCATGAATATCAATGTGGCACGATGATTTAAGATACCAAGGATACCGCCGTAAAGAGAAACCAGAGGGATCATCAATACCTGGAACGGAATTACCATGGAGGCAATCATCAGTGCAAATAACAATGCTGTCGCTTTCCATTTATTACGTACGATTACAAAGGCTGTCATGGAAGCTAAAAGCAATGTAAAAATAGTTGACAATACTGTAATGATCAGTGAGTTTCCGAAGGAGCGCCAGAAGTTCATTTTCTCCATGGCGTTCGGGAAATTGTCAAAGGTAAATCCATGAGCGCCAACAAGCGCCAGCGGATCCGTTGTAATATCTGCTTTTGTTTTAAATACATTGATAATGACCAATATAAACGGGAAAATAAAGCAGATAAATAAAACTACTAAGAGAACCAGCATCAATGCGTGCCGGATTTTCTTATTTCGAGCAGCTTTTGCATTTTTATCCATTATGCTGATACCTCCGCTTTCTTACCAATATAAACCTGAAGTACGCCGATCACCGCACAAACGACAAAGAGTACAAGGGCTTCCGCCTGACCAGTACCATAATTCTTATAAGTAAAGGCCTGATTGTACACGTGCATTGCCGCCATAACGGAACTTCCGAAAGGTTCTCCATTTGTCAAGGATAAGTTCACATCGTAAACCATGAAACATCTTGTAAGTGTTAAGAATAAACACTGTACGAAAGAAGAAACCATCAACGGTACGGAAATATGTACGATTGTCTGGAAATCTGTACAGCCGTCAATTTTTGCCGCTTCCAGAACGTCATTGGATACACTCATAAATCCTGCTACGTAGATCAGCATCATGTAGCCTGCATACTGCCATACGGATACGATGATCATACATAACATTGCTCCGCTTGTGGTCGCAAGCCAGGATGTGGACAAGACGCCGACAGAGAGTGAAGTTCCAAGAGCTACAAAAGCACGGTTAAACACGAACTTCCATACATAACCAAGAACGATACCACCGATCAGGTTTGGTACGAAGAATCCTGCACGGAAGAAGTTCTGTCCCTTTACGCCTCTTGTTACCATGTAAGCCAAAATAAAGGCTACGACGTTAACTAAGATCACGGCGATAAAGGTGTAAATTAAGGTTCTTCCCATGGCCGCCCAGTAAGCGGAATCCTGGAAAGTAGAGATGTAATTTGCAATACCTACAAATGGTTTGGATTTGGAAACACCGTCCCAACTGGTGAACGTAAGATAAAGACCATAAATGAACGGCACAATAACTACTGCTGCAAAAATCAGGGTAGAAATCCCGGCAAACATCAAATACTGTTTGCTCTTATAGGACATACTATTTCGATTCATTCTTTTTTCTCCCTTCTTTTGTGAAACACTCCGGCAGCGCTAAAGCTGCCGGAATGCTCCCTTTTTAAATCTTAGTGTTCAATAGGAGTTGCTGACTTCCAGTATGTTTCCAGTTCTTTAGCAAGAGCTGCACGGTCGATCTGTCCTGCAAGATATTTCTGCATGGTTGCACCCGGAATGGAGATGTGATCATCTGGAAGATAGTTGTAGTTATCTATTAATGCGCCTTCATCAGCGTATTTCTTTACAGAAATTGCCAATGGATCAAGACCTGCTGCTTCGATGTTGGAATATGCAGGAACAAGATGGCATTTTTCTGTTAAGAATGCGTTTCCGTCTTCCTCAAATACGAGCCAGTTTAAGAAATCCTTTGCAGCCTGGCGCTGTTCATCAGATGTGTTCTCAGAAGAATCGATGAAAAAGTATTTGGATCCGCCGCCGACTAATTTTTTATTGGTTCCGTCGTCTGTGTTCTGAGGTACTGGCATCATACCCATGTTTTCGCTGTAATCATAAGCTTCGATCATGGACCAATCCCAGTTTCCGCCGAACATGAATGCGATTTCGCCTTCTGCCAGTTTCTGTTCTGTCACTTCACGCTCTGCTGCGATCGCAGAATCTGCTGCGTAGTTGTATTTCTTTAACACATCAAAAGTATCCATCAAAGAATTCCATTTTTCATTGTTTGCAAGATCTGCTTTTCCGGAATAAAGATCTGTGATGAATGCTTCTACATCCGGCTGTTCTTCATATGTTTCAGCAAGGAAATGTGCTGCCAAAGACCAGTCTTCTTTCATTACGCCGGTAGGAGCTTCCATTCCGCCTTTTACAAGCTTTTCGCAAAGCGCTTCAAAATCATCTAATGTAGCGCAGCTTGCAGGATCAAAAGTCTCGCCTGTGATCTTTTCGATCGCATCAGCATTGTAAACAATACCACGGGCTTCCACACATACAGGGAAACCAACTACTTTGTCATTTACGGAGATTGCATAAGGTGTATTTTCTACCCATTTTTCTCCTGTAAGGTCTGTTGCATATTCTTCTGCCAGGTTATAAACATCCTTTGCATCTACCATAGCGATGGTATAAGGATCGTTTGCAGAATACTTTGTGGCAAGATGAGCAGCTACAGTATCGTTGGAGTAATATACTTCCACGTTCACGCCGGTAGCTTCAGAATACTCTGCTGCCATTTCTTCAAACTGTTCCTGAACTTCAATCTTAGAGTTAAAAATTGTGATGGAGCTTCCATCGCTTCCCCCTGATGAATCACTTCCGCCGCCGCAAGCTGCGAGGGACATTGTCATGGTTGCTGCAAGACCAAGTGCAGCAAGCTTTTTGATTTTCATAATCATTTCCTCCTCATAAATAATGTAATTTCAATACATCTGAGTCGGGACATCCTTCTCCCTCCCCTATTTACCATCCGCATTCTGTTTTTTATCAAAAAGATAAGGACGCTAGCAATCTTATCTTCTCGTCAAAAAACAACACACATCGGCTAAGCTAAATATAGCACCCTTTGATAAATATGTCAATCGATTAATATATTTTTTAAGGATTTTTTCTTTTTTCTTTTTGTTTTATTATAATATCCCCTTAATTCTTCTTTTTATTTCTCCATTTTTGGTAATAACTTCTTAATTATTTCCTTATTTTTCATATGTTAATCCTTTAATATTACATCTTGCATTATTATAGTTTATTTGATAGAATAACAAAAAAAACTATAACAAGAAAGGATGAAAACCGGCTATGAATAAAATTTTTGATCAAAACAGCCCTTTTTGGAAAGCAATGGGAAGAATCTTTGACGTGTTCGTATTGAATATCCTCTGGCTTTTGTGCTGTATCCCGCTTTTTACCATAGGCCCCGCCACCACCGCTTTATTCTATAGTATGTTTGGTATCATACGGGGAGACGGCGGTTACGTATCCAGGGATTTTTTCAAATCCTTTAAACAAAACTTCAAGCAAGGTTTGCAGCTCGGGATCCCTCTTACGCTGCTCGGACTCTTTTTGTCGGCAGATATGTATTTGAGTTATCACGCTGGAAGAGGAATCTATTCCTTCTTTTTATTCTTCTTTCTTGTGATATTTCTTTTGTGGATCGCCGTCACATTATATGTATTTCCGATCCTTTCTAAGTTCGAGCGGACCAACAAAGAAATTTTGATCTGGGCATTTACTTCCTGCATCAGACATTTACCTAAAACTTTGTATATGATGTTTGTCCTTCTGGCCGCTTTGTGGCTTTGCCATCTGGCTCCGGGACTGATTTTAATCGCTTTTGGTCTGGTGGCGGAAATCCACGCCAATGTTTTGCTTGGGATTTTTGCTCCATATCTTCCTACTCCTTACGAGATGGAAAACCCGGACGATTTTGTGATAAATCCGGACGATGATGTAAATAAATGGTTGCTGTAGATTTCTTTGTGCTCACCACCGACACTGTAAAATAATCGTTGGCAAAAAAAACAATAAAAAATAATGTGTTTACTAATCATTACTTGACAGTAACCCCGCCACATTACGAATAGGAGAAATATTCACTTATGAAAAATCATATGGAAGACTCAAAGAAGACCAAAAAACATTCTTCCTTATTTTCGGAAAGATCAAAAGAAAACTGGAATACTTTTAAAAGGCTTCGAGGAAAAAAACGGATTATTTTTATCTGGGATTATTATAAACTTCCCATCGTTTTGACCGCAACGCTCCTTCTGGTAGTCGGCATTTTTGCGCATATGCTCTGGGAAGGGCAAAAGCCCTGCCGCCTTCGGGTATGCGTGGTATTAAATAGTGAAGAATACTGTGATTCCTGGTTTCAGAAGTTTGAGAAGGAATTAAAAAAGGATGGAAAATCCGGCGATGTGGACGTTAACCAGGATCAGCCTTTTGACTATGATAATCAATATTATTACCTTCACGAATTGGAAGTCATGACGACGATCTCTTCCGGACGCATGGATGTTGCAATCTGCAACGCAGATATGTATGAGTATCTTCTGGCCATCAACGCCTGCCTTCCTCTGGAGGAAGGGCTGCCCAAGGAGCTTTACAGCACTCTCTCCGAAAGAAATATGATCGATCATAACACCGCCAATCTCCAGATGGACGAATACGGGAACATTGATCCAAGCGACGGCATCGACGGCGATTACGCCGTGGAGTTAACGGGTACGGAGTTTGCAAAAAAGTACGATCAAACCGACGAAAACGAACCTCTATACGCTGTGATCATCTCCAACACGGAACATTTGGGAGACAGCGTTACCCTGATAAGAATAATTTCAAAATAAACCACACGAATTTTGCCCCGCCACCAGGGCGTTCTGATTCTCGCGGTTAAAAATGATAAAAATTAAGGGGCGTTCGCAATAAGCCATTTCATACTATATATACTTGTCATCAATCGTTGACATGACTATATATAGTATAAATTATCTTATGCGACCGCCCCTTCAGACTGTTTTAACTTAGATTAAATTGCAGGGAATGAAACAATTTTTGGTATCAATCGGAATGACTTCTTCACACATACAGACAATACCACCACTGCCTCGTTCTATATTTGTCTTATCAAGCAATTCATACTTTTTAACTTCCCTTCGGTCTGGATTTGCCGACTTTTTGATTTCCAATGGATGGATCACGCCGTTTTCTTCCACAAAGACATCAATCTCTTTTGCGTTGGAATCCCGGTAATAGGTCAGGTTAACTTTAGAAGGCGCATAGGCAAAGTTCTTGAGCAGCTCGATTATAACATAGTTTTCAAAATAGTGTCCGCTGGCTGCCCCATTCATTAGCGTATCTCTGGTGAGCCACATCGACAGATAAGCGCACAGACCCGTATCGCAAAAATACAATTTTGGTGTTTTCGTAAGGCGTTTCAGTTCGTTATTTGCATAAGGGGGCAGCAGATAGATAATACCTAAACCTTGCAGCAGGCGTACCCATTTTTTTGCCGTTGGCTGTGATATTTCTGCCGCATCTGCTAAATTCTTATAATTAACTTGTTCCCCAACCAGAGCGGCACAAGCATTCAGAAATTTGCGAAAACGAACCGTATCAGTAATGCCTCCTTCTTCGGACACATCTCGCATGAGATAAGTTTCAATATAGGAGTTAAAATATTCTTGCCTTTGCTCTGCATCAGCCCACAACGCGTCCGGCATACCTCCGCGCCAGATATGTTCAAACACATCTACGATATCATTCTTTTTCGTAAGAGGCTGTCTTTGCAGTAAACAGGGCAGCGAAAAATCAAGCTCATTCGGGAAATCAATCCCCTCGATCTCGTTCTTCGACAGGCTGTAAAGTTCCAAAATCCCGATTCTTCCAGCCATAGTTTCACGAATATTTTTCATCATATTATACTGCTGTGATCCAGTCAGCCAGAATAGACCGCGTTCTTCTCTTTCATCACACATGATCTTGATCTGTTCAAACAGCTCTGGCGCTTTTTGTATTTCGTCAATAATAATCGGCGGTTTATAGGTCTGGAAAAACAACACCGGATCAGATTTTGCAAGTGTCCGCACCATTGTGTTGTCCATAGAGACGTAGTTACGATTTTGCTCTGCCGCCAGGTGCTTTAACATCGTTGTTTTCCCAACCTGTCTCGCACCTGTTACGAGAACTGCCTTAAAAAAAGAACTCATGCGTAAAAACTTGCGCTCTAATGAGCGTTCCACGTATTTCATAGTTCAGTCTCCTTATTTTTATGAAAATATAAATTTGATTTTATTTTATCTTAAATTTGAATCTGAGTCAACCAGCTTAATTTTTTCAGTAAACCTCTTGCAGTTAAAACTGATAAAATTTAAGGGGCGGTCGCAATAAGCCATTTCATACTATATATACTTGTCATCAATCGTTGACATGACTATATATAGTATAAATTTTCTTAAAGCGACAGCCCCTTCAGACTGTATACAACTTTTAAGTTGTCTCCCTTTCTACGAGATGTACCGGCAAGATCGTCCGCTTTGCCACGGTCTTACCTGCCACCGCACTGTGAAGCAGGTTTACCGCAATCTCTGCCATTTCTTTTACCGGCTGGTGAATGGTCGTAAGAGGCGGCGTCGTAAGCGTTGCAACGATCACATCATCAAAACCGACTATTTTCATCTGTTCCGGTATTTTTTTCTTTAATTTGTGGCACACCTGAATTGCCTGCGCCGCGATAATATCACTGTTTGCAAAAAGGCCATCCACTTCCGGATGCTCTTTTAAGGTCTGTTCGATCAGATCATTATAGTCCATTTTATCGAACTGATTCACTTCGGTCATGATTTCCACAAAAGGAACCTGGTACTTTTCACACACGCTGCGAAACCCTTCCACTCGAAAATCTGCCGGCATGGGCGTATCCTTAAAACTTCCGATATGCAGCAGATGACGGCATCCGCAGGAAATTAATTTTTCGGCCGCCAGCTCCCCACCCTGTATATTGTCACATTCTACGGAAGCCGTGCCGGAATCCAGATATCTCTCCAGGGTGATCACCGGAATATCGAGAGTGGAAAACGCCTGCATATCTACGCCTCCACTGAAAAGTATCAGCCCGGCAACCCGGTTGCTGGTGCACATCTCCACATATTCCATCATCTTATCATCTCGTTCTTGGGAATTGCATAACAATATTTTGTATCCTGCCTTGTGAGCCTCATTTTCAAGATTACTGATCATCTCTGAAAAATAAGGATGGCGGATATGGGGTACGATTACCCCAATGGTGTTTGAACTTTTATTTTGAAGAGAACGAGCTAGTTCATTGGGACGGTAATTCAGTTTTTTCATCGCTTCCGCCACGCTTTGTCTGGCATTATCGCTGATATATCCTCTGTTGTTTAACACTCGGGACACCGTCGTCACCGTAAGCCCGGCCTCTTTTGCAACATCCTTTAAAGTGGCCATATCTGATTATTCATCCTTTTCTTTCATAAAATAATTATTCATAATACAAGTTATCCATAATATAGTTGTCCTGTCTGCAAAACAGACAGGATCCAAAATAAAGCCCTATGTTAATATTAATCCATTATTAATATTAATCGATTTCGAAAACTTCCAAACTATAAACCGAATCCTTCGATAAAGCAAAGGAAAGATCGGCGCTGCATAGTTCAAAAGTACCAAGCTGCCCCTCTTCTTCAAAAAACACTTCTAAAATGCGGTCATCCACCACAAACAGAAGGTCCCGCTGATTCGGCTTTACATGATAAGCGATATCATCGACCACGAATCTTCCCGCTTCTGATCTATACTGGATGTTGCATCCGTTAATGTGAAAACTCAATATATCGGACAAATCTTCTTTTGCCTTGATCCGAACCACAAGAGCCTTATCCTTGCTGTGATAATGGATCGTTCCATTCTCGTCCGGCGTCAGATCCGCCGTGATTAAACGGGCATTTTCCATGAGTTCCCTCACAGGCTTTTGCATAATTATAAACCTATTATTCACTTTTTTGCAAGATAATTCTACGGGAATGCCGTAAGATCCCGTAAATGATCTGCCGTCATTTTTCACTCTCAGCCACGGAATGGAAATCACCCGTCCATCCACTCCGCTGTAGGTCTGCGCCGCATAAGGCAGCTCGTTTAAATAGGCGCGTTTTTTCTTGCCTTCTGTTTTGAAATGATAGCCGTCAAACTCTCCTTCAAAGTAGAATCCGTCTGCGGACCAGAAAAACCAACAGGTTTCTCCCTCGGGAGACCGCAGTTCAAAAATATCCGGGCATTCCCAGGCGTCCTGCAAAGAAAACTGATCTGTCATTTCCCAATCCGTCAGATTCTCAGATCGCAAAATGCCAAATTCATTGGCCCGAAGCCACAAAACCATGATATATCCCTTCGACGGTTCATGCCAATAAACTTTCGGATCGCGGCTGTCACGATAAATCACCGGAACGCAAGGTTTTTCTATCTTTGTCAAGGTTTTTCCGTGATCCAGGCTATAAGCAATTTTCTGGGTAAATTCCAGCTCTTTGCTCCACTCCCCGGTTCCTCCTGCTGCAGTGTAGAAAAAGAGCAGCGCATCCTCGGGAAGCCCTAACAGTTTTCGGTCATTTACAATGGCGCAGCCGGAAAACATCGTTCCGCTCTCGTCGGGAAACATTACGGAATCCACTTGCTTCCAGTGAAGGAGATCTGTGCTCACCGCATGGCCCCAACTCATATTATTCCATTTTGTGTCGAATGGATTATATTGAAAATACAGATGATATACTCCATTTTCATAAACCAGCCCGTTGGGATCATTGGTCCATCCGGTATCTGCCGCAAAATGGATGACCGGTCTTTTTTCTTTTTGTACGTTGCCCATCCATTGATCTCCCATTTTCAACGCCTTTAAAAAAGTCTCCGGCACATCTCCCTCGATCCGGACTTTGCTTCCCCGAAGCTCTTTCATCGGAATCTGTCCATAAAACGCCTCCTGATAGGTCGCATCCGCCTCCGTGTCAACGGGAATCAAAAATTCTAAAATCTTTTCGGATTCTTGTCCATCCTTTTGTAAATAAAATTCAATTTTCTTATCTTCTTTTCCGGGAACCACAGGGATATTCAGATAATCTCCCTTTACAATCATATCTTTTATCATACTAAAATCTCCTTTACTTTATAATCTACTCTCTTCTTTATTTTTCAATCCCGCCGCCTCGGAATCATTTTACTTTTTGCTATAATATTTCTTAAAAAAATATACTTCAACAAAATATATTATACGTTTATCATCTTTTTATCCTATTATAACAAAATAACTTTCATGGCACAAGGGAAATACACAGAATAATTTTATATTTTTTTCGAAAATTATGAAAAATACGTTGACAAAATAGCCAAAATATGGGTATTATGTTAGTGAAAATATATGTCAATCCTTTAACATATTTTATGATATAGGAGGATTCCATTATGGCCACAAGAACAGATGCACGATTACATTATGAAAAAGCCTGCCATTTAGGAAAGAAGGAAGGCGGGGCTCCCACTGTACTGGACGATATTCTAAAGGAGCGGCACATTATTTCTCCCCCGGAAGTTCCTCTGGGGCTTGTGCTGATTTCCATTGACCAGATCGTGGGCACCAAAACCAAGGGGCGAAGCCATTCTTTTAGCAGAAACTTTTACCCTGTTTTAGATACCGATTCTGAATTTTGTGCCAAATGGTGCAATCTTTGCAGCGCCCACTTGAATGAAGGGATTCAGGAGCCGATCAAGGCTTATGAGTTCATGAATCAGTTTTATATATTGGAAGGAAATAAACGAGTCAGCGTTTTAAAATATTTCGGCGCCGTATCGGTTCCCGGACAAGTAACAAGGGTCATTCCTCCCAGGCTTGATGATAAGGAGACACGCATCTATTATGAATTTATGGATTTTTATAGTCTCTCTTCCATCAACGATATCTGGTTTTCCAGGCCAGGAAGTTTTGCAAAGCTGCAACATCTTGTAGGGAAACATCCCAATGAGTTATGGAATGAAAAAGACAGACAGGATTTTCACTCTGTTTACGCCGCTTTTACCAAAGTATTTCATTCCATTCAGGGTACAAAACACCGCGTACTTCCCGGCGATGCTTTCCTCACTTTCATCGACCTGTATGATTATCAGAGTCTGGTTCAGGAATCGAGCGCTTCCCTGAAAGAGAAGCTTAAAAAGATGAAAGAGGAATTTCCTCTTTTGCAGTCGGAACAGCCGGTCTCTTTACATATGCAGCCCGAAGAAAAAACTGCCAAAAAAAATTTACTGCTCCAATTGATTCCGGCGGATCAAAAACAGCTCCATGTCTGTTTTATCCATGCCAGAAACCCTGTGGTTTCAAGTTGGACTTACGCCCATGATCTGGGCAGAATATATCTGGAAGAGTCTTTTTCTGATCAGATCGTCATCTCCTGTTACAACGATGTTACGGAAGAAACCATTCACGAGGTACTGGAAGCGGCGATAAAGGAAGGAAACCAGTTAATTTTTACAACTTCGCCTATCTTCTTAAAGGGAAGTTTAAAGGCGGCCATCGAACACTCGGAAGTGAAAATATTAAATTGCTCTCTCAATACGTCTCATAAGTATATCCGTACTTATTATGCCCGTATGTACGAAGCAAAATTCCTTATGGGCGCCGTGGCGGGTTCCATGACGGAAAACGATCATCTTGGATACATTGCAGATTATCCAATATACGGAGAGATCGCCGGTATTAACTCTTTTGCTCTGGGAGCAAAACTGGTCAATCCACGGGCGGTCATTCACCTGGAATGGTCAAAGACCACACATCCGGCCGATCCTTCCTTTTTTGAGAAACGCGGTATTTCCATCATCTCAGGAAAAGATATGACGGCTCCCGGGACCTACTCGCAGCATTTTGGACTTTATCGGACTTATCCCGACGGCTCGGTTTGGAATATCGCCGCCCCCGTATGGAATTGGGGAAGATTTTACGAGCGGATGATCCGCAGTGTGATTAACGGAAACTGGAAGTCCGACGATGAAAAAGACGCCTCAAAAGGCGTAAACTACTGGTGGGGGATGTCCTCTGGCATGGTGGAAGTCGTCTGCTCTCACCGCCTTCCCATTGGTACGGCGAGATTAATTTCTCTTTTGCGGGATACCATCAGCCGGGGAGATTTTAATCCTTTCTCGGGTATCTTGTATTCTCAGGAAGGCATTGTGCAAAAAGACGCCGATCAGGTATTAAAACCAGAGGAAATCATTACTATGAACTGGCTGGCAGAAAATGTGATCGGACAGATTCCATCTAAAACAGATTTACAGGAACCTGCCAAAAGCCTCACCACACTTCTCGGATGTAAAGAGGAGGACCACCTGCCATGAAAATACTGGCCATCGCAGATGTGGAATCGGCCTACTTCTGGGATCATTATGACAAAAAAAAGTTTGCAGATATCGACTTGATTTTATCCGCAGGAGACTTAGACCCGGATTATTTATCATTTCTTGTCACATTGTCGGGTGCCCCGGTTTTATATGTACACGGCAATCACGATGAGCATTACGACAAAAAACCGCCGGAGGGCTGCATCTGCATTGATGACAGAATTTATAATTATGAAGGAATCCGGATTTTCGGTCTGGGCGGTTCCATGAAATACCGCGATGGTAATTATCAATATACCGAAAAGCAGATGCGCCGCAGGGTGTGGAAGCGAGAACTGTCTTTGCGATACCACAAGGGATTTGACATCCTTTTAACCCATGCTCCTGCAAAGGATCTAAACGATTCTGCCGATCTGCCCCATCAGGGTTTTCAAATATTTTGCGGCCTTATGGATCGATTTAACCCCCGTTATTTCATCCATGGCCACGTACACAAATCATACAGCAATTCTTTCGTGCGCTATGACCGGTATCATAATACAACGGTGATCAACGCTTACGAATATTGTACGTTTACTTACACCAAGTAACAAATAAACTATGCGGTCTTTTCAACAGACACCTAAGTTTTTCTATTTAAGATTAACTATATTTTTCTTCATTTTTTTAGTTACTCGTCACATTGTCCGCTTACTGATTTTGCTTTAAACTAAACGAAGTAAAACGACGTGATAACCATACAAATACTACATTTTTTTAAAGGGGGATTATTCCTATGGCATCATTATCATTAAAAGGGATCCAGAAAATTTATCCAAACGGATACCATGCAGTATCTGATTTCAACCTGGAAATCGCAGACAAAGAATTTATCATCTTCGTTGGACCATCCGGATGTGGTAAATCCACTACTCTTCGTATGATCGCAGGTCTTGAAGATATCTCCGAAGGTGAATTTCGTATTGACGGCGAATTGATGAACGACCGTGAACCAAAAGACCGTGATATCGCAATGGTATTCCAGAACTATGCGCTGTATCCGCATATGACCGTATATGACAATATGGCATTCAGCTTAAAACTTCGTAATGTTCCAAGAGACGAGATTGACAAAAAGGTTCGCGAAGCAGCTAAGATCCTTGACCTTGACAAATTACTTGACCGTAAGCCAAACGCATTATCCGGCGGCCAGAGACAGCGTGTCGCTATGGGACGTGCGATCGTTCGTAATCCTAAGGTATTCCTTA